>DATFWZ010000124.1:0-9530 GCA_035258765.1 Gemmataceae bacterium
GACAAGATCGGGCGGCTGACGCCGCTCCGCTCGCCGTCGCAATTCTCCGCGCGCCGTCAGGCGGCGAGCCGGGCCATCTTCGGGGCCGTGGCCGGGACCTTCAGCGAGCTTTGGTGCTCCCACGTGCCGGCGTCCGGGGCGCCGTGCCAGCGCTGCAGGGAGATGGACACCACCTGCTCCCGCTCCTCGTCGTCGAGCAGGTCGTTGAACGACTCGACGTACCCGGAGCGGACCTGGGTGGAGGACCGGCCGATCAACAATAGCGCCTCGCGGCCGTCTTCGAACTTGGCCATCGCGCGCCAGCCCTGGGCCTTCGATTCGGTTTGGTAGAACATGTGTGACCCTCCTTGGTCAGCGGGGCGGGATGTCAAAGGGAGGGGTAAGGTCTCACAACCGGAGCCGGTTGTCAAGGGTGTGAATGTAAATTTTGCCTCAAGTCGGCGCGGCATCGACGCGCCTACCGGGCCCGGTACACGATGCGGCCGCGGGTCAGGTCGTACGGTGAGATTTCTACCTTGACCCGGTCGCCCGGGATGATGCGGATGAAATTCTTACGCATCTTGCCGGCGACGTGGGCGATGACCTCGCCGCCGATGTCCAGCTCGACGCGGAACTGTGTGTTGGCCAGCGCCTCCTTGACCCGGCCCTCGACCTCGATTGACTCTTCTTTCGCCATGGGGGACGTCGCCCTCCGTTCGTGCCGGTGGTCGCCTCCGCAGAGACAAGAACCCGGCCCACGGGTGGGCCGGGTTCGGTGGGTGCTCAATCAATTATACGGGAATCAGTACCGGCCGCCGCGGTTGCCGTAGCCGCCGCCACCCCCGCCGCCGCCGTAGCCGCCGCGGCCGCCACCGCCCCCGCCGCCGCCAAATCCGCCTTGGCGGGGCTCGCGGGGCCGGGCCTCGTTGACCGTCAGGGGCCGACCCTGGAAGTTGAAGTTGTTCAAGGCTTCGACCGCCGCCTTGGCCTCGGCCTCGTTCGCCATTTCGACGAACCCGAAGCCCCGCGACCGCCCGGTCTCCCGGTCCAGGATGACCTGGGCCCGGGCCACGGTCCCGTGTTGGCTGAACAGCTGCATCAGGTCGTCGTTAGTGCAACTCCACGCGAGGTTGCCCACGTAAATGTTCACCATCGTCACACCTTCTCCGGGGCGGCCGGGTTGCGCCGCCAACGCCCGACCCGCGAGCGACTGTGTTGCGCCGGGTCCGGGCACCCAACAGACAAACGAATCCAGGGTTTGTACGGCGCCGGCCGGCCTTCCTGCCCCGGCGGGAGGCGTTGTCAGGTCGCGGCGAGGACGCGCGACGTTGGCGAGACGGGGAAATGGGCCTTTGCGATCACCGCAGGAGTGAACCGACCGCCCGACCTGAGGAAGTGTTCTGATTCAAGGAATCTCAACCACATCGCCAGGGTCCCAATCTGTCAAGTGAAGAATATACCGTGGTCGTCAGTCGCCGCAAGCGGTTTTTCCGGCGAAATTGAAAAATAGCTAAAGCCCGTCCCCGACATCGGTATGGTCAAATTCGTCACGCGATGGGCAACTTTTTCCCCGCGCGCGGCCGCCGATGGCACGGGCCTCCCACTCGCTCAAAGCGCCCGCAGGTTATCGATGCCCGCTCGCCCCTCGGCTGTCGTCCAGCCCCCGTCCATGAGCCCGATGGGCAGCGGGATGAGCGGCCCGCGACGCATCCTCTGGAGCGCTGCCGCTCCCTCGGGGTTCGCGCGCATCTTGTTCACAGATGCGCAGGACACGTCGTCCGCGTCGCTCCGATGCTTCTGGTCGAGCCGCTCAAAGATCGCCCGGACACGGGGCTCGTTATCACACATGCTGGCCAGGATCTCGGCCAGCCCCACTTCGTCCATGTTGAAGGTCACACCCCACGCGCCCCAGCGGTGTCAGTTGATGACGAACTGGGCGTCGTCCTTCAAGTAGAGAAAGAAGTCGTGGTAGACGAACCCCCACGGCTTGACTCCGGTGGCAAGCCGATCTTGGAGATGCGGACGTCGGGGGCTGCCCGTGGCTGTGAGGGATCGTGGGGGACGGTCTCGGTCGGAGGAGGTGACCGGTAATACGCGAGCGAGGCCAGTCGGATGATGCTTGTCCGCGCGTGCCGGGCCGCGGTCAAGCGCCTCGCTTCACACCACCCGCCCCATCCGCACCAGGATCACGACCGCCAGGCTGACCAGCAGCGGACCTGCCACTCGTTTCGCGAGCCGGAATGAGTCGGTGCCGGTCAGCTTTGCGGACATGCGATCAGCCGCGTTTCGTAGTGCCGGTCCTTCTGGCCGGCGACTGGGTCAGCGACGAGCCACGACTCCGGGACATAAAGCGCCTGGATCGGCTTGCCGGTCAGGTCCAGCAAGACGAGGGGTACCATCGGGACGAGTACACGCAGCACATTGACCCGGAGATTGATCACTTTTGTCGTTGAACTTTCGGCCGGCGCCAATTCGGAAGAGCGCCGCTCGACCCGCCAGCGCAAGAATCAGAACAGCGTAGGCGAACCCCATCGCAGTGCAGATGGGGACGACGATCCTCTCGTTGCTGAGCGTGGCGAGGAACTCGCGGAGGATGGGGGCGACGTCCCCGTGCAACGCGGCCAGGAGGAGGGCGAGCCGGACATCCACCCCGCGATAGATCCCATACACGGCCGCTGTGATGACGATGCCGGCGGCCGGCAGTAGTAGAACCCCGAGATCCGGCATGGCCGGCCCTCCGCATTTCGGGCCGGGTCGCCCTGTAGCGGATGGGCCGGGTCTGCCCGATCCCCGGAAGAGGCGCATTCTGGCGGGCGGTCGAGGGACGGGCAATCCGATTTTGCCTCAAGTCCGGGGCAGCCGGCGCGCAACCGACCTGGGGCGCCGCGATACTCCGGGTAGAATTACCCCCCAATCCACACCCGGAGTCTGACGAAATGCCCACCGACGCCAAGCTCGGCCTGTTGGCCGGTGTGGGACTGGTGTTGGCCGTGGCCGTCCTCTTCTTCCAGAAGGACCCGCCGCCCGCCGACCCGGCCCCGGTCGTACAGACCCGGCCCGCGTCCCCGCCCGCCGCCGTCCTCCCGCCGGCCTCGGCCGAACCGGACCGAACCATGCTCCCCGGCCGCCCGGCGTCGCGAGTCGCGGACGGTCGCGACTAATCCAGGAGACTGCCGATGTCCGACACGATGCCCGCCCGCTACCGCCGATGGTTCGAGTACGAGAAGAACGCTCACGACCTGGTCCTCGCCTCACTCGCGACTGTCCCGGCCGATCAGCGGTCGTCGCCGGCCTACCTCAAGGCGGTTGACCTGCTGGCCCACATCATCGGCGGCCGGCGCATCTGGCTGTACCGGTTCGGGGCGACCTCGGACGGCCCGCCCGCCCTGTTTCCGCAGGGCGCGAGTCTCGAGGACGTGACCGCCTCACTTCGCACCACGCAGGTCCAGTGGACCGAGTATCTGGCGAAGCTGACCGACACGGAGTTGGCCCGTGACTTCGAGTATCGCAGCCTGGACGGCGGGAGCTTCCGCAGCCGCGTCGAGGACATTCTCACCCAGCTGTTTGGCCACTCGAATTACCACCGCGGGCAGATCGCGACCCTGGTCCGCGCGGCCGGCGGGCAGCCTGCAATAACCGACTTCGTTTTCTGGTCCCGCCAGCCGGTTTGACTCCCGTCACGAGCAAAAGGCCAATCCCATGACCGTCGATCAGGTGGTCGCCGAACTCAAGGCGATGGGTAGCGAGGGCATCAAGAAGATCTTCCTCCGGCACGGGGCCAAAGAGCCGGTCTTCGGCGTCAAGGTCGGGGATTTGAAGAAGATCCAGAAGCGCGTCAAGAAGGACCACGCGCTGGCCTTGGCCCTGTTCGACACCGGTATCTCGGAGGCGATGTACCTGGCCGGGCTGATCAGCGACCCGCCAAAGATGACCAGGGCCCAACTGCAGAAGTGGGCGAAGAAGGCGACGTGGCCGATGACCAGTGAATACACGGTCCCGTGGGTGGCCGCCGAGTCACTGTTCGGGGCCGAGCTGGCCCGGGAGTGGATCGATTCCCCGAAGGAGTCTATCGCGCTCAGCGGCTGGGCCACCTGGTCGAGCCTGGTCGCGATCAAGCCGGACGAGGAGCTCGACCTCGACGAGCTGGCCGACTTGCTCGACCGGGTTGCGACCGGGATTCACCAAGCGCCGAACCGGGTCCGGTATGTGATGAATGGGTTCGTGATCGCGGTCGGGAGCTATATGTTACCGCTGGCGCCCAGGGCGAAGGCCGCAGCCGAGCAGATCGGCCACGTCAAGGTGGACATGGGCGAGACGGACTGCAAGGTGCCGAACGCCCTGGAGTACATCCGGAAGGTGGAAAAGTCCGGGCGGGCGGGGGTCAAGCGGAAGACGGCGATGTGTTGAGGCGGATCGCGGCCGGTTACAATACCGGGGCATGCCTCCGCGGAGGGCTCGACCGTGTCACGAATCGCCACCGGGTCGCCGGTCCGGACCAACGCGTATCCCACCTCGGACGGTCGCCCGATGGCCGAGACCGATCTGCACCGCCTGCTGATGATCGACTTGCTCCAGGCGCTTGAGGACTGGTTCGCGGACGATCCCGACGTGTACGTGTCCGGTAACCTACTCCTCTTCTACGAGGAGGGGAACAAGCGGCGTCACGTGTCGCCCGACGTGTTCATCGTGTTCGGCGTGCCGAAGCAAGTCCGGGAGAACTACCTCCTGTGGGAGGAAGGCCGCGGGCCAAGCGTGGTAATCGAATTGACGTCCTCGTCCACCCGCCGCGAGGACACGCACAAGAAACACGCCCTGTACCGGGACGTCCTGCGGGTTCCGGAGTACTTCCAGTTTGACCCGTACGGGGACTACCTGACCCCGCCGTTCCAGGGCTACCGCCTTGTGGGCGGACAGTACCGGCCGATGCGCCTGAAGGACGGTCGACTGCGGAGCCGGCAGCTCAACCTCATTCTCGAGCCGGACGTTAAGCAGTTGCGGTTGGTGGACCCGGAGACGGGGCTCCGATTGCCGACGCGGGCGGAAGCCCGGGCGGCGGCCGAAGCGGAGGTGGAACGGCTACGAGCCGAGTTGTCCGGCCGCTCTCGCGGCAACGAGCGGAACGGGCAATAACCTGTCCGGACAAGTCCGAGGCGGAAAGTAGAAAGTCAGCAGTGATGGCAATGGCGCCTCACCGCTGACTTTCTCCTTTCCGTCTCAAACTTCTCATGCCTTCTCCCCTTGCCGGTCTCAAAGTCCTCGACGCCTCCCGCGTCCTCGCCGGGCCGTTCTGCGGCCAGCTCCTCGGCGACCTCGGGGCCGAAGTCATCAAGCTCGAACGCCCAGGGCAGGGCGACGACACCCGCTCGTGGGGCCCGCCATTCCACGACGCCCTGATGAGCGCTTATTACCTGTGCTGCAACCGCAACAAGCGCGCGTTCGCCCTGGACCTGGCGAAGCCCGAGGGGCTGCGGTTGTTCCACGAGCTGCTCGACCGGTGCGACGTGCTCATCGAGAACTTCCGCACCGACAGCTTGGAGAAGTTGGGCCTCACCCCGAAAGACGTCCTCGCCCGGCACCCGCGACTGATCGCCTGCTCGATTACCGGATTCGGTCACACCGGCCCGATGCACGCCGAACCCGGGTACGACCTCGCCATCCAGGCCATGAGCGGGCTCATGTCCGTGACCGGGCCGGTCGAGGGGCCGCCGTCCAAGGTCGGCGTGGCCGTGACCGACGTCCTCACCGGCATGTACGCGGCCGTGGGCATCCTGGCCGCCCTGCGGGCCCGCGACCGGTCCGGGCACGGGTATCACATCGATCTCGCCCTGCTCGACTGCGCCATCGCCGCCCAGATCAACCTGGCCCAGGCGTACCTCTTGACCGGGAAAGTCCCGCCGCGACCCGGGAACACACACTTCCAGATCGTCCCGTACGCCGTGTTCGCGGCCCGCGACGGGTGGGTGGCCCTCAACGTCGGCAATGACTCCCAGTGGCAGAACTTCTGCGCCGCCGCCGAGGCCCCCGACCTCGCCCGCGACCCGCGGTTCACGACCAACCCGCTGCGAGTCCAGAACCGCGACGAGCTGTTCCCGAAGCTGGACGCGATCTTCCGGACGCGGACCGTCGCCGACTGGTCGGCGCGGCTCGAGAAGGCGCGGGTGCCGTACGCGCCGGTCAACGACTACGCGGCCGTGTTCGCTAACGAGCAAGTCCTGTCGCGGGGGATGAAGGTGCGCGTGACCGACCCGGCCGGAAGGCCGGTGCACCTGATCGGCTCACCATTCCATGTCGCCGGGGCCGACTTGCCGGCCCCGACATTCCCGCCCGGACTCGGCGAGCACACCGACGCGGTGCTCGGCGAGCTTCTCGGGCTCGACGCGGCCACGCTTGCCGAGTTGCGGACGGCCGGCGTCGTGGCATAACCGGCGTCGCGGGACCTAAGTCTCTGCAATCCACTGATTTCGAACGGCCAGCTGGACGGCCTCGCCCGTACGGAATCGGCGACATGTGACCGATCCCGTTTGGGGCGAACATGTTCTAGAGTTGCGGAAGCCCTTTCCCGCCGCCGTTTCTCCCGCCCCGTCCGCCCCCGACGCGCATGCAAGTGCCCGCCACTGCCAGCGAGTTCCTCGGCTTGCTTCGCAAGAGCGGGCTGGTCAGTGAGGCGAAAGTCGCCGAGCTGTTCCCGGATCCGAGGCGCCTCCCGGCCGACCCGAAGGCATGCGCCGTCGGGCTGATCAAGCGCGGCCTGCTCACCCAGTACCAGGCCCAGATGCTCCTGGCCGGCAAGTCGCGGGGGTTCATCATCGGCCCGTACATGATTCAGAACCCGATCGGCGAGGGCGGGATGGGGATCGTGTACCTGGCCCGACACACCGCGCTCGGCCGGAAGGTGGCCCTCAAAGTCCTGCCGGGCGAACACGCGCGCGACCAGCTGGCCTTAGACCGGTTCCTCCGCGAGGCCCGCTCGGCGGCCGCCCTCGACCACCCGAACATCATCCGCCTTTACGACATCGGCCAGGGGGCCGGCATCCATTACCTGGTCATGGAGTACGTGGACGGCACCAATGTGCAGACGATGCTGAAGGAGACCGGGCACTTGAGCTACGTCCAGGCGGCCCGGTATGCGGTCCAGGCCGCGGCCGCCCTCGAGCACGCCCACCAGAAGGGGCTCGTCCACCGCGACGTCAAGCCGGGCAACCTGATGGTCACGAAGGACGGCACGGTCAAGATCCTCGACATGGGCCTGACGCGGTCGGTCCGCAACGAGCAGGACAACCTGACCGGGCTGCTCAGCCAGAACCAAATCACCGGCACTCCGGACTTCATGTCCCCGGAGCAATTGCTTGGCGAGCCGGTGGACGCGCGGAGCGACGTGTACAGCCTCGGGGCGACGCTGTACGCCTTGCTCACCGGCCGGCCCCCGTTCACCGGCACGACGACCCAGAAGATGGCCCAGCACCAGATGCGCGACCCGGCCGAGCTGGTCGATACGCTGCGCGAGAAAGCCCCACCGAAAATGGCCGACGTGGTCGTCAAGATGATGGCCAAGCGGAAGGAGGACCGGTACCAGTCGGCGAAGGAAGTGATCAAGGCCCTGAAACCGTGGCTGTCCGCGCCGGCTGGCGGAAATGTCGCGCCTGGTCCGGTTAGCACTCCGCCAACACGCGCGACCGCCGTCCGGAACACCCCAAATCCGCAGGGGCAAACGGACGGCAAATGGAACGAACAACTGGCGGGGCGGAGGAAATGGCTGTGGATCGGCGGGACGGTCGGGACGATCCTCCTGATCGGGGCGCTGGCCCTGGCATTCGGGTCGGGCGGAAAGGGCAAGGCCGCGGCGGGCAGCCCACCCCCGGCTCCCGCGCCGGGCGGGGCGAATCAGTAGGTCCCGCCTGCCGGGCCTGCCGGGCGGGACCTACTTGGCCTTCGGGATCTGGATTTCGTTGCTGATCGAATACAGCTTCATCGCCACCAGCATGTCAATCAGCCGGTCGTGGTACCTGCGGTCGGACGTCTCCCCGGTCAGCTTGATCCGCTTGCCGTCGAACTCGCCCCTCACCGCGAACGTCGCCTTCGGGTCCGTCACCATCACATTCTTGAAGTGCTCGACGTACTCACCCACCTTCTCCGGGTCATATTTCCCCCCCGGGGCGACCTGATTGAGCAGCTCCTTCATCCGGGCCCGGAAGTCCGGGTTCAGGTCGATGGCGGTGTACGTCTTCGGGTCACGCGGGTGCGCCGCCCGTTCCTTGGCCAGCCTGTCGCGGAGGGCGACCAGCGCGTCCTTGTGCTCCGTCCAGTACTTGATCGCCCCCTTGGCGAGCGCGGCGGCTTCTTTCCTGGGGTAGTCCGGCCGGCTCGAGAGCTCGTCGAACTCCCGGTTGGTCATGAACCCGGATTCGGAGATCGTGCCGGGAATAGGCGTCTCGCGCAGGATGTGGTAGCTCCCCTTGATGAGCTTGAGCTTCGGCCCGGGGACGGCGCCTTCCAGCGCATCATTCACATCGCGAGCGAGCGACTCGTACAGGGTGTCGTCGGTCGCGTTGTGCTTGTACAGGGCCGTGTGCCCGGCCCCCGGGTTGCCGGCGTTGTGGTGGACGGACAGGAAGAAGTGGCAGTTGTGGTGCTCGAAGAAGTCGATGCGGGCGTGCAGCTCGTCGGAGTTACTCGACCCTTCCGGGCTGAGCCTGTGGTTAGACTCGCGGGTCATGTGGACCGTCGCGCCTGCGTCCTTGAGAACCTTGGCCAGCTCCACAGCGACGCGCAGGTTTAGCTCGCTCTCGGTCGCCCCGGAGACGACCCCGCGAGTGCCGCCGGTGTAGCTCTTCGAGTACCCCTGCCCGCCGTGGCCAGGGTCCACGACGATGACCGCACCCTTGAGCGGCAGCTCGGCCGCGACGGCGAGGCTTCCAAATGCCAGCCAGGCGCCGACGAGACATCCAATCAGCGAGGTCCGTCGAGTTGTCATTGCTGCTATTCCTGAATGAAACGGCCCCGGCTCGCGGGCCAGGGTCCGCGGGCCGGGGCGTAGGCTCAATCGACTGGGCTAGTTCTTCCCCGCTTTCGGCAGGGCGCTGAACTCGGAAGCCGACACCTTCTTGACCGTCCCCGCCGACAGCAGGACGAACCCGCCCTCGATCGGGGTGTTCTTCTCGTACGCCAGCAACAGCTCGTCCTTGCCCACTTCCCCCTCGCCCTTGAGCGGGGTCCCCCAAAGGATGACGACGTCTCCGGACTTCACGGCCTCGTACCCCCGGGGGTAATCCGCCCGGTAACGGTCCAGCTCGGCTGCCTTCGCGGGCGGGCGGCCGGATGCGCCGCCCGCCTGACGGAGCATGTCGTTGACTTCCTGGAGCAGCGTCAGCGACGCGGCGGCCTCCCCGACCGGTTGCCTGGAGCACCCGGCGAGGAGGCTGACTCCCATGGCGGTCGCCGCAAGACACCTGAAGACGGTCATGTCGACTTGATTCTCCGAAAGGGGCGCGGCGGCGGTCAGTTGTCGGAAATCACCTCGCCGCCGTTCATCGTCCCCATCGCCTGCCACGCGG
>DATFWZ010000125.1:0-4072 GCA_035258765.1 Gemmataceae bacterium
GTGGCGCGGAGCCCAGGGCCAGGAGGAAGTTGGGCGGTCGGCTGGTCGTCGCGTTCCAGATCCTGACCGCGCCGTCCGCGCCGGCCGACGCCAGGGAGCTGCTGTCCGGGCTGAAGGCGAGACTTCGAACCCCCTGAGGGTGTCTCCCCACTGGGAAGTACTCCGGGCCCGCATTTGTCTCCAGGTCCGTCGCGTCCCAGACCTTGACGATCGCGTCATTTCCGCCCGTGGCGAGCTGTCGGGAGTCGGGACTGAAGGCGACGCTACCGAGCATCGCGCGGTGTCCGCGGAGCGTGCGGACAACCCGGCCGTTGACCGAGTCGCAGATCCGAACGGACTGGTCGGTGCTCGCCACGGCGAGGAATCGGCCGTTCGGGCTGAAAGCCACCACGGGCAGCGTGTCGCCACGCCCGCGGAGGGACCAGATCTCCTTACCCGCCGTCGCGTCCCAGACGGTCACGATCTTGCCATCACCTCCGCCCGCGGCCAGACACTGGCCGTCCGGGCTGAACGCGAGAAGAGTGTTGAAACCGGTCGCCCCGGCGAAGATGTGGATGGCCTCGCCGGTCGTTACGTCCAGGAGCCTCACGGTGTTGTCCGAGGCGGCAACGGCGAGCTGGCGGCCGTCGGGTGGGCGAAATGCCAGGACGCCGAATTCGTACGCGTGTCGGGCGAGGGGTTGGGGTCCGACAGACTGGCCGTTGTTCGCGTCCCAGAGCATCACCGTCTTGTCCCATGACGACGAGGCAAGCTGCCGGCCATCGGGGGTATAGGCCACGCCGAGTACCGCGCGGTGCCCGTGGGAACAATTGAAGACCTCTTTCTCGGTCGTCGTGTCCCAGACCCGAACCTTGCCGTCGGTCACCCCGCACGAGGCCAGATACCGGCCGTCGGGAGGGCGGTACGCCAACCGGAAGACGCCGCCCGGGTGGCCGGGGAGAGGGAAGAGCGGCTGTCCGGTCTTTGCGTCCCAGATTCGGATGCTTCCATCGGCCCCGGCCGAGGCGAGCTGCCGGCCGTCGGGGCGATACACCACGCACCGGAGGTTTTGGTTTTGGCTAGTGCCTGGGGCGTGGCCGCGGAGCGTGTACAGGGATCGGTGCGTCCGCCGCTGGAGGTAGTGCCATTCCCAATCGCGCAGGCCCGGCTCGCACCGTTCGAGCAGCTCGTCCGCGCGGGCGAGTTGCCTCGCCGACACCGCCTCCTGGGCCAGGGCGATGTGTTTCAAGTACGCGGCGGAGGCCACCTCGTTCCGGGCCTTCCGCTCGGCTTTGGCCACTTTCTCCGCTGCCTGTACGCGCACCTCGTTCCGCGCCCATTCCTCGCGGACGATGACGGCGCCGATGACCGCCGACACCAGCAGGACCGCCAGCCCGGCGGACAAAGTCTTGTGTCGCCGAGCCCAACGCCCCAGCCGCGCCGCTGCCGGTTCGGGGTACGCCGTCACCGGCTCGTCGGCCAGCCACTGCTGCACCTCCCGCGCCAGTTCCCCCGCCGAGGCGTAACGCTTCCCCGGCTCTTTGGCCAGCGCCCGCAGGCATACCGCCTCCAACGCCCGCGGCACCCCGGCCCAGACCTGCCGCGGCCGCGCCGGCTCGGCCTCTCGCACAAGCCGCAATACTTCCGCCGCTTCCGCGCCTGCGAACGGCGGGCGGCCGGTCAGCAGTTCGTACAGGATCGCCCCCAGCCCGTAGACGTCGGTGCGGCAGTCGATCTGGTCCGTCCGGCCCTCGGCTTGCTCGGGGGCCATGTACGCGGGCGTGCCGATCACCTGTCCTTGCACGGTGTGGCCGGGTCCCCCCTCTGCGTCGACCATGGCCGGCATCGTTTCAGCTGTATCGGCCGTCCGGTCCAACACCTTGGCGAAGCCCCAGTCCAGCACGACCACCTCGCCAAAGTCCCCCAGCACGACATTCTGGCCCTTGAGGTCGCGATGGATCACTCCCCGCGAATGGGCGTAGGCCACGGCGTTGCACGTCGCCACAAAGGCGTTGAGCAGCGCGACCCGCTCAAGCGGCTCGGCTCGGCCGGACGTCCGCTTGTCGTGGTAGGTGCGGATGGCGTCGGTCAGAGTCCGGCCCTTGATGAACCGCATCGTGTAGAAGGGCTGGCCGTCCTCGGGCCGGCGAGTCAGCTCGTAGACCGGCACGATACCGGGGTGTTCCAGCTGCCCGGTAATCCGGGCCTCGTGCAGGAAGCGTTCCGCGAACCCTCGGTCCTCGGTCCGCTCCGGGCGGAGTTCCTTGAGGGCCACTTCGCGGCCGAGGTCGCTGTCATATGCGAGCCAGACGCGGCCGATGCCCCCGGTGGCGTGCAGCCGCGTCAGCGTGTAGCGCCGGCCCGGCGCGGGGGTGCAATTGCCCGTCGCCCCGGAGGCGGCCGTCGGCGGGTCGGTGGGCGACTGGTAGACCTCGCCCGGGACCGAACTGTCGAGTTGGGGAGTATCGGCGGCGGGATGGGTAGCGGAACGGGCGTGCGGACGCAAGCGCTGCAGCCGCTGGAGGCAGGCCAAGCTGCGCTCCAGGCGGCCCCACAGTTCGGGTGAGCCGCCGTTGGCGGGTCCGGGGATTGCTCCCGCCGCCAGCGCTTCGTCCCAGGCGGCAAGCACTGAGGCGAACTGCTCGTCCGGCGGCAGGGAGTGATCAACGTTCACGGGGGCACGTCCAGTTCCTCGTGCAGCCGCTCGACGGCCCGCGCCCAGAGTTTCCGTGCGGCGTCCGGCGAGCGCTGCAGCAGTCGACCGATCTCCTCGAAGGGAAGCTGTTCCTCGTACCGCAAGGTAATGACCCGCCGGTAGTCCTCGGGCAACCGCGCCAATGCCGCCTGGAGGACCTCGTCCTGCTCGTGCTCCATCGCCTGGCCACTGGGCGAGAGCGTGTCCGCCGTGAGACCCCCGGCCAGGCCGCTGGACGAGTCGTCGCCCCCCAGGGCCACCTCGCGGGCCAGCCGCCTCTTCTGGGTGCCGTAGCGCCGGCGGAGTTTGCCCACGCGGTGCAGGAGCAACTGCCGCAACCAGGCGAGTAATTCGTCTTCCGTGTCTCCCTGAAACTGCCCGAAGTCGCGCTGGGCTTCGACGAAAGTCTCCTGGACCACGTCCGAAGGACTGTTTTTGGCGCGCAGGTCGGGGTCGAATTCCTGTCGGGCGATGGTGAGCAGGTATTGCCGGGCGGCCTCCAATACCTTTCCGAGGGCTTCGCGCGACCCGGCCCGGGCCGCGGGCAGCCATTGCGCAACGCCACCCGCGGGTTCACTCATGCGCCCAACCCCTAAGACCCAAACGAGGCGAAACCGGACGTGCCAACCGCGCGGCAGTATAAGGGCGCGGCGCTGGACGGTCAATAAGCTGGTGAAATACCAGCAGTTGCGGCGACGATCACGAATTGATTTTTCCCGCGTCCGGTTTACCGATCTTTGGGACTTGGTAGGGTAGCCGATCGATCAACCCGCTGTCTCAGACTTGGCATTGGCCTCGGGCCCGAACCCGTGGCTCAATCGGTCGGCATTTTTTGTCGATCCCGTTCGGCCTTGGGGAGTTCGGCCCATGAGAACGTTTGCCGTCCCGTCGCGCCGTGCATCTCGGAAGGCCTTTACCTTGATCGAGCTGCTCGTCGTCATCGCCATTATCGCCATCCTGATCGGCCTCCTCCTCCCGGCAATCCAGAAGGTCCGGGAGGCCGCCAACCGGATGAAATGCTCCAACAATCTGCACCAGATCGGCCTGGCCTGCCACAACTTCCACGGCACGCACGACGGGTTCCCTCCGGGTCGAGTCATTGGTCCGTTCGCGCCGTTTAACGTCCCGGCCGACGTCGAACATGGCAGTTTCCCGTTCTTCCTGCCCTTCATCGAACAAAGCGCACTTGGCGAGCGGTACCGTTTCGACGTATCGTGGTTCCACCCGGACAACCAGCCAGCCGTGACTACTCAGCTGAAGGTCTCGCAATGTCCCTCGGCGGAGGCGAACCGGATGGTGATAGGAGGACGCGGACTGGGTTACGGCGGCAGGGCCGCCTGCGCCGACTATGCGCCCATCCGAGTCGTCGACCCGATACTGCAGAACAGCGGCCTGGTG
>DATFWZ010000126.1:0-3902 GCA_035258765.1 Gemmataceae bacterium
CCGGGACAACCCGCGATCCCGTTACCTTGGCGACAGGCTCCGGCCCGTCACCATCGAGGCCATAAGAAGTTATCCCCACGGTGCACCGGACCGCGGCGGCGGGAAGTGATCGCTCAGTCAACGTCACTGCGCCGCCGCGGCCGGTGACCTTTGTGTTCGGCCTTGGGAGGTTACCATGCGAATGTTCCGCGTACTCGGAACCGTGTTGCTGGCCGCCATCGTTGGGTGTGCGAAGGACCCGACCGCCGTCCCGGTGAGGGAGGCGGAGGCGCTGGCTCCGGGCGACCTCGGGATCGGCAAGTACGTGTTCGAGGCCAAGGTCCCAGCCGACAAGGTCCTCGTCCTCCGACACACCGAGGCGGCCGACGACAAGCCGGCCGACCGGGTGCTGGAGTCCATTCAGTACACGGACGGCGCAGTGGGCCGCGAGGTGGTTCTAGTGTTCGACTCGTCGTCCTTCCCGTTCGGGGATCAGAAAGTCGAGAAGGTTCGGGTCAAGACCCAAGCTGGGGACGCCCACTACGGCGACCGGAGGGTGTCCGGGACGGCGCGCCGGCCGGGACAACTCGTCATCCGGCTGGCGGCTCAAGGGCAGAACGAGATCGTGCTTACGTATGATTGCTTCATCGAGGACTACGCCACGGCCAAAAAGCGAGTGCCTGACCTGCCGGCCGCCGGTCGGGGCGAGGCGTGGACCCATAACACGACGTACAAACCGAAGAAGTGACGGCACCGAACGTCGCCGAACCATGGCGGTGCACCGGACCGCGGCGGCAGGACGTGATTGCGTGGACTACGTCACCGCGCCGCCGCGGCCGGTGACCTATTTGTTCGGCCACTTGGAGGAACAACGATGAACTTCTCGCTCGCTCCGTTTCCGAGCGATCCGCAAGCAGAACTCGAATCGGGCGGGCTGCTGCCCGACATTCGCGCGGCGCTGGCCTCCCGCGGACGGATCGCAGGGAGCCATGCAATCGCCAACGCCGACCTACTGGACGCTCTAGTCGATGCCCTCCGGAACCTCACCGCTCCGTTCTACGTCACCCATTGCCACGAGGCCGGCGGAGACCTCCACCTGTCGATCGCTGCCGCGGTCGGAGGACGCCGCGTTTCCCCAGGCGACGAGATTCGTGGGGGCCTTTTCATCCGCAACTCCGAGAGCCGCCGGTTCGAGACGCTCCTCTGCACCCGCCTGTACAGGGTTGTGTGTGCCAATGGGGCGCTGATGGAGTGCGACAAGGAGCAGGCATTCACTGTAGCGGCCGCCGCCTCCCCGCCTACTGACTGGCCGCAGCACCTCCACAGGGTCGTCCGGCGGTCGTTCGACGAACGGGCTCTCAAGCTGGATTTCAGGCGGTTAAAAGCGACCGCGCGTCAGATGCTGGTCACGCCCTACGAGTTCCTGTGCCACCTAGCTGCGCGGCAGGTCATTACGGTCGACGAGCAATCGGAGATCCAATTCATCTTCGACGACAACGCGGACTTTACCATGTACGGGCTGATCAACGCAGTCACCCAGTCGGCGCACGCGCACCGGGCGAGCGACAAGTGGGTCCGTGCGTTCCAAATCGAGCGCCTCGCCGGCGAGATTCTGAGAGGCGACCACAACGTGCCGGCTTACGAGGCGGTGTACTCGTAATTGGAGATTGGCACGCCGGCGAATGAAGGCTAAAGGGTTAGGCCGAACCTCTCGTTGCACCCGACCCGCGGCGGCAGTAGCGTGTTGTGTGACGGCTTCATAGCCGCCGCGGGCGGGTGAACTTCTTGTTCGGCGGCTCAGGCCCATTTCCCCGTCGCGATTGGCACCGCCCGCCCGGCCGGACTAGAGATAGCGACAGACGCGCCCCGGAGAACTTGTCATGCGCGTGGCCATCCTGTTCAGTCTGGTCGCCGGCTCCTGCGCCGCGGCGGCACCCGGTCCCAAGGACAAAGATCCGCCGAAGCCGTCCCCCCTGGTCGGCGAGTGGGAACTCGTCAGCAGCACCGCCGGGGGCAACACCCGCCCGTGGGAACTCGGTGACCGCGTATTCGCCTTCACAGCCGACGGCAAGTACGCTGACTATGGCGGCGGTCCCAAGGAGGAGGCCAAGTGTTGGCCGTACCGCGCGGACGGCAAGGCCGACCCGCCGACCCTGGACATCCTCGACCACCCGCGCGGCAAGGGGGGGCCGCTGCGGTGGCTCTACAAGCTGGACGGGGACACCCTCAACGTTTGCCTCAACCTAGACGACGACACCCAGCGTCCGGCGGCACTCGAAGCCGGGAAAGCGTCCAAGAACTGGATCTTGACCTTTAGGCGGGTGAAGCCCAAGAAGTGATCCGCCACCGACGCAGGGCGCCGCCGAACGTTCAGCTTAGGGACAGGAGAAATGCGAGCGCGGGCTCTGCGACTTGTGCGTCGGGCTGGACTCATCGGGGCCGCGTTGTTCGCCGGGGCTTGGGTGGCGTCCGGCGGTTTGGTCGTCGAGCGGTCCGCCTCCCTGCACCAGTTCCCGTACCACGGGGGCAATCCCCTGGTCGAGGTCGAGGTAGCCAATCGCCCGGCCCCGGCGGGAGTGCCGCTCGTGGCTAGGTACGATCCTGACCGCGCCCCGTTCGGAGTCCGCGTCACACACATCAGTCACAAGGTGGTCGAAGAACCATCGATCACTGTGGACGAGTGCTACCTGACCTTGCCGGACGGAAAGCGGGTCGATCTGACCGAACCGGTGCGGGCCGGGCTCGTGCCCGCCCCTTTCGAGCACGAGCACCAGTCGTACGTCGGCGACCAAGAGCGAGTCCCGGCCCTGCGGTCCGAGGTCACAGTCCCGAATTGCCTGCCGCTCGACGGTTTGTTTCGATTCCGTATCCGCGGCCAACTCCGATCCCGAGGGGTGGTGGCTCAAGAGTTCTACCTGGACATGCCCAGTCCCGTGTACGTCAAGAAGCGGGTTCGCGTCATGTGGCAGTGGATGGACTGGTCGGAGGTCGAACTGCGATAGGTCCTGGCGGCGCGTCGGGACAACGCAGGGCTGCCGAACCCCTCGGTGCACCGGACACGGGCCGCGACATCGGTTAAGCTGGGTGGCACGTCACCGGGGCGGCCCGTGCCGGTGACCTTTGAGTTCGGCGGCGAGTAGAGGGTTGAGATGTTCCCACTCGTGATCGCGGAAACTGGGTTGAACCGGTTCCTCGTCGCCTTGGAGAACGCCGCCCCGGGTCTCCGTGAACTACGCGAGGGCCAGGAATCGGTTCTGCCGTCGGAGGACGGGGAGTTGATCCTGGTCGGTCAGGCCGGCCCCCACTGCTACCTGCTCGAATACAGCGCCACGCCGTTTGCCGACTCGTGGGGACTGCTGGGGCGGCTCGCGGCCGAACTCAATTGCCTGGTGGTGGCCACAGCCCACGATCCGAGCGAGGAACAGGCCGAGTTCTTCGCCGCGCGCGGCGGGCAAACCCTCCGGGCCTACTGGCAAAACCCGGAGCGCACCACCGCACCCTACTCGGAAGGACAGGCACTGGCCTCAGAGGAGGCCGTCCCGCTCGGGGCCGCGGGGGGCGCGGGGCTGTGCGCGGCTTTGCGGTGCCTCGGGTTCCAGCAGATGGACCATGCCGAGGGCTTTACCCGGACCCCGGGCGACCGCTGGCTGACGTGGGGCGGGGACCCGTTGGCCGTCATGGACCGGTACGGGTCTAAGGCAATCAGCGACCATGTGCGGGCGCATATGAACCCGTCCTACCGCTGGCCGACGCCGAAGGTCCGGGTCGGCGTGGAATAGTTGGCCGCCGAACCGCATTATGGCCTCGACCACTTGAATAAAAACAACGAGTCCTGACGCGTCGCCACGAACGACGTGTGGCGTTGTTGTTAGTCAACCTGTCTGGGCCTGTGTTCCGATTCTTCGCAGCACCGGGATGGTTCA
>DATFWZ010000127.1:0-14575 GCA_035258765.1 Gemmataceae bacterium
GCCGAAGCTGGTTTCGGAACTTGGCGAGCTGCCGGTTCACGGCGTCGCCCTGCGGCCCGGGAGCCCCGCGGGAGTCGGGTTCATCGGCGGGCGGCCGGTGTTTTTGTTGCCGGGAAACCCAGTGGCGTGCCTGTGCGCCTACGACCTCTTTGCCGGCCGAGCCGTCCGTCGACTCGGCGGCCGGTCGGACCAGTTGCCATACCGTACCGCGGAGCGTCCCGTCGCGAAGGCGATTTCCTCGACGCTCGGTCGCGTCGATTACGTGCGCTTGAAGGACGGGCCGGCGGGAGTCGAACCCATTCCCGTGAGCGGGGCGTCGATCTTGAGCACGACGGTGTTCGCGGACGGATTTGTGCTCGTACCGCAGGACTGCGACGGCTACAAGCCGGGCGATCGGATTACGATCTACCTTTACGACTCGTGACCACGACAAAGCTCTATCGATACGTCGGCCCGCCCGAGATTCGGCATCGTTCAGGTGGCCGCACCGGAGCACCGATCACGTCTGCCCATGATGTCCGTTCATGGGTGAAAGACACTCGCCCGGACCGACTACCAGATGGCACGGTCCCGGCGACCTTCGTCATCGATGCCGCGGGGCAATTGCGGGTTGCTGACAGGAGATCGGAACACGTGGCCTGCGCCGGCGGCGGTGAGGTTCAATCCGCCGGAGAAATGTTCTGGTGGATCGACACCGGTGGAGTTGTACTTGCCGAGGTCACAAACCAGTCCACCGGGTACTGTCCGGAGCCGGAGTCGTGGCCGGTCGTCGCCGCCGCACTCGACCGGGCACAAATCCCGCATCCGGGAGCGCTCACGTGCGCGTTCATCTTCCGACGGTGCGAGCGGTGCGGGCAGAGGAATGTGGTGAAGGAGGGATCGTTCGTGTGTGCTGCTTGCGGTTGGGGCTTGCCCCTGTACTGGAACTTCGATCCGGTGAATTCAGAATGATCCGCCTTGTCATCCCGTGCGAACGGTGCTAGAAATCCAAAACGATTCTGGAGCGGTCATGGCGTTTGCGGTTGCGATTCTTCCGGCGTTCGCGGGGGCCCTTGGGGCCGCTCGTGCCGCCGTTGCCATCGCTGCCGCCGCCGCGACCTGACCTCCGGGATCGATCCAGCGCTTGCGATCGGCCCCGGAGGAATCCGGGGCCGTTTTCGTTTTCCACAGGAAGCGGCCCATGACCCCGGCACCCCTGGCGTTCTCGTCCAAGGCGACCCGCACCCCCGAGTCGCCAATCACCCAGTTCATGGAACTGGCCCTGAACAACCCGCACCTGATCAGCCTGGCCGCGGGCCTGGTCGATGGCGGGTCTCTCCCGGCGGGGCCGGTCGCCGCCGCCGTCGCCGATCTCCTGGCCGACCCGGCAACTGCCCGGGCTGCCTTGCAGTACGGCACCACCCAGGGCCATGCGCCGCTGATCGAGGAAATCGTCCGGCACGTCGCCGGGCTGGACGGACGCAGTCCGGCCCAGTTCGGAGTCAATCCGCGCGATGTGCTGGTCACGACCGGGTCGCAGCAGATCCTGTACATGCTGAGCGAGGTACTCCTCGACCCGGGGGACATCGTGATCACTGAGTCGCCGTCCTACTTCGTTTACCACAGCGTCCTTGCCGGGAACGGGAGCCGTGTGCTGTCCGTACCCATGGACGACGACGGGATGGTCATTGATGGGTTGGAAAAGTTGCTGCACCGACTCGATCGGGCTGGCGAGTTGTCCCGAGTCAAGCTCGTCTACACCGTCGATTACTTCCAGAACCCGACGGGCCTGACGCTTTCCGCTGATCGCCGTAGGCAGCTTGTCGATCTCGTCCGTTGGTACGCGAATCGGCAGCGGATCCTGATCCTCGAAGACGCCGCGTATCGCGAGCTACGGTACGAGGGCGACGAGCTACCGAGTGTCAAGAGCTTCGATCCCGAGAACAAGTACGTGATCTACGCGGGCACGTTCTCCAAGCCGTGCGCGCCGGGTTTGAAGACTGGCTACGCGCTCATGCCGAACGAGCTAATTGAGCCGCTGTTGCGTGTGAAGGGCAATCACGACTTCGGGTCGAACAACCTGTCGCAACACATCCTGTGGCGGCTGATGAAAAGCGGCGCATATGCGCGGCATGTCGAGTACCTTCGCGGGGTGTACCGTCAGAAGCGCGATGCGATGGTCAAGGCGCTCGAGCGCGAGTTCGGCGACTGGCCGGGGGTGTCGTGGACGCGACCGAAAGGCGGTATGTTCGTCTGGTTCACTTTGCCGGAAGAGATTGCGACGTCGCCGGGTAGCGCGTTCCTGCAAGCGGCGTTGAAGGAAGGCGTTTTGTACATCCCCGGGGAGTTCGGTCACGTGTCACAGGGCGGCAACGTGCCGCGCAGCGAGGCCAGGCTCAGCTTCGGCGACGCGACGGCCGAGCAGGTGCGGGAGGGCGTCCGTCGGTTGCGGCGGGCGGCCGACGCGGTTGTGCACGGGTCGCGTAAGCCAACGCCGGTCGGGGTCTAACGAGCCGCCGGCAGATCGTCATACAGTTTGTCAACCGCGTGCGGGGCTCGCGTGGTGAGTTCCCGAAGGAAGCGCTCGTCGTCCGCGTCCGACTCGAAGCACCGTCGAGGGACGATGATCCCCATCACCCGGTCGAACAGGATGAAGTAGTAACGATGGGTCACGCCCACGCGGCGGACGGCGGGCCATTGGAACAGAGACTGGTGATGATCGGACCGGTCCATAATCCCCTCGTCGGCGAGGACCAGCTGCTTGCGACCAAGGACCAGACCGTCCGGGGTCAATGCCCGCGCGCTCAGCCGGGCGACGATGACGACCCAGGCGATGACGGCAAATCCGGACGCGACAGCCGACGGCAGGTCGTACGGGACGCCCAGCGCGAAGAAGCTGAGTTGAATGCCCGCGTAGAGCAGCACCAGCGCCACCAGAGACACGAGCAGACTGGTCACCGGGCTTGAGCTGGCCTGCCGCACGAATTGCACGAACGCCCGGTAATCCTCCGGGGTAATCACCCGCTCCACTGTTACCATCCGCCGCGCTCCCCAGGCGATCGGCCGTGGGTAGGCTACGGCTGCGAGCGCCGCGGGGAAGCGGTCACGGATCAGGAGTTGCAGAAGTCCGACGCGCCATCACTTCTTCATCGCGCCCACGAACGTCATGATCCCCATCCCCTCCGGCCGTGGGGTGGTTCCGGCCGGTCCGCTCCACGCCTGGACGCCCCTCCCGGGCACGGTTCGCACCACGTTCACTGCCCAGAGCTTGCCGGGCACGGCGACGTCGCCGGTCAGTTCGGCGAGCGGGATTGCGGCCTCCGCGGTCCAGCCGGTCTCATCCGGTTGGACCGCCACGAACCACTTGGGATTCCACGACCGGTCCCCCCAGCAGTCCTCCGCCAGCCCGCCGCGCTGGTCAATTTGAAGCTGGTAGTACGTCTGGTAGTCGCGGTCGAGGTCAATCAGGATGCTGACGCGGTCGTGGGCTGGCAGGTCCATGTCGTGGCCGCGCTTCTGCAGCTTGTCCTTCTTCATCCCGGCCGGGTGGCGGCAGACAATCGCGATGTACAAGTACTCGTCGTCGTGGGCGAACGCGGCCCGCGTGCCGTCGGCTACGGCCTTTTGCATCGCGGGCACGTCCAACTTTTCGCCCTTCTCCTTGAACGCCCGCTCGATCGCTTCGCGGCAGCCGAAGTCGGCGCCGAGGTCGCCCGCCGTCGTGGCCAGCGGCATGGGGACGGCCTCTTTCCAGCACTCATCGTCCAGCTTGCCGTCGAGGTACGGTCGAGCGGTCGTGAATTTGCACGCGGCGACCGGTTTCGGGGGTTGCGGCTGACCAGCCCGGTTGACCAGCCAGGACTCCATCAACACGCATTCCCGCCACGGGTCCGCCCCCTTGGCCCCCGCGGGGGTCCCGGGCGGGGCGGTAGTCTCGGCGATGTACCGCATCAGCCACCGCTGCGACTCGTCGGCCCGGCCGAGTTGCCGGCGCGCGGCCGCGAGACAGAGGTTCGTCGGCACGTCGCGGGCGAACAAGTCGCCGTGTGCCGCAAGCTGCGACTCGAGTCCGATAGCCGACTCGTACCACTTGCGAGCCGACACCAACCCCGTCAATCGCTGACTGTAGGTTGCCTGGATCACCTCCGCCTCCGGCGGGAGCTTGTCCTTGGCCTTCGGCACCAGCTTCTCTGGGTCTGAGCGATCCTTCCAATTGACCCCCAGTTCGCGGAGTTCGAGGAACTGGCCAAGCTCGTGCCGTCGCCGGGCCTCGCTGCTGCCCTGATATCGCACCAACCACCGGGCCGCGTCGAGTGTCAGGGGGTGCCCGGGGTATTTGTCAAGGAGCAGCAGGTACGCCTCGCGGGCCATGGCCCAGCGGCCGGACTTTGCGTAGGACGTCGCGGCGGCGTAGAGGGCCTTGCCTGCGTCGCTGGCGGGCAGGTCCTTGATCGCGTCCGTCAGTTGGGCCAGGGCCTGCTCCGGATTGGCGACGGGCCCGGCCCCGCCCTCGATCACGGCTTGCACCACGCGTCGCTTCTCGTGCGCCTTCGCTAGTTCGACCCGGTAGGCCTCGTCTTTTTCAGTCAGCGGCACTTGTTCGCGGCGGGCCGCCCCGCCCGGGGCGAGCGTGATACCGGCGAAGAACTGCGTCTGGCCCTCGACCTCCTTCATGCGGGTCGCGACGAGTCGGAAACCAGGAATCGCGCGCTCCTCACCCCAGAGACGGGCGGCGCTGGCAGCATAACCCCGGGCGCTATCCCCGAGATGGGGCAACGGGCTGCTCACGTCGGCCCGGACGGCGGTCGGGTCCGCCTTGTCGAGGGCGACGAGCAACTTTCGTGCGGCCCACGGCTGTAGGCCGAGTCCCTTGATCTGCTCGGGAAAGGCTTCCGGGTCCGCGGCGACCTCGAACGCCTTACGCAGGACCGCGTTCACCGTCCGGGTCGTCTCGTCGTTGGGGGCATCGGTCACAATCACGTCGGGACGCCACATCCGCAGAGCGAGCACGAGTTGCCGGTGCATGGCCACGGCGGCCTTCTCGCCGTGGCGGCGCTCCCAGGTGTCCAGGAGCATTTGCGCGTCGACGCCTTCCTGGAAGCCGGCGATCGGGAACTGCCAGAATTGCTCCGCCGTCGCGCCGCCGCAGAGGCGGATGGCCTGGGCGATCCGCATCGGGTCGGTAGCGCGGAGTGGGTCGGCGGCCTTCATCGCCGCGGCAATGCGCTCGGCGTCCGTGTCGTACCTCCGGGCCAACGTCGCCGGGTCAGGACAAGTAACGCCAAGCCCGACCGCGTAATAGCCCTCCTCGCCGCCAAGCGCCGCGACCGTGTCCAGCGCTACCCCGCTCGACTGGGCATGCACAAACAGGATCGCCGCCCGCATCCCGCCTTGCCGCTGGACGGACCAGGTCTTACCGCCGTCCGTCGTGCCGAGGACCGTCCCCATCTCGCCCGCGGCCCAGCCGCGATTCGCGTCGAGGAAGCAGACCGCGTGCAGCGGCAACGGCTGACCGGTCTTTTGAATCTCCCAGGTCATGCCGTGGTCCGCGGAGTGAAACACGACCGACCCGGGCCGTCCGGCCGCCCAAACGTGTGCGCCGTGGATCGCGACCGCGTTGAAGTCGATGGCCGCCCGGACCTCGTGCGGCAGCTTCAGGTCCGCGAATCGCCATTTCACGCCAGCCGTGTTCCGGCTCACCATGACCAACGCGCCCTGGCCGACGGCGATCGCCCGCTCGCCGTTGACCTTGAGGCCGGTCACGTTGCGCCCGCCCAACGAGTCGACGTCGGCCATGCCCATCGCGCCATCGCGGACTGGCGCCAGCCGGTTCCAGGCGCCCGCCAGCACCCCCGTCTCCGTGTCCGTGAAGTCGCCGGCCAGCCACGACGGACATCGCGTCCCGGGCACTGGTTTCCAGGTCCGACCACCGTCCAGAGTCGTAAACAGCCCGCTCGGGAACGCTTCACTTCCGTCGCCAGCGGCAACGCCGACTCGCTCGCCGAAGAACTTGACGTAATTCAAACCCGGGATGCTGTTTGAATTCAGCAATCGCCATTTGAGCCCGCCGTCGCTGGTGCCCAGGACGACGGCCGAGCTGCCGCTGCCGGGCAATTCGACCCGCCCGACCGCCCACCCGGAATACGGGTTCAGGAAGTGGACGCAGCGGAGCGAGGCCCGCGTGCCGGTCGACTGGCGCTCCCAGTTCTTGCCGCCATTGATCGTGTGCCAGACGACCCCATCGTCCCCGGCCGCCCAGCCCTCGTTGTCGTCCACGAATTGAATCGAGCGGAGGCCCGCGTCGCCGAAGTGCGGCAGGTCCTGGGCCGGCAGGGTTGCGGCCATGGAAAGCACGAACAAAGCAGTGAGCGTGCGCATGGGTAGCCCTCGGACGGTTGCCGGAGCCATACCTGCGAGAATTGGGAAAATCCAGGGGGAATTGCTAAAGTCCGCCGCCGCGCCGGCCGACGCCGTCATCTCGCGGGCGGGAAATTCCATCTTGCCCATCTTTCGCGGGGCCGACGATCTTTCCGGATCAAGCGGTACGGCCCGCACATCCGATACAAACGATGTCCCGAGTCTCTCGGCCGAGGTGGACATGGACTTTCCGCCGCTGACCCGTCGCACCCTGCTGAAGGGGGCGGCCGTCGCCGGGGGGTTACTGCTCGCGTCCCGGGTGCCGGCCCAGCCGGCCGGCACGCGGCGCGCCCCCGGCTGGGTCGAGGGCAAGATGACCGGGGCCATGGCGGTCGTGGAAACCCTCCTTCAGGAGGGCTGCGAGTGCGTCTACGGCATCCCGGGGGCCCAGGAGAACGAACTCTGGGACGCGATGAAGACCAAAGGGATGCCGTACCTCCTCTGCACCCACGAGTTCAGCGCGTCCACTATGGCCGACGGTTATGCCCGGGCGAAGGGGAAACCGGGTGTGTTGGCGGTTGTCCCGGGCCCGGGCGTGACAAACTCACTGTCCGGGATCGGCGAGGCGCTGGTCGATTCCGTACCGCTCGTGGCCATCGTCGGCGACATCGCCCAGGGGGAGAAGTTCAGACCATTCCAGGTTCACTGTCTCGACCAGGTGGCATTGCTAAAGCCCGTAACGAAGGGCGTGTTCCACGTCGAGCACGTCGGACAGATCTCGGCGGCCATCCGGCAGGCGTTCGCCCTGGCCATGTGCGCGGAGCCCGGCCCGGTGGCCGTCGTGATCCCGTACACGATGCTCATCGAGACGCACGATTATCACACTCCCCCGGCGGAAGTCCCGGGACTCCCGCTCGACAATGAGGCCTTTCTTGAGGCCCTCAAGTTGCTCAAGGAGACGCGCTTCAAGGTCGGCATCTACGCGGGCCAGGGGTGCATGGACTATTCCGGCGAGCTGATCCAGCTCGCGGAGGTGCTGCAGGCGCCGGTGGCGACGAGCGTCTCGGGGAAGGGTGTCATTCCCGAGACGCACCCGCTCGCGGTCGGATGGGGGTACGGGTCGCACGCGACCGGGGCGTCCGAGCGCATCTTTGCCAACCCCATCCCGACACAGAACATCGACCTGCTCCTGGCCATCGGCGTGCGTTTCAGCGAGGTTTCGACCGGCTATTACAACATGCCGAAGATCAAGCACGTCATTCACGTCGATGCCAACCCTCACAACCTGGGGAAAGTGCTCGAGACGGACGTCTGCGTTCACGCTGACGCCGGGCTGTTCATCAACAAATGTCTCGAGTTCGCCTCGGCCCTGAAGCGGGTGTGTGACCAGAAGCTCATCGATCGGATTGAGAAGGCCAAGGAGGACGACGCCCGACGGCTGGGCAAGGTCGAGGCCCTGTGCGGGGCCGACCCGGTGCAGTTTATCCTCGCCCTGCGCCACTGCCTGCCTGAGGACGGCCTCGTGTTCGTGGACGTGACGGTGACCGAGCACCTGGCGGCCGAGGCTTTCACCGTTCTGAAGCCGCGAACTTACTTCAACCCGACTGACAACCAGGCGATGGGCTGGTCGATCCCGGCTGCCCTCGGGGCACAGAAGGTTCTGCCGGACAAGACCGTGGTGACCATCACGGGCGACGGATGCTTCCTGATGACCGGGATGGAGATCTCCACCGCCGGGCGGGCCAACTTGCCGGTCAAATTCTTCATCCTCGACGACCAGGCTTACCACTACATGCAGATGCTGCAGAAGTCGGCCTACCTGCGGACCACCGCAACGATCCTGGCCCGGATGGACTACTCGGCATTCGCCCAGGCCATGGGCGTCGGGTACCTGGAGATCGACAGCACGTCGAAGCTGGAGGCGGGCATCAAGGCGGCGCTGGCCTATCCCGGGCCTGTGCTGGTGCGGGTCATCGTGGACTATCGCGATCGGAAGATCCGCTGGATCGATGCGGTTCGGAAGCGGTATACACGGGAATTGACGCCGGCGCAGATGACCCGGTTCCTTGCCCGGATCGGCAGCCGAGCCGTCGAGTTCCAGCCGGCGAACGACTGAGGCGAAATCGAGAGATGAGAAAAGGCGGAGTGCGTCGGACACCCCGCCCCCCAATGCTACTTCTTCTCCCTCTTGAGCGTCACGAGGACGCAGCCGCTGCCCGCGGAGGCGTCGAACTCGGTCGGACGCGGAGTTCCCTGGAGGCCGAGGCAGATCTTCAGGTCGTCGCCGGCCAATTCAAAGATGCCGCTACTGGATTTGCCATTTTCGTCCCCCTCCGTGACATCAATGTCGATCGTGGCCGGCTTTTTGGTCGCATTAATTTGAACCTTGCCCTTCAACTCCTTGTCGCCCTGGATCATGGTGAACGTGCTGTCCTTGAACGTCACCTTCATGCGCTCGACTTCCTCCTTGGGCAACTCAGCGCCATCCTTGATGGACGTCACCGCGACCCAGGTGCCGTCCAGGCTAGCCTTGCCGTCGGCGGGCTTGGCTTCCTTGTCGGCCAGGGCCTGTGGTGCGAGCGCTCCGGCCGCGCCCAGGGCGAGAACGCCCAGTACTACTGCCATGACCTTCAGTTTCGCAATACGCATGGCTTTCAACACTCCCTGAGCCAGGGCCGCTGCGTTGGCCGAAACCGCTCCGGCCGACGTCGGGCCCGTAGCAGCTTGAATGATCGAATCGCCGAGCGGGCCCGGGACGGCCGCTTCGGCGCGGTTTCGCGTCAGGGCGACCGCGACCGCGCTGGCGGTCAGGATCAGGCCCCGGCGGACCAGCCGGCCGCGCAATCGCTCGCGCGCCCGGGCCAGGCGGGAGAGGACCGTCCCGCGCGGGCAGCCGAGAGACCGGGCAGCGTCCTGAGCCGACTGTCCCTGCAGATAGCACAGGACCACGGCCCGTCGATACTTCGATGGGAGTCGATTCAACTCCTCATCCACCACGGCCCAGAGCTCGCGCCCGGTCGCCCCACCACCGTCGTCGGCGGCGGGTTCGCTGGACAATGCCGTCTGACGAGCATGTTGCCGGGCGGCGGCAACTTTCGCCTTCATCGACACCCGGTACGCCACCCCGTACAGCCAGCTCCCGACCGACTCGTGCTTGCCAATCGCGCCCGCCTTCCGGACGAATACCAGGAACGTTGCCTGAAACGCGTCTTCCGCGTCCTGCTCGTGTCGGACAATCCGCCGGCACAGGCCGAGGACGAGCGGGCCGTAGCGTTCGACGAGTACCGCGAACGCGGCGGGGTCGTGTCGCGCGGTGAAGCGCTCCAGAAGCGCCGCATCGGATAGCTGGCTACCGCCCAGACCCGCCGGTTCGATCCCCATTCGTCTCTCTCCCGGCCGTCGCCCCTTAGTGCCCGCGAAGGGACCAGCGATTCCAAATTTCCAGGATTCCGCGTCCGCCAGCGTACTGCCTTCACCGGCGCGCGGCACGCGCGAACTGCCAGGACGGTCGTCGCGTAACATCCCGCATCGACCGCGTGCCCGGCGCTTCCGCCGCTCGCTCACCCGCCGTATACTCATCCCCGTCGCGACCGCCCCGCTATGAGGTCTGCCACCATGTCCGCTCTTCGGCTCATGCCGCTCGCCCTATTGTCCCTGTTCGTCGTCACGCTTCGGGCCCAGGACAAGCCGCCGACCGCGGAGGAGGTCCAGGCGCTTCAGAAGAAGTACCAGGAGGAGCGCGCCGCGGCGCTGGAAAAGAAGTTCCCGGCCGCCGCCCTCGAGCGGGCCGATGGGCAGGCAAAGAGGGCGGAGGAGGCGCTCAAGACCGGCAACCCGGGCGAGGCGGCCAAGTTCATCCGCGAAGCCCGGTGGATGGTGCCGTACGTCCCGACCGACCTGCCACCACACGTGGATCGCGTGCTCGGCATCGCCCGGATGCGGCACGGGTACTTCGTCTCCGCCGTCGCCTTCTCCCCCAACGGGCAGTGGCTGGCCTCCGCCTCGGCTGACTCGTCGGTGAAGATCTGGGACCTGGGCAACGGCCGCGAAATCCGGTCGTATCGCGGGTCGAAGGACCCGGTCCGGGCCGTTGCCTGGTCCAAGGATGGGTCGAAGATCGCATCGACGGCGGGCAACGAGATCCACATCTGGGACCCGTTCACTGGGAAGCTGAAAACGTCGCTGAAGGGCCACGAAAAGGCAGTGGGTGCCCTGGCGTTCCACCCGGACGGCGAAACATTGGCCTCCGGTGGCGACGACTTTTCGGTCCGCCTGTGGGACGTCAACGAGGGTAAGGAGACGGCGAACCTGAACGCCGGCGCGGACAAGCGGCAGAAGTCGCAGATCTACTCAGTTGCTTTTAGCCCCAACGGTAAGCTGCTCGCGGCCGTCAACGGCAACGGACAACTCCAGATCTGGAACCCGAGCCTGGAACCCGCCAAGCGGCTGGTCAGCGGGTTCGACGCCCACCCGAGCTCGACCGCGTACCAGGTTGTGTTCGGGAAAGACACGTCGGTGATTTACACCTCCGGCAGTGACAACCGGGCGAAGCAATGGATCGGCCTCGGTCCGGAGGGCGAGAACCTGCCAGGGCACGGCCGGCCCACGCCGATCGAGGGACACACGAACAACGTCACCGCTCTGGCGGTAAGCCGCGACGGCAAGTTCCTCGCCACCGGCAGTAGCGACAAGACGATCCGACTTTGGGACCTGACCCCTGGGACGGCCAAGCTGGCCCGCGTCTACCAGGGGCATACCGACGAGGTCACCTGCCTCGCGTTCTCGCCGGACGGCAAGACTCTGGCCTCCGGGAGCAACGACCAGAGCATCCGCCTCTGGAAGGTGTCGCTCGCCGACGAACACGTGAGCTTTGACGAGCACAAGGGGTACGTCTGGACTGCCACATTCAGCCCGGACGGCAAGCTGATCGCCGACGCCGGGGTCGATCGGGTGATCTACGTCCGCGACGCGTCGGGCAAGGTGCTGCACAGGCTGGAAGGCCACACGACCCCCGTGACGGCCGTTGCCTTCAGTGCCGACAACACGCGACTCGCGTCGGTCGGCGGCGACATGGCCGTCCGCATCTGGGACGCGAAGGAAGGAAAGCTCCTGAAAGAGTTGAAGGGTCACACGGCTCCGGTCATGGCCGTCGCGTTCGGCCCGAACAACCTCGTCCTGACCGGCGGGATCGACAAGGCGGCGCGGCTGTGGGATGTCTCCAAGGACGCCCCGATTCACACGTTCCCAGCGAATAAGTCCGCGATCAGTGCCGTCGCCGTCCGGGCCGACGGCAAGCAGTGCCTGATTGGGTCGGCCGATGGGATGTTGCGCGTGTTCGATCTGGCCGCCAGCCCGCCCAAAGAGCTGGCCGTGGTCTCCGCCCACCTGGCGGGCGTTGGTGCCGTCGCATACGGACCCGACGGGACGAAGCTGGCCACCTGCGGTGGGGACGGGCTGGTCCGCCACTGGAACGTGGCGGGGACCGGCGTGCCCGCGATGTTGGCCGAGTTCAAGGGGCACGGGAAGGCGGTGAGCGCCGTGGCGTTCAGCGCCGACGGGCGGTTCATCGTTTCCGGCGGCGGCGACCTGGTCGTGCGCGTGTGGGACGTGTCCACGAAGACGGAGCTCCGGGCCCTCCGCGGGCACGCCGACTGGGTCAGCACGGTCGCCTTCGCCCCGAACGGGCAGAACATCCTGTCGGCGAGCGTGGACAAGACGGTGAAGGTGTGGGAGCTGTCGAGCGGGGAGACGGCCAAGCCGATCGGGCACAGCAGGCGGCTGAACACGATCGCGGTCAGCGCCGACGGCCGGTGGGTGGCGAGCGGGTCGGAGGACAAGACCATCAAGGTCTGGGACGCGGCGGCCGGGACCGAGGCGTTCACGCTGGACGCGGCCGCCGGGGGTCACGACGCGGACGTCACCGCCCTGGCGTTCGAGCCGTCGGGCAAGCGACTGGTGTCGGCCGGGGACGACCGCAAGATCGTCATCTGGGACGTGGAGACCCGCAAGCCGGTGAACACCCTGACCGTCGACCAGCGAATCCCGTTCATGCTGTACTCGAGCAAGGGCGACCGGTTCGTCGCGTGGCAGAGCCGGACCATGGGCGACAACGAGTTGAATAACGTCAAGACGTACAACCCGGACGGGAACCCGCTCAACTCGCTCGACCTGAAGGACCGCAAGGTGCTGTGCATGACGTTCAGCGCCGACGCCGAGGTCGCCGCCCTCGGTCACAGCGACGGGTCGGTGCAGCTCTGGCGGCTGACCAATAACGAGCGCGTCGGCGGCGACTGGGCCGCGTTCGCAAAGGACCTGGGCGACGTCGCGGTCACCCCAGACAAGAAGAAGGTGATCGCCGCGGACACCGAGTGCAACGTCAAGATCTACGACGTCGAGGGGAAAAAGGTGCTCAAGACGTTCCGGGCCCATCAGGCCGGCCTGAACGGCGTGATGGTCGGCCCGACGGGCGACCGCTTCGTCACCCTGTCCGACAACAACGAGGTGAAGCTCTGGAGCACGGAGTCGGGCGACGAGTTGCGATCGTGGTCGCTACCGACCCCGGTCCGCAACGTGGCCTTCAGCGCCGACGGCAAGAAGCTGATCACCGCGAACGGGGACACGACGCTCTATGTGTTGAACTTGCCGTGATTGGGCTTGGATCGAAGACCCCCGCGGCGGGCGTTGCCTCCACAGAACGCCCGCCGCGACGTTCCGAAACCCCCGAACGCCTGTAGGCAACGCCCCCCGTGGCGTTCCGCAGCGCTGACCTCCCCGGGGCGCACGATTTTCCCCGGGGGAGCGAGCCTTCGGGAACGCCGCGGACGGCGTTCCCTACAAGTGCGCGTTGTTTGAGGCACTCGCCATCTCGGCGCACTACATCATCTACGACCCCCTGCCCCCTGGAACCGCCCGCCTGCCCGCCGCGTCCAACTCCCGACGTTTCTCACGCCAGCCGAGGAATTCCAAATGAAAGTCCGCGTCGCTTCCATCTGCCTGCTGGGCCTTTTCGCCGCCACCGCGTCCCCCGCCGACAAGTCGGAGCAGGCCAAGGAGGCCCTCAAGGCCCTCAACGACTTTGTCGGCCAGTGGAAGGGGAGTGGTGAGACCAAGTCGGGCAAGAGCGAACTCTGGAAGGAGACGGCCGAGTGGGCGTGGGACCTGAAGGGCGCCGAGCCGTCGCTCAAGTTCAAGGTCGAGGGGGGCAAGCAGTTCTCCGAGGGCACCCTGACCTATCTGCCGGACAAGAAGAAATACCAACTGACGGCCAAGACGGCGGACAAGAAGGAACAGGTCTACGCGGGCGAGATCAAGGCGAAGCGACTGGTCCTGACCTACGACGATGCGGACACCAAGGACCGTTACACAGTCGAAATGAGCACCAACAACGACGGGGCGCGGTTCGTCTACAACGTGGCGGTGCAAAAGAAGGGCGTCGGGCTGAGCCGGAAGTTGGTGGAGGTGGGCCTGTCGAAGGAGGGCGCTGCACTCGCGGGCGGGAAGAAGAATGAGTGCATCATCACCGGCGGGCTCGGAACGATCGCGGTGTCGTACAGTGGGAAGACCTATTACTTTTGCTGCACCGGCTGTCGGGACGAGTTCATGGCGAACCCGAAGAAGTATGTGGAGGAGTACGAGAAGAGCAAGAAGTGAGACGAGGCCGCCGAAAGACTGAGGGGCCCGCGTTCGCCGCGGGCCCCTCGTTCATTTCCAGTATTGGCGCGGTCAATCCTGGCCGCCGCGCGGGCCACCGCCACCGCCGCGACGTCCGCCGCCTCCTCCTGGCCGGTCACCCCCGGGGCCACCCCCGCCGGGGCTGCCCATGCCGGGTCCGCGATCGCCACGCGGGCCGCGGGGTCCACGGTCGCCACTGAAGCCTTGATCGCCGCCCTGCATCCCGCCGAAGCGCCCTTGGGGCACCATCGCACCCATCCCACCACCGCCGCCCGGCGGAGCCAAAGCTCCGGCCTGCGGGTTGTAACCGCCACCGCCCATGCCCATCCCGGGCATGCCGCCCCCGCCGAAGCGGCCACCGCCGCCAAAGCCCATGCCCGGCCCGCCGAAGCCCCCACCACCCATCCCGAAGCCGCCGGCGCCCATGCCCATTCCGGGCATGCCGCCCGCACCAAACCGGCCGCCGCCATCCGTTCCCATCCCCGGCCCACCGAATCCGCCACCCGATCCGGGACCGGCGAAGCTCATCATCCCGGGTCCGCGATCATTGCTGCCCGGACCGAAGTTG
>DATFWZ010000128.1:0-5586 GCA_035258765.1 Gemmataceae bacterium
CCGCCGGTCGCGCCGCCGGGACGACGACGACTACCCGCGCCGGCGGCGACGTGACGATGACGACGACTACGACGACCGATCGCGGCGCCGGCGAGACGACGATGACTATGACCGCCGCCGGTCGCGCCGGGAGCGCGACGCCGAGGCGTTTGAAGGGCAGATGAACCGGGCCAGCCTCGCCTGCTTCCTCTACTTCATCGGCGGCTGGCTGCAAGTCGGCGGGCTGGGTCTGCTCTTCTTCGTCATCTTCCTGCACTGGATCGGGGTCATTGAAGGGTTGACGTTCTTTCAGGTGCTCGCCGGGCTGCTCGGGCTAGGTTGCTGGCTGACGTCGGGCACCGGGCTCGGGTTCCTCGTATCAGGGCCGCGGTCCCGGGGTGCCCTCGGGCTCTCAATTGCGACCGCGGCCACGGCCGGGCTGCACTTGTTGTTGATGATCGTCGTTGCCACCAACCGGTATTACGGCGGCTTCGGCTTCATCCTGCCCGGATACACCGGCGAGGTTCACTGGAACGCGTTCGTGACCCAGGCGCGGGCGCTTCCGTCTCTGCTGTTCGTCGCGATCGGCTTCGACGCCTACTTCCGACAACCCACGGAGGGGGCGCTGTTGCCCGTCTTCACCAACCTGTTCGAGGTCGCTCGGGGCATCCTGTTCCTGTTGACTCTGCGAGCAGTCATGCTCTGCGCACGCGACACGCGGGGAGCCACCCTGGCGATGAAGACGACAATCGGGTATGCCATCGGGGCCGGCGCGCTTCTGCTGGTCGGCATCCTGTTCGGGCTGCTCTACCTCGTGGTCCGACCCGGCCGGGGAGAACCGCCGGCATTCGAGTCGCTGAGCGCGGTGCTCCACCTGTATCAAATCGTCTTGTACTTGCTCCTCGCGACCGTGGCCGTGGGCGTCAACCTGGTGGTACGGACCATCAAGGGCAACATCGACTACCGACGCTGACGGCACCGTTGGCACAACCCGCAAAAGTCGATCACCGCCGCCCCCGGCCGTGGGAGAACTGGCCTTCCCGATTCTGACGGTCGCCCGGCGCAGGTATACTGAGGGGGCCGGCGGCCATGGGGTACGTGCGGGAGTTAGGAGGACCGTCATGGGGGCACCGTCGCGCGGGAAGTCAGCCGCGTGGACCAGTGCGCTCGTGGTCTTGCTGCTGGCCGCGTCGGCGCGCGCCGAAGACCGGTCCGCCAAGGACCCACCAATCGGCGTCCCCATCACGCTCCCGGGCGGGCTGGTGATCGTGGTCGGCGGGCCGGGCGGCGGCCCGGGCATGAAGCCGGAGGTCGTGATTCTCACCCCGGAACGCTATCGCGAGATGCAGGAGCGGCTGGAGCGCCTCCAGGGCGAGCTCGAGGCGCGGCAGCCGTCGCGGCCGCGCTCCTGCGAACTGGAAGGCAATTTGGAGCAGCGCGGCCGACAAGTTGTGGTCCGGCTGAAGGCCACGTTCAAGTTCACGACGGTGCAGCCGCGGTCGGTCGTGTACCTCGGGTGCCAGCGGGCGCAAGCCGTCGAGGCGACCGGGGACGACGGCAAGCCGCCGCTCCTGACCGCGGCCGACGACGGCTTGCGGGTCCAAGTCGAATCGGCTGGCGATCACACGGTCCGGCTCGAGTTGGACGTCCCGGTATCGCCCCGGGGGCCCAAGGGGGCGGAGCTCGGGTTCGAAGTCGGCCTCCCGGGCTCGCCGATCACGGCGCTCTCCTTCCACGCACCCACGAACGTGCGCCGCTACACCCTGACGACCAAGACTCAGAAGGCGGCCGCGGCGCCGGGGCCGTTGGTCCCGGAAGCCGATGTCGAAAGCACCGAGGCCGACCGATTCCTACCGACCAAGGGCGGCGCGCCGCTCGGCCCGATCACCTACCTGGCACTGTCGTGGGAGGACCCGCAGCGGCGCGCCGAGGTCGTCCGTTCGGCCGAGACGGAAATGACGGTATTCGTCCGGCCGGACGAGCTCCTCACGGAAGCCCGGATGCGCCTCCGCGGTTCGGCGAATGAATGGCAGTTTACCGCCCCGGCGAGCGCCGACGTCAGCATCGGACTGTGGCCGACGGGCGGTCCCGCGAAGCCTGCGACCGAACTCCCGGCCGACCGGGCGCCGAGCGTGATCCGCCCGGAACCGGGGCAAACGGTCTGGCGGGTGCAATTCACCGAGCCGGGCCCTCCCGACCTGCTTGTAACCATCGTCTCGAGGACTGGGCGCGCCAAGGTCGGCCAGGCAGGCGCGACCGGGCCGTTCCCGGTCGGCCCGTTCGTCGTTCTCGACACCCCCCGGCAATCCGGCGTGATTCGCGTCCGCGCACCCTTCAACGTTCGGGTGACCGCGAGCCTCAAAGGTGACGCCCGACGGGAGTCGGATGGCGCGTCGAGCGATCCCGTGTACCGTTTCAGCTACGCGACACCGATGACGAAGCCGCCGGCGGACGCCCCCGTCGAGCTGACCCTGGCCCCCATCGCCGGTGTGGTCAACGCTCGCGTCCGTCACGAGCTCCGACTCGAAGAGTCCGGCTGGCGGCTCCGGATGGAGATCGCCCTATCCCCGAACCGCGCCGAGGTGGAGCACGTGGACGTGGAGGTCCCGTCGGCGTTCCACCCGACGCAGGCTGAGCCGCGAGAGATGGTCGAGGGGTTAGGGGCGGCGCGGGATGTTGGTCCGGACCGGCGCGTCTACCGGGTACGCCTCACGGCCCCGAAACGTTCGTCATTCGCCTTTACACTCGAAGGGGAGTACCCCGTACCGCCGGATCGCGGTGCGACTTCGCTGCCACTGCCAAGGCTACTCGACGTGTCAGTGCGGGCGGCCGAACTCGTCGCCTCCACGCCCACTCGATTCGACCTGCGGGGGTCATTTCGCACGTGGGAGGGGACGCGGCCCGGCACGTGGGAGACGCCGTTGGAATCGGACCCGTCAGACAAAGAAGTGCGGGTACAAGGATCGGCGAATCGGCCGATCGCCGTCGCCGACCTCACTTGGCATGCGGGCGAAGCCGGAGTGAGTGTTCGAACGGTGTCCGACATCGACATTGAACCTGAGCGGATCTGGGTGACCGAGCGCCTGGCGTACCGGTTCCGGGGGAAAGCCCCGCCGCGCCTCCGCCTGAAAGCAGACCGCAAAGTGATGACCGTGCGAGCCTCGCGCGGAGGTGTCGAGGCGGTCGCCGGGGGCTGGGACTTGCTCGTTCCGGGAGACGCCACCGGGGAGACAGAGTTCACGCTCACATATGCCGTCGCGCTCCCGGCGGAGGCAATTTCGAACGGCGGCCGACTGGACCTACCCGTTTTGATCCCAGAGCAGACCGATGCGGTCCACAGCGTCCGCGTCTGGAATCGGTCGGGCCGTCAAATTCACCTGAAGGAGGGCGAGGCGTGGCGAGAATCCGCGCTGGAGATCGTCGAGGACCGACCGACCCTCCCGTCCGTGGTCGCCCGGGCCAGAGGACCAGTCGAGATGGCCGAATTGGTGGTAGGCCCGGCGCTTTCGGACGTCCGTACCGGGGCGTTCATTGACCGAGTCATGGCCGAGGCATGGCTCATGGAAGAAGTGAGCGTATGTCGGATACGGTTTTGGGTGCGGTCCTGGGATCGCGCGGCGGAATTGCAGATTCCTTCCGAGGCGCGTGCCCTCGAAGTTTCGTTGCTGGGTAAGCAAGTCGATCTTCATGACCGCGGCACGAACGAATCCGACGGCCGGCATGTCCAGATTCGCCGGCCGGGCGCGCACGTCGGGCCGGGAGTGTTAGAGGTTCGGTATGTTCTGCCTGCCGGGCGAGTCACGGACTTGCGGCCGCCCCGGTTCCTCGGGTCAGAACCGCTCGACGTGTCGTGGGTCGTTTCCGCGAGTTCCAAACGTGTGCCGGTCGTGTTCGGAAATGTCTCGGGGAGCTGGTCGCCCGCTGGCCTAGCCGCCATGCTGGGCCTCAGTCGAGCCCGGCCTTGGGCTGATGGTGACTCGGGTCAGACCGGCGTCGGCCCGCCGGTAGAGGTCCGTCAGGCAGAGACAGTGCCGGTCCGTGTCTACTTACTCCGACGTGACACCTGGGTACTGATCTGCTCGATCGCCGGGTTCGCGGGAGTGCTCGCGCTGATCCTGCTTCCCGCCTCCGTGCGACGGGTCCTCGGCCTGGCAGCGCTAGCGGGAATCACCGTCGCGGTGCTGGCGCTCCCACAACCCACCGCCCAGGTCGTTTTCGGGGCGATTCCGGGTTTGGCGGCATTGGCGGCAACCGCGTCGGTGTATCGATGGGCGAAGGCAAGGTACCGGCGGCGGGCAACCTGGCCCTCCGGATTCGCCCCGGCCGGGTCGTCGTTGATCCGGCCGTCCTCGGCGCGACCGTCCGCCATTCGGCCGCGGGAGCCGTCGACTCACGACGCCGCCGCGGTGCCCAACGTCTCTTAGTCGAGCCCGCGTGCTCATGCTCAAGGCCTTCTGCCGGATCGGATTGGCCCTCACCGTGGTCTTCGGGGGGGTCTGGGTGGCCGCCCAGGGTCAGCCCCCGGCGCCGAAGGACCGAGATGCCGCGCCGTTTCGAAGAGTACCGCTTTCCGAAAGCCAGGTAGCGGCCGCCCTGGCGAAAGTGGACGACGGGACTCTCGTCCGGCTCTCGCCCAGCGACTTCGACCGTCTCGTCCGGGAGGCGGCGGCGCACCGACCGGCCGGGGACCAGCCAGTCATCGTCGAGGCGAGATATCGTGCGAAGTGCGCTCCGGAGGGAGACGGCGAGGCGAACTTGATCGGGACGGCCGAGTGGCGGGTGCGCCACCCGGGGTCGACGCCGGCTTCGCTCGCGTTGGGTGACTTTCAACTCGCCGTGCGGCAGGCGAAATGGTCGGATGGTACGGACGCGATCCTCTACAAGGCGTCCGGGGCGACAGAGCCCCGCCTTCACGCTTCCGCCCACGGGGACTCGTCGCTCAATTTGGATTGGTCGGCGCGGGGCCTGATGGAGCCGGGCGAAATCCGGTTCGACATCCGCGTGCCAGAGGCCCCCGTCATGTCGCTAGATCTCGAGCTCCCCTCTCACCTGTCCCCGATCCTTCCGCAGGCCGAGGCGGTATTGACCGGTCCGTTTGCCGCCGACAAGGGGAGCAATACCTGGCGGATCGCGTTCGGCGGCATGGGCCGGCTGGAACTCGTGCTCCGCCGCGTCGCGGACGAGCGGCCGACGCTCTTCGCACGCCTTGCCACCCAGCAGCGTCTGTCGGAAGGCGAGGGGGGCGGTCGGTTTGAGTTCCAGATCGAGTCCGCAAAGGTCGGGTTCACGGAGCTGACATTCGACTGCGATCCGGCACTAACCCCCGGCTCCGTTACGGTGAACAACCTCCTCGACTGGCAGGTGGGCGGCGACAGGCCGGCGAGCCGGCAGCTTGTGGTGCGATTGCGGGAGCCGACGCGAAGCGCGACTTTAGTCGTCACGGGAACGTTCCCGGTGCCATGGGGTACGACCCGCTGGACGAGCCCGATCGTGTCGCTCAGGGATGCCGTGCGCCTGGGCGAGCGGCTCCAATTGTCGATCGCGCCCGGGCAAGAGGTGCGAGACTGGCGGCCGGGGGGATTTCGACTCGCGCGCTCCGAGAGGAGC
>DATFWZ010000129.1:0-5755 GCA_035258765.1 Gemmataceae bacterium
AATGGTAGCGCCGACCCCAATGAAGTGAAGACCCTCCCCGAAATGTTGCGGGTAATAGTCAGCCGAAGCAGGGAGGGGGGAACCGGACAGGTACGGTACCGTATACTCGCATCACCGCGACGAGGTCCTTCCACCGCCAATGACGACCCCCCGTCCAGCCCGCGCGTTGCTCACCGAGTTCGCCCTGACGGCGGGCCTAATGGCCGCCTGCCTCGCACTTCTGGCGCCGAGACCGCAGACTGGCGGCGAAGATCTCGCTCAGGACTACCTATCGGCCCGGGCCCTGCTCGCGGGGGAGGATCCGTATCAACCACTGCAACCGCTCCGCGACCGGATGGGCATCCCGGCCGGCGCTCGATTCAGGATGAAAGCGGAGTACAACCCGCACCCGCCGGCGGCCCTCATCCTCACACTGCCATTTGCCGGGCTCTCATTCGAACACGCGTACCGCGTGTTCCGGGTTGTCCAGGTGTTGGGTCTCGCCGCGGCATGGGTGTGGGCATGTCGGCGGAATGGGGCCGGGAGCTCGGCGACCATCGTGGTGGGCGGGGCGGCGCTTGGCCTGTGGCCGCCGGTCTGGGGCGGGCTCGACTGGGGCCAGCCGGTCGGTGTACTCGCACTCCTGGCCGTCGCGCTGTGGGAGCTCGCGGGCACTCGGCAGACCGGCGCCGCACGCGCTGGGGCAGCGGGAATGGTTTTCGCGCTGAGTTGCCTGGTGCGACCGCTCTTCGCGGGCGTGGCTGCCGCCGCGGGGGCGTGGCCGGTGCGCCGGCTGGCGATGGCCGTCGCGGGCGCAGTCGGGGTCGTTCTTGGATCGTTCCTGATCGTCGGCATCACGCCGCGGGAGTGGCACCACCGGGCCGCCCGGGCAGGCGAGTTCGCCGACGCCGGCGGGTCGATCCCGGCTGTGTTGGGGTTGCCGGCCGCGGCGGGCGTCGCGGGGTTTGTCTTGTGGATCGGCACGATCGCGGTCCTGGCGCGTCGAGGTCTACCAGCCCGCGAGGCCGCGGGCTTCGGCCTGGCCGGCGGGCTCTTATGGTACCCACTCGCATGGTTCCACTATGACGTGGTGTTGATCCCGGTCGCCGTCTGGGCGGCCGCCGAGGGCGTTCGTCGCGGGCACCGGCCGGCACTTTTGGCCGTCGCCGGGTACATCGGCCTACGATTCGTGCCGCCGTATGCGAGCATCCCCGGGTCAATGACGTGGTTCCCGGTGGCCGGCCGGCTGTGCTTGGTGCTCGCGTGTGCGATGCTCGCGATTTCGCGATCGGATCGCGACTCTCCCGTCACGTCAGTCAAGTGAGCGGCCACGCGTCGCCGAGCGCCTCCCGCTGCGCCCGCGTCACCTCCGCGATCCCCGCCCGCCCGAGGTCGATCAGCCGCAGCAACTGGTCGGCGGTGAACGTGGCCTCCTCGCCCGCCCCCTGCACCTCCACGAACCGTCCGGAGCCAGTCATGACGAGGTTCATGTCCACCTCCGCGTCGCGGTCCTCGACGTACTCGAGGTCCAATCGCTCCTCGCCATCGACGATGCCGACGCTGATGGCCGCGACGCTGTCGGTGACGACGGCCGACGACGGGCCGATCTGCGCGGCGTGCCGGTCCAGGGCCATGCCGAGGGCAACGAACGCGCCGTTGACGGCCGCGGTGCGCGTGCCGCCGTCGGCCTCGAGCACGTCGCAGTCGAGCCAGAGAGTCCGCTCACCGAGCTTGGTCAGGTCGGTGACCGCCCGCAGGCTGCGGCCGATGAGTCGCTGAATCTCGACGCCGCGACCGTCCACCTTGCCGCCGCGGTCGCGGGCCTTGCGCGTCGGCGTCGAGCCGGGGACCATGGCGTACTCGGCGGTCATCCACCCCTTCCCGGTACCGACGAGGAACGGCGGGACGTTCGGCTCGATGCTGCACGTGCACAGGACGGTCGTGGCGCCGAGGCGGACGAGGACACTCCCCGGGGCGGTGCGGGTGAACCCGAGCTCGAACGTGAGCGGGCGGAGCTGGTCGGGCAGGCGGTTGTTGGGACGCATTTGGGATCGCTATTCAGCCGGATGATGAGTCAATCCTGTTCCAATTCACTTCTTCGCCAATAGCCACTCCAGGATCGCCTTCTGCGCGTGCATCCGGTTGCCGGCCTGTTGGAAGACGACGCTCGCCGGGCCTTCCAGGACGTCCTCGGTGATCTCCTCGCCGCGGTGGGCCGGCAGGCAGTGCAGGACCTTCGCGTGCTTCGGCGCCTTCTTCAGCAGGGCCGCGTTCACCTGGTACGCGGCGAACGTCTTCAGCCGCTCCTCGCGCTCCGCCTCCTGGCCCATGCTCGTCCACACGTCCGTGTAGACGACGTCCGCGGACGTGACCGCGGCGACCGGGTCGGTCGTCTCCTCGGGTAGCTTGGGGCCGACGCGGGCCGTGTAGTTGCGGGCGAACTCGGCCGGGAAGCCGTACCCGTCTGGGCGGGCGAGCACGAACCGAATGTCGAGCTTGCCGCACAGCACCGCCAGCGACCGGGCCACGTTGTTGCCGTCGCCGATGAACGCGATCGTCTTGCCGGCCACGTCGCCGCAACACTCGCGAAGCGTGAGCACGTCGGCCATCGCCTGGCACGGGTGCGACGTGTCCGACAGGCCGTTGATGACCGGGACGGTCGCGACCTTCGCGACCCCCTCGACGGTCGCGTGCCGGAAGACGCGGAGGACGATGCCGTTGACGAATTGGGACATGGTGCGGGCGAAGTCGGCGACGGTCTCGCGGACCCCGAGCCCGACCTCGCTGCCGGCCTGGAAGAGGGTCGTCCCGCCGAGCTGAGCGACCCCGGCCTCGAAGCTCACACGCGTGCGCAGGGACGGCTTTTCGAAGACCAGAGCGACGACCTTGTGGCGCAGCGTGTCGGCGAACTGGCCGCGCGCGACTTCGGCCTTCAGCCGGGCGGCCTCGGCCAACAAGTGCCGGAGGGTATCGGGGTCGTGATCGAGGATCGTGAGAAAGTGGCGCATGGACTCAGGGGTCAGGGGTCAGGAGTCAGGAGTCAGGGGTCAGGGGTGAAGCCACGTGTTCTCGCTGACTCCTGACGCCTGAACCCTGACTCTTCATTTGAGGGCCAGGAGGACTTCTTCGAGGATCGAGCAGCCTTCTGCGATCTGGGCGTCCGTGATGTTCAACGCCGGCAACAGACGAATCACTGTCTGATGTGTGTTGTTGACGAGCAGCCTACGCTTCAGGCATTCGTTGACGACCGGGGCTCCATCGGTCGCGAGCTGGATGCCGATCATCGCCCCCTTCACGCGGACCTCCGTGATGTGCGCGCACTTCGCCCGGAGCGCCTCGAACCGGGCGCGGAACGTCGCGCCGATGTGGTTGGCGCGCTCCAACAAGCCGTCGGCCTCGATCGTCTCAATGGTCGCAAGGGCGGCCCGGCAGGCGATCGGGTTGCCGCCGAACGTGGCCGCGTGCGTCCCCGGTTTCAATTTCTCGGCCACATCCGGGCGAGCGAGCATGCCCCCCAGGGCCACCCCACCGGCGACGGCCTTGGCCAGCGTGATGACGTCCGGCTTCACGTCCCAGTGCTGGTGCGTGTACCACTTGCCGGTGCGGCCCATGCCGGTCTGCACCTCGTCGAACATGAGGAGCAGCGTGTGCCGGTCGCAGAGTTCGCGCAGCCCTTCGAGATAGCCCGCGGGCGGCAGGTTGATCCCCCCCTCGCCCTGGATCGGCTCGACCAGGATCGCGACGGTCTCCGCGTCGATCACCTTCGACGCCGCGTCCAGGTCGCCGAACGGGGCGTAGTTGAACCCCGGCAGCATTGGGCCGACGCCCTGGTGGTACTTCGGCTGGGCGGTGGCCGTGAGTGCTCCCATGGTTCGGCCGTGGAAGCTGTTCAGCATGGTGACGATCTTGTACCGGTCGCCGCCGTTGGGGCCGGTGCCGCGGCCGTTGAGCCGGGCCAGCTTGATCGCCGCCTCGTTTGCCTCCGCCCCACTGTTGCAGAAAAAGGCCCGGCCGTCGAATGTCGTCCGATCGCCAAGCGCCTTCGCGAGTCGCCCTTGCGCCTCCGTGTACCACGTGTTCGGGACGTGAATGAGCTGGGCGACTTGCTCCTGAACCGCCTTGACCACTCGCGGCGGGCAATGGCCCAACAGCCCGCACCCCCAGCCCGGGAACAGGTCGAGGTAGCGGTTCCCCTCCGCGTCCCAGACGTATGACCCCTCGCCGCGGGCCAGGCAGACCGGGTAGCGCGTGTAGTTCCCGATCACGTGGCGGTTGAACAGGTTGACGACTTCGGTCGAGTTCATTTCGAAAGTCCCCAGTCCAAAGTCCCCGGTCCGCAGTCTTGACTGAGGACTGCGGACCGGGGACTGGAGACTGCTAGAGGACGATTTCCGTTCCGACCCCCGTGTCCGTGAAAATCTCGAGCAAGAGCGAGTACCGCCGCCGGCCGTCGATCACGTGCACCTTGCCGACGCCAGCCTTCAGGGCCGCGAAGCACGCCTCGACCTTGGGAAGCATACCGCCGTCGATCACGCCGTCGTTGACGAGCTGTCGGCACGCCGCGGAATCCAGGTGCGTGATTAGCGTGGCCGGGTCCTTCGGGTTCCGCAGGATGCCGGGGGTATCGGTCAACATCACGAGCTTCGCGGCCTTGAGCTCCGCGGCGACGGCGCTCGCGGCTGTGTCGGCGTTGACGTTCAACCACCCCCCGGCGGCATCGTACGCGAGCGACGGAATCACCGGAACGACGCCGGCCGTGGCGAAGCCGGCGACGAGCCCGGCGTCCACCCGCGTCACCTCGCCGACGCTGCCCAGGTCGATCGGCTCACCACCAGGGTTGGGCAGCGTCAGCCGTTCGCCGTGCAGCGCTTGCAGAGTGCCCGAGAGCAGACCGACGGCCCGTCCGCCGAGTTCGCGGATCTCGCGGACGATCCCGGCGTTGATCTCGTTGGTCAGGACATCCACGACGATGTTCAGCGTCGCGTCGTCCGTGTACCGGCGGCCCTGGATCTTCTTCGGGACGAGGCCGGACGCGGCCATCGCCCGGTCGATCGGCTTGCCGCCGCCATGGACCAGGATCGGTTTGAGCCCGACGGTTTCGAGGAAGACGACGGACTGGAGGGTGGTCCGGAGGGCGGCCGGGTCCTCCATCGCACTGCCACCGAGCTTGATGACGGTGAGGCAGTTGCGGAAAGTGCGGATGTAGCCGAGGGCCTCGACGAGGGCCTCGGCCTTGCGAATGGCGTCGTCCATCGGACGCGGGTTACCGGTCGGGGGTGCCGACGTAAAAGAACCAATGTAGGCCCCCCCGCGCGGGCCGTCAACGCCGGCCCGGGAAAAGGCCGTCTGGAGTCTGGAAGTGAACCCAAGACCCATCTTCCCGCTCGAGTAGAAATTGCCGACTGGAATGTCGGCCGAACAGGCTGAGCAAATTCCCGAGTGGCTAGAGCAGCTGCAGGACGTGTTCCGGGAGTGGCCGGCGGTGGACCTGATTGGCCATGGACCCGATCAACCACGAGAGGCAGTGCGGCCGCCCGGCTTACCGCATGTCGAGCGTGTATTCGGGGTGACCGGTGTCCTTCTTCGTGACCGAAAGTCGAAACGACTTGCCAAAGACGCGCGACGTCACCCACGCATGCTTCTTTGGGGCACGTTTGTACTCCTTCACAGTATGGCGGAAGATGTCGAACTGGATCGGATCCTGGCGCGCATCGACCAGCCAGTATTCCGTGACTCCGGCTTGCCAATACGCGTCGAAGAGAAACTCCGTGTCCTT
>DATFWZ010000130.1:0-2707 GCA_035258765.1 Gemmataceae bacterium
CGGGCAGGATAAGGCCGATGAGCACAGCGATGATGGCGATGACGACGAGCAATTCGATCAACGTGAACGCGGGCCGCGGACGGTCCATGACGCGTTCTCCCGGGGGCGGGCGAAGAGGTGCATTACGGCGACGTGGTCTCCGATAAACAAACGAATGAGCCGGGACGAACGTTTGGTTATTCTACCCCGCCCGTTGCGCGGCCAATTGGGCCGAATCGTGGGCTCGTTACCATGCTCACCTTAACTACTGCGCGGCGACGGTCTTCGGCAGTTGTCGCCGTGTCATTGCTGACGCTCGGCGCTTGCGATTCCCGCACCGGACCGCGACTTCGGGACGAGGGAAAATCGATCGACGAGTTACAAACGATGCTCGCGGACGCAGACCCGGAGGTGCAAGCCCGCGGGGCGTTCGGCCTGAGCCGTCACGGGGCAGACGCCCGGCCTGCGGTCCCGGCGCTGATCGAAGCGATCAAGCGGCCAACTCCATTAGTGCGTCAAAACGCCGCCCTGGCCCTCGGTGCCATCGGCCCATCGGCAGAGAGCGCCGTGCCGGCACTGACGGAAGCGCTCGGCGACCCCGAGTGGGCCGTGCGCCGACAAGCGGCGCTATCACTCGGCGAAATCGGCCCGGCCGCGAAGCCAGCCCTCGCGGAGCTGACAAAACGCGAAGCGGACGCGAATAAACAAGTGCGTGAAGCGGCGAAGGGGGCGAGGAAGAAAATTGGGGGGTGAGGGGACAACCAATCTAAGTCAATGATGGGCAGACAAGCGACGCAGCGCTGCCTTCGCATCGATCGTTAGCCGGGCCCCTGGCGCGCCCGCGGCCCATTCGGCAAGGACTTTGCGCGCCGCGTCGGTCCCGGCCAGTTCCATCGCGGCGATGGCGCGGGCGTGGATCACCTCTGTCGTGTCGCGCGTTCGCGGCAGTTTTTTGAGAATAGTTGCGAGGCGCGCACGAATCTCCTCGTTCGCTTCCCGCTCGTACGCGGATCGCAATTCCGGCTCGATCCGCCGCCCGAGTTCTATTAACACCGCGGTCGCCTCTTCGCGGACCGCGTACCGATTCGCCTCGAGGTCGGCGATCCACTTTCTCACCGGCCCGGGTGGCACCGGCCTCGCCGCCGCGATCTTCGTTCGGAGGAGTTCCGGCGCTTTGGGATCCTCGGCCAGCGCCCAGACGGCGCGATACGCGTCGACCGGGTCGTTTCCAGAGAGGGCATCCCAAGCTGGTCTCTTGAGTGGCTTGCGCGGGCGCAGGTCCCACAAAAAGGCCGTGTGATCGCCCGAGCTGATCACCAGCCGACCGGGGCCGGCGAATGACACACTCCTCGACCAGAAGCTGTGCTCTACCTCCCATGTCACGATCTGCTGGCCAGTTGGGACATCCCACAAAGAAATCTCGCTCCAGGTGCCAATGGCCAGCCACAATCCGTCTTGAGAAAACGCCGTGTGACCGACACAGGAATCCGTCTCTATTTCCCGTTCCGCTTTGCCGGTCGTCGGGTCTGAAAGGATGACTTTCCCTTTGGCCGCCCAGGAAAGCAAGAGCGAGCCGTCCGGGCTGAACCGCGCCGACTTGGGCACCGCCATGAACCCGAGGGGCATCTTTCCGGCGTGTTCTTCCGGCAGCGACCAACCGACGCGGAAGCGTCCCGATGGGCGATCGAAGAGTGCGGCCGCGGGCGAACCGTTCACGAAGGCCAATGTGCGTCCATCAGGGGACACGTCCGTGGCCTGCAGGACGCCCGTTTTCACGATCTCGGGCGGGCCGCGGACGTCGAGGGGAAATGTCGCAACGACCTCCCCGTCGTCGAGCGCGGCAACGAGCCGGTCCGCGGCCGCGCCAAAGCCGATGACTCCCGTGAAGCGCCGGCCCGGGTCCGGCGTGCGCAGTCTTTGAATGACGCGACCAGTGCCCGCATCGAAGACGACCACTTCTCGCTTGCAAGCGCAGGCGACCAGTTGCTCGTCGTCGGACCACCGGGGCGCGCCCCTCCGGCCGCGCAGTGGGACCGACCACAATTCCTTGCCCGTGACGTCGAACATTGCGAAGCGGCCAGTCGCGCCAGCGGAAGCGACCGCGACGCGCTTCCCACTGAGCGACGCGACGGCAGACACCTCGGTAGTGAATCCGGGCGGCCGAATTTCCTTCAACGTCGTCAAGTCATAGCGTCGCAGAACGCCGTCGGTCGCGATCAAGAACAGTCGTTTGCCGTCTGGGTGGGGGACAAGTGGGCCGCCGGGCATGACCGGCAGCGGGTCGAGCCACTTGCCGGTCTTGAGGTCGCGCCGATGCGTCGGGGCGCCACGCTTGGAGACGTAGGCGACGGCCCCGTCCGGCGACAAGGCGACCCGGGCCCGGTAGCCCGATTCCTTCCAACCGGGTGGCGGATCTAGTTCGCCAAACTTGCGGCCGGTGGTCGCGTCGAACGTCAGCAAAGCTCCGGTTGGGCGGACCAGGTACAGCCGCTGGTCGTCCTGCGACAGGGCGCTCTGTTGCTCCGAGGGGTAGGCTGCTCCGCCGAAGGTCTCGGGGTCGGTGGTCACCGAGAACCGGCACCGGACCCGGCCGGTCCGGGCGTCCACCAGATAAAGCCTGGCGTCCGAGTCGCCCACGAAGGACCGGCCGGACGGGGACGGGGCCACGACAGGGGCCTCCACCTGCCAGTGCGGAAGCTCGGCCGTCCGCTCGGCGTCGAAGACGTGG
>DATFWZ010000131.1:0-20419 GCA_035258765.1 Gemmataceae bacterium
CCCGCCTGTCCGAAGAACACGCGTTCGATAAACGTCGTGTCCACCTGCCCGTCCACGAAGGCCGATGTGTTGAAGATCTTTTGGTGAATCGGCACCGTCGTCTTGATCCCCTCGATCACGAATTCGCCCAGGGCGCGCCGCATCACGCGAATCGCTTCCTCGCGCGTTGGCTGGTGGACCAGCAGCTTGGCCACGAGCGAGTCGTAGTTCGGCGGCACGCGGTAGCCGGCGACGGCGTGCGTGTCGAGCCGCACTCCGGGGCCGCCCGGGGGTTGCAACCGCGTGATCGTTCCGGCCGAGGGCTGGAAGTTGTTGGCCGGGTCCTCGGCATTGATCCGGCACTCGATCGCCGAGCCCTTCTGCGTGACATCCGACTGTCGGTACCGCAACTTCTCGCCCGCCGCGATCCGGATCTGCTCGCGCACCAGGTCGATCCCGGTCACCAGCTCGGTCACCGGGTGCTCCACCTGGATGCGCGAGTTCACTTCGATGAAGTAGAAGTTGTTCTGCCGGTCCACGAGGAACTCGCACGTGCCGGCGTTGTAGTACCCCGCCGCCCGGGCGAGCCGGACCGCGGCCTTGCACATCTCGTCCCGGGGCCGGCTCGGCAGGTTCGGGGCCGGCGACTCCTCGACCAGCTTCTGGTGCCGCCGCTGCAGCGAGCAGTCGCGTTCGTAGAGGTGGATGATGTTCCCGTGCTGGTCGCCCAGGAGCTGCACCTCGATGTGCCGCGGCTGCTCGAGGTACTTCTCGAGGAACACGCTCCCGTCCTTGAACGCGGCCTCGGCCTCCTGCCGGGCCGACTGGAACCCGCTGACCAGACTGCCGTCGTTTCGGGCGACGCGCATCCCCCGCCCACCGCCGCCCGCGGCCGCCTTGATCAGCACGGGGTAGCCAATTTGCCGGGCCACCTTGAGGGCGTCGTCCTCGGTCGTGATCAGCCCCTCGGACCCGGGGACGAGGGGGACGCGGGCCTGCCGGGCGATCTTCTTGGCTTCGTTCTTGTTCCCCAGCTTCCGCATCGCGTCGTGCGGGGGGCCTATGAACTCGATGTTGCACTCCCGACACATCTCGGCGAAGTCGGCGTTTTCGGCCAGGAAGCCATACCCGGGATGCAGGGCGTCCACGTTCGTTTTCTCGGCCGCCGCGATGATCCGCTGGTACTTCAGGTAGCTCTCCCCGGGTGGGGCCGGGCCGATGCACACCGACTCATCGGCCAGGGCCAGCCACGGCGCCCCGCGATCGGCCGTCGAGTACACCGCGACGACGCCAACTCCGAGGTCCCGGCAGGCCCGGATCACCCGCAGGGCGATCTCACCGCGATTGGCGACCAAAACCCTTTGAAACATGTTGCCTGGTCGTCAGGGACATATGACGTATGAGTCGTATAGGTCCCATAGGTCCTATACCCCGGCGCGATCACGACGGTTCGACCCGGAACAATACCTGGTCGAATTCGACGAACTGGCCGTTCTGGACGCACACCTCGGCGATCGTGCCGGTGCACTTGGCCGTGATGTCGTTGAAGATCTTCATCGCCTCCACCTTGCACACGACCGTGTCCGGGGAGACGCGGGACCCGACCTTGACGTAGTCGTCCTTGTCGGGGGCGGGCTTGGCGTAGAACGTGCCGACCAGCTCGCTCTTGATCTCGTGCAGCTTCCGGCCCGGGTTGGCCGGGGCGACGGCCGGCGGCGCCGCGGACGGCACGACCGCCGTCGGCTGCGGCGGGACGAGCGCCGTCGTCAGGTTCGGCGCCGTGGCCACCAGCCGGGCCCCGCGGCGCAGCCGGATCCGCTGGTCGCCGTGGTTCAGATCGACCTCGCTCAGGTCGAACCGCTCCATCAGCTCGACCAGCTCGCGGACCGTCGCCACGTCGAACGGCCCCGGCGGCGCCGGGTGCTTCGCGTCGGCCACTCTCCACCCCCGTGAACGAACAATGCAAAAAGAATAAAGGAAAATGCAAAAGCGGGCGGACCGCCACGCTCAGCATTCTTTTTGCATTTTCCCTTTTTCATTTTGCATTACAAACTCTCCCAGCCTCGCGGTAGTCCGGTCAATACTTCGGCCCCGTCGGGCGTGACCAGCACATCGTCCTCGATCCGCACGCCGCCGAAGTCCGGCAGGTAAATTCCTGGTTCGATCGTTACGACCATCCCGGCTTGCAACACGTCGTCCGAGTTGGACCGCACCTGTGGGGCCTCGTGGACCTCGAGACCGATCCCGTGCCCGAGCCCGTGGGTGAAATAATCCCCGAACCCCGCCTCGGCGATGTAGCCCCGGGCGGCTGCGTCCACGACCTTCACGGACACGCCCGGTCGAAGGGCGGCGATGGCGCGGGTCTGGGCTTGGAAAACGACGGTATACACTTTTTCCAATTTGCTTTCAACGGCCCGCGACGGCCCGGCCCCGGGGGCCCAGAGCAGCCGGGTCAGATCACTGTGGTACAGCCCGACCTTTGCCCCCCAATCGATCAACAGGAAAGATGATGCATTCACCGGGCGCTCGCTGACCGGGCAATGCGGCAGCGCCGACCGCTCCCCCACCCCGACGATGGGCGGGAACCCCAGCCCGACGCCGCCTGCCCGGCGGACATAGTGGTCCAGGAGGTCGGCCAGTTCCTTCTCGGTGTCCCCAGGCTGCATGGTCGCCCGGAGGGCCGCGAACCCCCGCTCGGCCACCCGGATTGCGGCGCGGATTTGGTCGACCTCAGGCTCGTCCTTGATCGCCCGCAGCTTTTCGACGTGCCCACCCACGCCCACCAGGTTGGCCCCGGGGCATTGTTCCTTGATCTTTTCGAACTCCTCGAGCGTCACGCCCGAGGCCTCGACGCCGACGTCGCGAAGCCCGAGCTTCTTGACGACATCCCCGACGGCCTGGAACGTGTTACGGTCGTGTCCGCGAATGTGCGTGTCGATGTCGGGGCACTCGGTCTCGATCTGGGTGCGGAACCGGTCGTCGCTGACGAGGACCGCCCGTTTCGGGGTCATCAGGCAGAAGCTGCTGTCGCCCGTGAACCCGGTCAGGTACGAGACGTTGACCGGCTTGGCGACCAGGAGGGCGTCAAGCCGGGAGTCCTTGACGGCCCGGCTCAGCTCCTTGCGGCGGCGGACGAACGGGGTCATACGGCGACGCGAGTCGGGGGCGTCATGATAGGGTATGGCCCGACGCGAACGCTGTCCCCGCCCGCCGCCGATCTCGTGGTTTCGTTTCGTGCAACCACTCAGAGCCCCCAACACAGATGCGCCAAGACTGCAACCACATTTGAATCCGGCGTCCCGGAGGCTCGGATTCCCACTTGATGATCAGCGGCGGAGCACCGCGGGGGACGTTTGCGGAAAAGAGGGTGGGGTATGTATCAGAAGCTGACACCTTTGACCCCGCCCGTCGCTCGCGCACTGACTCCGGCTCGCGAAAGTGATTCCGGCTCGGGAAAGTGATTCCGGTTCGGGAAGGTGGTTCCGCCGGAGCGTGGCGCGGTCGCGGCCGGAATCAACGAAGGAGCCCAGGTCGGGAGCCGGAAGACCTCGGGGGAGCACTGCCCCGCGGGTGCGGCAAAACAGTTGGCCGCCTTACCCGCGGGAAGGGAACCCGAAGCTCAACCGCCGCCGCCTCACAAGGCCGCGAACGCCCTCCAGGCAGCCTCCAGGAGCGGTTTCGGGTAAATACCGAAGACTACAGTGACCACGGCACAAGCGATCGCCGTGACCAGGACCGGATTCCACTTCGTTACCGGCATCGGCGGGGCCAGCGAGCTGCGGAGGAACATGGCCATGATCACGCGTAAGTAGTAGTAGGCTCCGACCGCCGCGTTCAGCGCGCCGACCAGGGCCAAGACCCGGAACAGCTCCTGCATCGGGGCTTCGGCCGGCGCGTCGATCGCGCTGACGAACAAGTACAGCTTGCCGGTGAAGCCGGCCGTTAACGGAATCCCGATCAGGCTGATCATGAACAGGCCCATCAGCGACGCCGACGCGGGATGTGTCTCGCGAAGTCCCGCGAGGTCGTCCACCGTCTCCATTCGTCGCCCGGGGGCGTCCAGGTAGGCCAGCACCGCGAACGCCCCGACCGTCATCGCCCCGTACGCGATCAGGTAGAACAGGAGCGCCTCCCCGCCCCCGTTCGCCCCGGGCTCGCTTGGCGCCCGGTACGCCTGAGCCGGCACGACCGCGAGCCCAATCAACATGTACCCGGCGTTGGCCACGCTCGAATAGGCCAGCATCCGGCGGACGTTCGACTGCAACAGGCCCATGACGTTCCCGGCCGTCATCGTGATCGCGGCCAGGATCCAAATTAGCATCATGACATGCTTCACGAAGTCGTTGGCCACCGGGTGCGCCTCGCCGACGTATCCGAACAACTTCAAAAGCGCTACGAACCCCGCCACCTTGGGCACAAATGACAGGAACGCGACCGTCCCGGTCGGCCCGCCCTGGTAGACGTCGGGGGCGTAGAAGTGGAACGGGAAGGCGGTCACCCGGAATCCGAGCCCGGCCAGCACGAGGACCGAGGCGATCAGAGCCGCGGTCCCGGCCTCGCCGGGGACGACGCGAGGCAGGATCGCGGCGATCGCGGACAGGTTGGTCGTCCCGGTGGCCCCGTACAGGTAGCTGAATCCGAAGAGCGTCAGGGCCGAGGCGAGCACGCTCAGCATGAAGTACTTGACCGCGGCCTCCTGGGCCCGCGGGTCGTTCGGCCGGGGCAGGTACAACATGACGTACGTCGGAATGCTGATCAGCTCGAGGGCCAGGAACAAGACGATGAGGTCGTTGGCCGCCCCGACTAGCGAGAATCCGGCGGTGGCGGTCAGGAGGCAGGCGTGGTAGTCGGCCGCCCGCCGGTCGTCGCACTCGCGCCAGCCAAAGAGGACGAGCCCGGCCCCAGTCACCAGTGCGGTGATTCGGACGAACGTGGACATGGGGTCGGCAAGAAGCGGCGTGACCGTCCGGATCAGTCCGTCGGGGGGTCTGCTGCCGAAGTGCAAGATCGCGGCGAGGACCAACCCGCCGAGCGCGAGGACACCCGCCGTCGTTCGATTGGCGGTCTTGAGAGTGCTCAGGATGAACAGCAAGCAGGCGACGCCGACCAGCGCGGCCTCCGGGACGGCGAGTCGGAATACCTGTTGCAGCGTTTCGTCAACGGTCACCGAATGTCGCTCCGACGTCGCCTACGTTACTTCATCGCCCGCGCCCGGGCCTCGTCGCCGACCTGGGCCAACCGCGAAACGTCCCGATACATCACGTCCAGCGCGATTTGCGGCAATATGCCGAGGATCAGGCACAGCAGCGCCACCGGCGCGATGGTCGCCCGCTCCCGGGGCGTCAGATCGGTCACGAGCGCCACGGCGGGAGGCTCCTTCGGCGGGCCGAAGAACACGCGCCGGATCATCGTCAGCGTGTACCAGGCACTCAGGAAGATGCCCAGCGCCGCGAAGACCGCGAACGCGGTCCCGTTGACGTACGGGCTCCGCACGTCGAACACTCCGCCGAGCATCAGCATCTCGCTCACGAAGTTGTTGAGCCCCGGCAGCCCGATGCTCGCCAACGACACCACCATCATGAAGAACGTCAGCTCCGGCAGCCGGCTCCAGACCCCTGAGTAATCCGGGATCTGCGCCGTGCCGTATCGCCGCATCAGCATCCCGACCAGGAGGAACATGGCCCCCGTCGAGAGGGCGTGATTGATCATGTGCAGCACGCCCCCCGCCAGGGCCGCGGGGCTGAACGCGACGATCGCCAGGACGCAGAACCCGAGGTGCGACACCGAACTGTACGCGACCAGCCGGCGCATGTCCGTCTGGGCGTATGCGCACAGGGCGCCGTAGACGATCCCGACTGTCCCGAGAATCCCCAGGAGCGGCATGCCGACGCTGAGCGTGGCGTCCGGGCAGATTGGCAGACAGATGCGGACCAGCCCGAACGTCCCCATCTTGGCCAGGAGGGCCGAGAGCATGACCGTGACCCCGGTCGGGGCCTCCGCGTACGCCCCCGGGAGCCACGAGTGCAATGGGACCACCGGGATCTTGACGGCAAACCCGACGGCGAGGGCCACGAACAAGTAACGCTGTGCCTCCAGCCACAGGTTCCGCGTCGGCTCGGCGGTCGTCTGGTTCATTTTCGCCTGGACGATGTCGGCCAGGCGCGGGATGGAAAACGTCAGTTCCCCGGGCTTGTTTGGCTCACCGGTCTGGGCGTAGACGAACAGCACCGTGCCAATGACACCGAGGAGCGTGATCAGCCCTCCCGCGAGCGTGAACAGGAACAGCTTGCGCGCCGCTTCGCGCCGGTTCGGCCCCGGCCCCCACCCGCCGATCAGGAACAGGAGTGGGACCAAGGTCAGCTCAAAGCAGACGTAGAAGAGAAGCAGGTCGAAGCTGAGAAATACTCCCAGCACTCCGGCCTGCAGGAAGAACAGCCACGAATAGAACGGCCCCTCGCGTTCGCGGGTTGAATCCCAGGAGAAGAGGACGACCGGGATCATTATGAAACTCGCGAGCGCCACCAGCCAGACGTTCAACCCGTCGAGGCCGATGAATAGTTGCGCGGCCCCGAGTTTCGTCCGCTCTCCTTCGGCGGAGGTGCCGTAGAACGGGACGACGTCCCAGTTGGTCGAATACGAGTGCCGCCCGTTGGGCATCGGGTCGCCGGGGACGAACTGCGGGGCGAATACTCGCTCCGACTGCTTTTTTGTCCGGTCGATTGATCGGCCGACGTTCGGGTCGTCCTGGATGTCCATGACCCCGAAGAAAACGATCAGAACTGTGAGGACCAGGTGCAGGCCGGAGAACGCGAGGGCCGCGCCGCGGGCCCGCGGGCCGTCGAGCAGCCGCAGCACGATCGCGGCCGCGACCGGCAGCCCGAGGACGGCTGGGAGGAGAGTTCGGATGATGTCCGCGGTCAACATTTCAGTTACTAGTGACTCGTAATTAGTGATTAGTGATCCGGATCAATCCCCGCCCTGCCGTCCCAAATCACAAAGAACAAATCACAACCAACGAATCGCACCCCTTACCGCGCAAAGAGTACGAGGTACCCGATAAACGCCGCCACGCCCATGATCATCGACAAGGCGTAGAACTGGACGAGCCCGTTTTGCAGCGGACGGATCACGTCGGCCAGGTACCGCGGCACCGTGGCGACCAGCCGCACCAGATCGAACACCACCGCCTCGATCAGCCGGCAAATCCCCGCCAAAAGCGTCAGCGGTTGAACAAAGAGGATGTTGTAGATCTCGTCCACGTAAAGCCGGTTCAGCGAGAGGTAGTACAGTCGCGGTGCTGCCGCCGCAACATCTTCGGCCGACCCGGGCCGCGACTGGTACAGGTACCACGCCAGCCCGACGCCCGCGAGCGCCACGGCCGTCGAACCGAGCATCAATGCCCAATTCAGATGATGCTCGACCGTGTGGCCCCCACTCGCCTGGACGATTACCGGGGAGCGGGTCAGGAAGTTGCTGAACCAGTGCGTAAACGGCTCCGCGATAATGCCGGCCACGACGGCGCCGATGCCGAAAACGATCAGCGGCAAGGTCATCACCCACGGCTCGTGCGGGTGGGCCCCGTGAGGCATGGACACCGGGCCCCAGAACGTGCGGTAGTAGGCCCGGAACGTGTAGAAGGCCGTCATCAGCGCGGTCGCGAGCGCCACACCGAACAGGATCGTGTACGCGAAGCCGAATCGCGCGCTGCGCCCCGCCTCGAGCGCCGCCTCCAGGATCGAGTCCTTCGACCAGAACCCGGAGAACACCGGAACGCCGGCCAGAGCCAGGGCCCCGGCCAGAAACGTCAGGTGCGTGACCGGGAGGACCCGCCGGAGCCCCGAGAACTGGCGCATGTCGATCACGTCGTGCATCGAGTGCATGACGCTGCCCGCCGAAAGGAACAAGACGGCCTTGAAGAAGGCGTGCGTGAACAAGTGGAATATGGCCGCGGTCACGGCAACAGCCGGCAGCACCGGCCCGGCGCACCCGACCGCCAGGAACATGAAACCGAGCTGACTGACGGTCGAGTAGGCCAGCACCCGCTTCAGGTCGTGTTGAGTGAGGGCGATGAACGCGGCGACGAGCGCGGTCGAGACCCCGATGCTTGCCACCGTGAGCTGGACACCGGGGGCGAGCGCGAACAGCGCCGTGCACCGGGCGAGCAGGTAGACGCCGGCCGTCACCATGGTGGCCGCGTGGATGAGTGCGGACACCGGAGTCGGCCCCTCCATCGCGTCCGGGAGCCAGACGAAGAGCGGGATCTGCGCCGACTTGCCCACCGCCCCGCAGAGGATGAGCAGGCACGCGGTCGGGAACAGCGTCGGGTACGCCTCCGCGAGTTGCGGGGCCAGGTCGAAGATCCTCGCGTAGCCGAACCCGTCGCGGCCGACCATCATCCACAGTACGAAGATCCCCAGAATGAGCCCGACGTCGCCGAGCCGGGTCACCAGGAATGCCTTCCGCGCCGCGTCCGACGCCGACTGCTTGTGGTGCCAGTAGCCGACCAGCAAGTAGCTGCACAGCCCGACCCCTTCCCACCCCGCGTACATGAGCAGGAAGTTGTCGGCCAGGACGAGCAAGGTCATCGCGGCCAGGAACAGGCTGACGATCGCGAAATACCGGGGGTAACCCGGGGAGTCGCGCATGTACCCGATCGAAAAGACGACGATCCACAAGCCGACGAACGTGATCACCAGGAGCATGATCCCGGTCAGGTGGTCAGCGGTCAGAGAGAGGTCCGCGGTGAGCTTCGTCTGACCGTACGAGATGCCGAACCAGACGATCCGGTCCTCTTCGGACTTGAGCTTCGGGAAAGTGACCGGCCCCGGCGCAGACTGCACGGAGTCCCCGCCCTCCTGCCGGGAAATGCCGGTCTCGATCATGGAGACCGTGCCGATCGCCGCGATGCACGAGAGGCCCGCGGCCACGACCACCGGGGCGTGAGCCCATGGCCGGAGACGTTGGACCGTTCCGAAGACTCCCGCGACAACGGCCGCTACCAGGGGCAGGAGCGGGATCAGCAGCAGGAGCGCGCTCGGGTCAGACATAGTGGCGCTCCTCCCGGACCGGCTCGACGCCCGCCGGTGGCAGATGGGGGAGCGGTTCCTCCTTCGGGACCGACGGCAGGGGCTCGGTGTCCACGGTGGGTTCCATGCCCGGCTCGCGCAGGTCTTGCCAGAGGCTCACGTCCAGTGACCGCTTCCGGTGATAGAGCCGGAGGAACAGGGCCAGGGCGATCCCGGCCTCGCACGCGGCGACGGCGATGACGAACAGGGTGAACACCTGGCCGTGCAGATTGCCGTGGTAGCGGCTGAAGGCAACGAAGTTGAGCGCCACGCCCTGTAGCATCATCTCGGCCGACAAGAACATGACGATCAGGTTCCGCCGCGACAGGAACCCGATCAGTCCAAGTGCGAACAGGATGGCGCCGACTGCCAGGTAGTGTGGGAGCGAGATCATGGGGCGCGCTCCCGCCGTCCGGCGATGGCGATGGCCCCGATGGTGGCCACCAGAAGAAGCGTCCCGGCGAGCTCGACGGCCAATAGGTGGTCAGCGAACAGCGTGCGGCCGATCGCGGAGACATTGGCGGCGGGGAGCTGCCGGGGGCCGTCCGGGCGCTCGACGGGCCTGACCATTCCGTGTTCCGAGAGGGTCAGGTCGTCGGAGATGGCGCTGCCCTGTCGCAGGTGCTTCAGTCGCTGCAGGCCGTCGGCCACGGTCTGGCAGTACGTGCGAACGTCCTCGGCGTCCCGGTAGCGGAATCCGCTGATTTCGAGGAAGTTGATCGCCGTCTCGACGTCCTGGACGATGGGGTGGTCGCCAAACCGGCGCCCGTCCCCGACCCGCGGGACGCCCAGCTTCACCTGCCTGAGCGCCGCCCGCATCTCGGCCGCGAACTCGGCGGCCTTGGGAGTCAGGGCCGGGGGCGGGTGATTGCCCATGTTATCCACGTTGATCGACTCGGCCGGGGACAGATACTCCTCCGGGATCCGGTCGGCCCGCGCCAGCGAGCTCGCGTGCTCGATCGCCGCGTCTACCGTGCGCCGGTCGTAAACGCGCTGCAGCCCGACGAGGAATGTCGCCAGGAGGACAAACCCAGCGGCCACGGACAGGGCCGGCTCCCGCGCTCGCAGGTTCGCGTTCGACGGCCCCTCCTGCTGTGACAGCATGATCACGAACAGGAACGTGACAATGATCGCCCCCGCATAGATGACAATGGTCGCCGCAGTCAGGAATGGCGCGGCCAGCAGCAGGAAAAGCCCGCAAGTGCTCAAGACCACCATCGCGAACGCCAGGGCCGAGCGGGCCGGATTGCGATTGATGATCATGAGCACCGCGAAAACGACTGCGAGCCCGGAAAACCCGAAGAAGAGACCCGCCTCAACCGTCTCAGGTATCCGTTGACCGAGCCCGCGAACAAGGAACGCGGCAACGCCGCCGAGCGCGACCAGCCCGGCCAGGATCCCGAAAACCGGCGGCCGCTTTTGTGGGGACGGCAGCAGGTACCAGACGGCAAGCCCCCCGGCCAGGACCGGCAGCAGGACCGTCCAGTTGAGCGGGTCGGGGGAGTCGGCCAACAGGGTCAAAGGTGTGGGTCCTCGCTGCGCCGCAATTGGCTCACTTCGGAAGTTCGGCCGCCGGGCCGTAGTGGCCCGTCTTGGTCCGCACCGGGTCGGTGCCGGCGTTGGTTGTCTGGTCGAAGACGCTCAGCAGCTTTTCCTTGTCGAACATCATCTGCTCGCGGCTCAGGCCGGTGAGGTCGTACAAGGTGGTCAGCTCGATCGCGTCCACCGGGCAGGCCTCCTCGCACATCCCGCAATAAATGCAGCGCAGCTCGTCAATGACGAACGTTTCGGGATATTTCTCGCGGTCCTTCCATTCCGGCGGAGCGGCGGCGGCCACAATGTCGATGCAATGAGCCGGGCACGCGGTCGCGCACATGTAGCACGCGACGCACTTGACCCGCCCCTGTTCGTCCCGGTTCAGCCGGTGAACGCCCCGGTAGTTGGGTGGCAGCTTGGGCTCTTCCTCCGGGTAACCCTCGGTCCGCACTTGCGGCTTGAAGATGTGCCGGACAGTGGTCGAGAGCCCCTGGGCGATCGCCGGCAGGTACATGCGCTCGAAGAGCCCGACTTTCGGCTCCTCCACCCAGCGGACGCTCTTCGTTCCGGTTGCCATCGGTATTCCCGTTACGCCGCGACCGGCTGCGGCAGCCTGGGCCGGGACACGATTGTGGACCGCTCCCGGGTCGCGATCAGGGCCGCGGCCAAAAATGTCACGACGGACGTCACCGTCAACAGCCACGGCGACATCTTGAACTCCAGGACGACCATCACGAACAACAAGTTGACGATGGCCAGCGGCAGCATCACCTGCCAGGCGAGGGCCATGAGCTGGTCGAATTTGAAGCGCGGGATCGTCCAGCGCACGAGCAGATAAAGCATGAGAAAGAAGAGGACCTTGATCCCGAGGACGAGGAACTTGATTACAATTCCCAGCGTCCCCTCGATGCCGGAGAGGCCCGGGAAGTGCCACCCGCCGAAGAACAGGATCGCCATGAAGAAGCTGGTTGTGATCATGTGGATGTAGTCCACCATGAGCAGGAGTCCCAGTTTCATCGAGCCGTACTCGGTGTGGAACCCGCCGACCAGCTCCTGCTCGGCTTCCGGCAGATCGAATGGCAGCCGGTTGCACTCGGCAAACACTGACACGAGAAACAAAAGAAACGCGAGCGGCTGGTACAGGATGAACCAGCCGTGATGCACTTGATAGTCCTGAATCCGCTCCAGGTTCACCGATCCCACGAATAGGAACAGCCCGAGGACGGACATCCCGAGCGGAATCTCATAGCTGATGATCTGCGCCGACGACCGGAGCGAGCCCAGAAGCGAGTACTTGCTGTTCGACGACCAACCGCCGAGGATGATCCCGTAGACGACGAGGCTGCCGAGAGCGAAGGCGAACAGGATGCCGATGTCGAGCCCCGGGGCGATGGCGAATGGCCGATGCGACCCGTAATCGGCGAGCTGCTGCTCATATTCGCGAACCGCGACGTCCGGCGGCGTGTCGGCCGTGATCGCGACGGGTGCGGGCGGCGGCGGGGTCGGCCCGAACGGGACGATGCTGAACGCGAGCAACGCCGTCGCCACGCCGACGCCGGGGGCAAGGAAGTAGAAGACCTTGTCGACATGCGACGGGATGATGTCTTCCTTGAAGAAGAACTTGAGCCCGTCGGCGAGCGGTTGGAGCAAGCCCCAGGGGCCGACCCGGTTCGGGCCGACGCGGTCCTGAACGAACGCGGACACCTTCCGCTCGGCCAGCGTCAGGTACGCGACCGACGTCATGACCGTCGCGAACACGACGACGATCAGGAGCAGCGCGTATGTCAGGTGGAATTCGGTCATCACACCCCGGATAACAACGGCTACGCTCCCAATTTGACCCCGTGCTCGCCTACTCCGCCGGCCAGCCTGACGAAATAGGGAACCTCGGCGGCCAGCTCTTTGCGCACGGCCGCGGCGTTGAATAACCCCGTCCGCCCGGCCAGGTCGGCGAACATTTGGCCCTCGGAGCGAGTCTCGAGTGGCGGCCGGCAGGCCCGGCGCAGCATCTGGGCCAGGCCCGCGTGGTTGACGTACACGCCTTCGCGCTCGCTGAACGCGGTCGCGGGCAGGACGTACTTCCCGTGGTTCGTCGACGCCCCTTGGAAGATATCGGTGACCGCCAGCAGCAGATCCGCCGGCGCCTCGCCGAAGACGTCGAGTACTCCCCGATCGGGATAACCGCCCGTCAGGAACATCGCCTTGCACTCGCCCTTCTTCGCGGCATCGAGCGCCTTGGCGAACGGGACGACCGATCCTTCGAAGTGCGTGAGCAACTCCTCGACCCCGCGCCGGTTCGGGCACTTTTCGGCCCGGATCGTGAACTTGACCGGTTGCACCGGCCGGCCGCGGCGGTCCTTCGGATACGCGTCGTCTTCGCCGACAACCGGGACGAGTCCGAGCGCCAGCCGGACCTGTCGCGACCGGTCCTTGAGCCATTTGGCCGCCAGGTACGCTTCCTCAACCGTCAGAAACGGCGACAGGACTGCCCACACGGCCCCCGGGTGCTTGCGGACGTGATCCGCAAAGTCGTCCTGCAGGCCCTTCACGGCCTCCGCGTACGGGACCGCCACGAGGTTCCCCCCGCGGCGAACGAGCGGCCGCTTGATCCGGTCGGCCGCGTCGGCGTGGTGGTAGCCGTACCGGCCTTCGTCGCACATGAAATAGCCGTTGGCCTGCGGGTTCTCCCGCGGGCGGAGCCGGAACACAACGTCCTTGTTCGAATCGACGTGGATCGAGCACCCGGTCGAGCATCGCGGACAGACGCTATCGGTGGATTTGAGGTACCAGACGCGCTGCTTGTACAGGAAGTCCTTCGAGCCGAGCGCCCCGACCGGGCACAGGTCCACGACGTTGCCGGCGAGCTTGTTTTCCAATGGCTCGCCGGGAAAGACGTCGATCTCCGAGTGGTCCGCGCGGTTGGCCACCATCAGCTCGGCCGTGCCGGAGATCTCGCGGGTGAACCGCACGCACCGCGTACACATGATGCAGCGGTCGGTGAACAGAGTGATGCTGGACGATAGTTCGGGCTTGTTCGGTGGCTGGTTCTTCTCATCGACCAGCCGCGTCTCGCTGCGTCCGAACTGAAAGGAGTAGTCCTGGAGCTTGCACTCCCCCGCCTTGTCGCAGACCGGGCAGTCGAGCGGGTGGTTGAGGAGCAAGCCTTCGAGCGTGTCGGCCTGGGCTTTCTTCGCCCGATCGCCGGGGGTGTATTTCGGGTCGTACGCCAGCGCCTTGTGGCTTGTGTCCCTTTTGGCGTACTCGGCGGTCACGATCACGGTCCCGTCCTTGACCGGCGTCTGGCATCCGGGAAAGACCTTGGGGACCATCGACACCTTGCCGTCCTTGAGGTCGCCCATCTCGACCAGGCACATGCGGCAAGAGGCAACCACGGTCAACGCCGGGTGGTAGCAGTAGTGCGGGACCAGCACCCCGGCCCGCTCCGCCGCCTGGACGCAGTTGAGCCGGTCGATACCGATGTCCACCGGCTTGTCGTTGACGTAAACGGTCGCCATTCTGTCGATGGAGATCAAAGGTTGCGATCAGCGACCAAGCATCGCGTTCAGTTCCTGTTGCGATTTTCGTTCGATGCCCTGCACGGTTAGCACGGCAAAATTCCCCTGAGGGAGCACCGCATACGCCCATACCTCATCGCGAGTCTTCGCGATGTTCAGAATGATCAGCCCGTCGTCAATGAACTTGGCGTACTTTGGCGCTTCCTTCTTTATCGCCTCGTATGTCACTTGTGCCTCAGGCATGTGCCCGTCAACGGACGACGCACTTTCGATGAAGATCCGAATTTGACCAAGTGCGTGTTCCAACTCCTCGCGATTGATCGCGCCCCGCACACCCATCACGCCGGGACCGGCGCCGGGACGCACATCGAACGGTCCGCCCCCCGGCGCCGCCGACGAATCGTCGCGCACCTTCTTACACCCCGCCGCCGCGAAACACGCGAGGGCGATCAGCAAGTACGCCTTCATCGCACGCCTCCGACGCCGCTGGCGTCAATCGTGTACTCCGAGTCTAATGCGCCCCCAACACCGGCAGTATTCTCACTTTACTCTTCCGCCCGTTCCGGATCGCCTCCTCGAACTCCTGCCGGAACTTCCGGATCGCCGTCTTCACCGGCCATCCGGCACCGTCGCTCAATCCGCAGATCGTTGTCCCGGGAATGATCCCCATCCGGTCGGCGACATCAATCAGAATGTCCAGGTCCTCGCGGCGGCCGAGCCCACGACGCATCCGGTCCGTGATCTTCAGCATCCACCCGGTCCCCTCGCGGCACGGCGTGCATTGCCCACAGCTCTCGTGCGCGAAGAACTGGCAGGTGTTGTGCAGCACGTCCACCATGTTCGTCTGGTCGTCGATCACGGTGACCGCGGCCGTCCCCAACCCGAGGCACCCGACCCTGCCCGGTCCGTTGAAATCGAGCGGGATGTCGTACTCGGTCAGGTCGCTGTCCTTCAGTTTATCGTCGCACTTGATGAACCCCATGCTGATCCCGCCGGGGTTGACCGCTTTCGCCTTCCGGCCCTTCCACACTCCGCCGCCGCACTGCTCGACCAGCTCGCGGATGGTCACGCCCATCGGCAACTCGACACACTTGGGCTCGTTGACGTGGCCCGCGAGGGTGTACAACTTCGGCCCGTAGCTGCCCGCGTCGCGCGGGTTCTTCGGGTCCGGCGGCACGCCCATCGACTTGAACCAGTCCACGCCGAGTCGGAGGATGTGCGTCACGCATGCGAGCGTCTCGACGTTGTTGACGATGGTCGGCTTGCGGAACGCCCCCTCGACCGCGGGGAACGGCGGCTTGATCCGCGGCCACGCCCGCTTGCCCTCCAGGCTCTCGATCAGCCCCGTCTCCTCGCCACAGATGTAGGCCCCGGCCCCGCGGTGCAGGTAGACGTCCAGGTTGAACCCGCTGCCGCGGATGTTCTTGCCGAGCAATCCGGCCGCGTAGAGTTCGTCGATCGCGGCTTGCAGGACGCGGAAGGCGGTCCCGTACTCGTAGCGGATGTAGAAGTAGGCCGTCTGGCACTTGATCGCGTAGCACGAGAGCATTACGCCCTCGAGCACCTGGTGGGGGTCCTTCTCCATCAGAATGCGGTTGTTGTACGTGCACGGCTCCGACTCATCCGCGTTGACGCACAGGTAGATGGGGCCCGGGTGGTCCTTCGGAAGGAACGTCCACTTAACCCCACACGGGAACCCGGCCCCACCGCGACCGCGGAGCCCCGAGTCCTTAACCATGTTGACCACGTCGCCCGGCTGTTTGTCGCGCAGGGTGCGCTCGAACGCGGCATAGCCTCCGTCGTTCCGGTAGCCTTCCAGCCGATGGCTGTCGGGCATGTTCACGCGGGCCAGGAGGACGGGTTCGTAAGGCATGTCGCAATCGTCACAGGGCTCGCAGTTTCTCGATCAATTCGTCCGCCTTCTCCGGCGTCACGTTCATCACGTGCTCGTCATTCACCAACACCGCCGGCGCGCCCTCGCATGCCCCGATGCACTCGGCGAATTCCAGCGTGACCTTCCCGTCCGCCGTCGTCCCCCCCACGGGGACGCCCAACTTCTTCGAACAATGTTCGAGCAGGTCGTCCGCGCCGCGAAGGGCACACGCGAGGGTCCGACACACCCACAGCCGCGTTTTCCCGAGCTTGTCGTCCTTGCCCCGGAAGAACTGGTAGAAGCTCATCGCGTCGTGAACTTCCGCGGGGGCCAAGTCGAGGAGTTCGGCGATCTCGCGGACGGCCTCCGTCGGCACGGAACGCAGCTCGTCGTGGACAATGTGCAAGGCCGGCAGGGTGACCGCCTGCTTGCTTGGGTAGCGGGGGATGTAGGCCTTGATTCTGTTCTTCAGGTCTTCTGTTAGCACTGGCATGTTGCACCCCAAAGCCCACGGACGTACGTCCGTGGGCTTTCCGTCACCGGTCCAACTCCGCCGCAATGATGTTCAAGCTCCCCAGCACCGCCGGCACGTCGCTGATCACGTGCCCCTCCATGAGCAGCGGGAACAGGGCGAAGTGAATGAACGACGGCGGCCGCGTCCGGGCCCGCCACGGCCGCCCCTCTCCGTCCGAGACGATGTAGAAGCCCAGCTCCCCGTTCGGCGCCTCGGTCGCCCCGTAGACCTCGTCCACCGGCGGCTTCCACCGCCGGTTCCACATGAACAGCTCGAAATGCTGGATGAGCCCCTCGATGCTCCGGTACGTCGCGGCCTTGTCCGGGATTGTCAACTTGTCCTCGACGTCCACGTTCACCGGCCCCGCCGGGATGTTCTCCACTGCCTGGGCGATAATCCGGGCCGACTCGCGCATTTCCTCCATGCGGACGAGGTATCGCGCCAGGCAGTCGCCACTCCTGGAACAGACCACGTCGAAATCAAGGTCCGGGTACGCCAGATACGGCTCGTCCTTGCGCAGGTCGCGAGTCACACCCGAGGCGCGGGCCACAGGCCCCGCGGCCGAGCGGTTGATCGCCTCTTCCTTCGTGAGAACGCCGATCCCCCTGGTCCGGTCGATGAAGATCTTGTTCCGATTGAGGAGCCGAACAATGTCGGCGTGTGCCTTCGGAAAGTCGTCCCGGATGAACCTGCGGGTCATCTCGACCCACTCGGGAGTCACATCGACCATCAGCCCGCCCACGCGCGTGTAACTCGGGTGGAACCGCTGGCCCGCCATGGTTTCGAAAATGTCGTAGATCTTCTCCCGCATGTTAAACGCATAGAGGAACGCGGTGATCCCGCCGAGGTCCAGGGCCGCGGCGCCCACGCAAAGCAAATGGTCGCTGATCCGGGCCAGCTCGGCGATGATCGTCCGGATGTACTTGCACCGCGGGGTCAGCTCGATCCCCATGAGCTTCTCGACCGCGTGGTGCCAGGAGATCTCGTTGCAGATCGGGGAAATGTAATTCATCCGATCGACGATCGTCACGTACTGGTTGTAATCGAGGTCCTCCCCGAGCTTCTCGAACCCGGAGTGCAGGTAGCCGATGTCCGGGACCGCCTTGACGATCGTCTCGCCGTCGAGGGTGAGGACGAGGCGCAGGGTAGTGTGCGTGGCCGGGTGCTGCGGGCCGAAGTTGAGCGTGTAGAGGAACTCCTTCTCGGGAGCCTCCTCATCGACGGAGAACGGTACGGCAGGGGCAAGGGGCATTCCGGCTTTTTCCTGGTTTCGGCGAATAGGACATCTAGGTCGCATAGGACCTATATGTCCTATCCTCCAAGCTTGATACTCCTCAATTAGCTCTCCGCGCGCGTGACCGGCGGGAAGTTGTGCCGCTCGCCGCGACCGCGGAGCGGGTAGTCCTTCCGCAGGGGGTACAACGCGAATCCCTCCGGCATCAGGATCCGCCGCAGGTCTGGGTGGCCCTCGAACACCACCCCGTACATGTCGTAAATCTCACGCTCCATCCAGTCGGCCCCCTTCCAGATTGGGTACACCGACTTCACCCTCGGCTCCGGATCGTTTAAGAGAACCTTCACGTAGACCCGCTCGGCCGTCTCGGAATTGGCCAGGCAGTAGACGACCCCATACCGGTCCGTGGCGTCCGGGTAATGGAGGTAGTCGATCCCGGCGATGTCCACCAGGAAGTCGAATCTGCCCTCGGTTCGGAGAAACGTCATCACCTCGATCAGGCGGTCCGCCAAAACGGCGTAGCGCACGTTGTCGCGAAACACCGACGGGCGAAATGCATCGCCGAACCGGTCCGTCATGAGTTGTTGCACGTCGGGCATCAGTCAATCTCGTAACCGCGTGGCGGAGCGGTAATCTCCGGGGACGACCATCGTCTCGTCCGGAGCGAGCTGGTTGGCCAGGCTGGTCGGCCCCTCGTACGCGGCGCGGGCCGCCACCTCGCGCGCGTTCACGGTCCCGGTCGCCTTCACCTTCTCCTGCAAATCGATGACCGACCGCAGCAACTGCTCCGGTCGCGGCGGGCACCCGGGGATGTAGACATCCACCGGCAGGAAGCGGTCGATTCCCTGAACGACCGCGTAGGTGTCGAACACGCCCCCGGACGAAGCACATGCTCCCATCGAAATGCACCACTTCGGTTCCGGCATCTGGAGCCAGATCCGCTGGAGGACCGGGACCATCTTCATCACGACCCGACCGGCGACGAGCATGAGGTCACATTGTCGCGGACTGAAGCGCATGGCCTCGGCCCCGAACCGGCCGATGTCGTAGCGGCTGGCGGCCGTCGCCATCAGCTCGATTCCGCAACAAGCCGTCGCGAACGGCATCGGCCAGAGGCTGTTGGCCCGGGCCTCATTGGCCAGCCAGTCGAGCCGCGTGACGATGAAATCGGGGAACTTCATGTCGCGCTCCCTACCGCCACTCGAACACGCCCTTCCGCCAGGCGTACACGTACGCGACCCCGAGCGAGGCGATGAAGACGATCACCTCCCAGAACACGGTCCGGCCGAACACCTCGCGCCAGGTCGGCCCCCCGCCGTCCGAGTACACGACGACCGCCCACGGGTACAGGAACAGGAGTTCGACGTCGAACACCAGGAATAGGATCGCGATCAAGTAGAACTTGACATCGAACTGCATCCGGGCCGAGCCGACCGGGTCCATTCCCGATTCGTACGGCATGAGCTTCACCGGCGTGTCCTTTGAGCGCTTCAGCCCGAGCCGATGGAACAGTCCCGACGCGAACAGGGTGCCGAGTACGAAGGCGATCAGCAATCCGAGAAAGATGAAGATCGGATAGTAGTCCGCGAGGCTAAATGCGGCCTCAACCCCGGCAGACGTCCGGACCACGTCAGCGAGGGCCATAGCAACCTCCAGCCGGACTTTGTGATTTTTTTCACGAAGTCAGGCAAACAAAAACCTCGACCGAGTTCGACCGGCCGAGATTCCCTGCTCGCATCTTACTTCCACTCACACCCGGGTCAAGAATGCGCTCGGGAGACCACGGGGGTAATGTCAATTTCAATTTCCATGCCAAGCGAGCGAGAGATCATTGGCTGTCTCGTCGGCACCGCGATCGGCGACGCCCTGGGGCTGCCACACGAGGGCCTGTCCCCGCGTCGGGCCCGGCGGCTGTTCCCGGACGTGGATCACTTCCACTTCCTCTTCGGTCGCGGCATGTTCTCGGACGACACCGAACACGCGTGCATGACCGCCCAGTGTCTGCTCGCGGCGGGTGGAGATATGACGCGGTTCAGCCGGTCGCTGGCGTGGCGACTCCGCTGGTGGCTGGTCGGATGCCCGCTGGGTACCGGGCGCGCCACGCTCCTGTCCTGCATCCGACTCTGGCTTGGCTTTTCGGCGAAATCCAGCGGTGTCAATTCCGCCGGCAATGGGCCGTGTATGCGGGCTCCCGTCGTCGGGCTCGCGTACGGCACAGAGTCCGAGTTGCTTCGCAAGTTTGTCCGCGGCGTGACCCGGATCACGCACACGGACCCGAGAGCGGAGTCCGCGGCCCTCGTCGTCGCGGTGGCCACGCACCTGTCGGCGGGCGGCGTCGGGCCCGCCCGTGAAGTACCAGAGCGGTTGATTGCCGAGATCGGGCCCGGCGCCGGAGATCTGGTACCTTTGATCCGCCGCGCCGCCAATTCTGTGGAAGCCGGCCAGCCGACGGAGGCATTCGCGGTCGATCTGGGACTCGGTCGGGGGGTCAGCGGCTTCGTCATCCACACGGTGCCGGTCGTGCTGCACGCGTGGTTACGATTCCCGGAGGATTACGCCTCGGCCGTGCGCTCCGTGATCCGTTGCGGCGGCGACACGGACACCACGGCGGCCATTGTGGGCGGCATCGTTGGCGCCCGCGTCGGCGTCGAGGGAATTCCGGAGGAATGGCGGGCCGGCCTCGCCGAATGGCCGCGCAACCTG
>DATFWZ010000132.1:0-7139 GCA_035258765.1 Gemmataceae bacterium
CTCCTTCTCCACCGCGGCCAGGATGCCGAGGGCCATCTTGGCCGGCTCGCCCCCGGCTTGCCAGCCGGGCCGCGGCGCCTGCGGGATGATGGTAATGAACGGGAAGGTCTTCTCCCGCTTCTTGATCGCGGGGCCGATGCCAACTTCCACCGGCATCCTCGGCGTCCCTTTCGACTTCGCCCCCTCCCTGGGCTTGGTCTCACCGAGCCCGTGCAGGAAGAGGATGGTCGGGGTCGGTGTGTCCTTCTTGTAGTTGTGCGGGACGAACAGGACGTACTTGTACTCGGTCCCGGAGTCGTCCTTGTACGTCTTGTCGAGGAACCCGGTGTCGGCGGCCGGGGCCATCGCGGCGAAGGCGACGAGGCCGGCCAGGGGGAACAGGTGGCGCATCATGGGGAGAGAATGCGAGTGGGTTGGAGGCGAAGAAGAGGCTACCAAAACCGACGCCCGGCCGCCACACGGGTATTCGAGAAATGCCGTTCGTGGCAGCTTGTGGCTACGGCCCGCGAAACCGGATAGCATGCTCGCGATATGAGTGAATTACCTCCCCCCAGGTCCGCTACTGAGGCTCCAACGCTGGCCACCGCCGCCCGGTGGGTGGTCATCCTGGTCGGGACATTCTTCCTGCTCCGCGAACTCGGGCCGATCCTCAAGCCGCTTTTGCTCGCGGTCCTACTCGGCTATGTGATTCTGCCTTTTCACCTGGCGGTCAAGCGGCGCGTGCCGGGGCGGCTGGCGCTGGTCGTGTCCGCCACGCTCTCCCTGCTCGTCATCTTGCTGCTGACTGCCGGGATCCAGGCCACGGTGAGCACGCTGGCGGCCGAGATGCCGAACCTGAACGCTCAGGCGCTCAAGATGCGGGATGACTTCCTGCAGTACGCCGCCGACCGGTTCCCGCAAACAACGCAGGCCGCGAAAGAGCTGTTGTCCGGCGACGGGGACTCGTCCATCGTCCGCGAGATCACCTCGCGGCTGGTGGGGATCGCGGCCGACACGGTTACGACGGCCCTCGTCGTGGGGCTATATTTGCTGTTCCTGTTGTTGGAGGCCGGTCGATTCCCGGAGCGAGTCCGCCGAGCGTTTTCCGAGCCGCGGGCCGAGCGTATTCTCGAGAGCATTTCCCGGATCAATCGCGGGGTTGCTCAGTACCTGACGGCCAAGGTGATTGCCAGTCTGATCCTGGCGGTGCCGGTATTCGTCGTCCTGGTCGTATTCGGCACCCGGTTCGCTTTGGTCTGGGCGGTACTCACCTTTCTCTGCAACTTCATCCCTTACCTGGGGTCAGTGATCGGCTACAGCCTGCCCGTCTTATTTGCACTCATCGATTTCGGATTTGGGTGGGAGTTCATCACCATCGCCGTCCTGCTCCTGGCGATCCATCTGACCAGCGCGTCTGTGGTCGAGCCGGCGGTGATCGGCCGGGCGGTCGGCCTGAGCCCAGTGGTGATCCTGTTGTCGCTCGCGTTCTGGGGCTACTGCTGGGGGCTAACCGGGATGCTGTTGGCCGTCCCGTTGACGGTGATGCTGAAGATCGCGGCCGAGCACATCGACGCGACGCGACCACTGGCGAAGCTCGTTTCGGACGAGTGAGGCTATTTGCGGAACACGATCTCGATCCCGTCCGCGTCCGGGGGGATGGTGACGTCGGTCGCGGGCTTTCCCTTTTCGGCCCACTTGAACGTCCGCGGCAGGCGTTTGGTGACGTACTGCTCGCTCGGCAGCTTGAGCGGCTCGCCATTCACTTCCAGGACCAGGTCCCGGTCGCTGTGGTTGAAGAACCCGACCTTGACCTCCGCGGGGGGCTCGGACCGCTTCTCGTCCGCCGGGACGAGGAACTGCTCGACGTCCTTTCCGTTCGCCCCCGCGTCCTTCTTCGAGTCGGTCTTGGGCGGCTCTTTCCTGGGCGCCGGCTCGTCCGGATCAAACTGCTCGCCGGGCCCCGGGAACTTGAGTTTGGGGATTCGCGGCGCGTCCTTGTCCTTCGCGTCGCCTTCCTTCGGCTTGGTGCCGTTCTTCGACTTCTCGCCCGGCTTGGGGGGCGGGGGTGTTTCATCCACTTCCTTCACCCCGACTCCCGGCTTGGGAACGAACGGCGGCGGGAGTGGCGGCAGCGGCTTCGGCGCCGGGGCGCCCCAGATGGCCGGCGTCAACGGGTACGGGTAGTAGCCCGGTACCGGGAGCGGCGGCCACGCGTGACACTGGGCGAACGCGCTGTTGGCGAGGAAGACGCCGACGGCGGCAACGACGAACGAGCGAAGCATGTGGAGTCCTTTCACGGTCCGGGCGGACTCGACCGTTGTACGCGCGGCGGCGAGTGTCGGCCCTTATGTTCGTAAATTGACCCCGTCGCCCGGACAACCCCCCGCTCGTTTATGCGCTACCGCGTAGCTGTTGTCGCGGCCCTGGTGGCCGCTCCTGCCTTCGGTCAGGCGGACCGGTACGAGACCGGCCGCCACCTGCACGCCTTCGAGGTCGCCTGGGACGCCCACGACACGGACAAGGCCGCCAAGAAGCGGGCCGCCCCGCTCGTCAACCAGGCCATGCAGAGCTTCCTCAAGTTCAACTTGCCCGACGTAGCGAGGTCGTTGGACGCGGCGCGCCACGCCCTGGAGTCGGCCGACCCGGTCCCCGCGGCAGTCCGCTGGGCAGATTCGTTGCGGATCGTTCCTGAGGCCCGGATGGTAGACGTCGCGACGGCCGACGTCGCCATCACGGTCAAACCGTTCTACAAGACGGACGCCGAGGCCCCGAAATCGTGCGTCCTGCGGGCCCGCATCGCGAACGGGAAGTCGGTCGAGACGAACTTGGACTCGCTCCCCACGACGCTCAAGGTGCCGATCAAGGACGTGCCCGGCCGGCCGTCGGCCGAATTTGTCCTCACGGCCGAGGTGGTCGCCGACGGGAAGGTGCTCGCGACCAAGACCACCGGCGTATCGCGGATCGAGAAGCTCGCGGAGCGCGTCGAGGCGATCAAGAAACTCGGGAAGGACTTGCCCGCATCACCGGACACGATCGAAAAAGCCACACTCGCGCTCCTGGTGAAACAAGTGGCGGATCTCTCGGCCGGGACGGTCGCCGAAACGGACTACCCGCTCTCACGATTCGTGGCCGGGGCCGAGCGCCTTGCGAAAGTCACGGAACCGTACTACATCGCCAAGCGGCCGGGGGATTTCTGGCTGAGCGTTCCCACCGGAAAGGCGCAGACGGTCATCCGCATCCGCGTGCCGGAGAAGTTGGAGGAGAGGAAGGACGTCCCGATCTTGCTCGCCCTGCACGGGATGGGCGGGAGCGAGAACCTGTACTTCGACGCCTACGGCAACGGCATCGTGGCGAAGCTCGCGGCGGAGCGGGGCTGGCTAGTCGTGTCCCCGCGGGTGAGCGGTCTCCTCGGCGGGCCGGCGCCGGACGTCCCCGCGATTCTCGACGAGCTCATCAAGCGCTACCCGATTGACCCAAAGCGCGTCTTCCTGATCGGCCATTCGATGGGGGCGGCTCACGTCGTCCAGCTCGCTCAAAAGCACCCGGGGCGGTTTGCAGCGGTCGCGGCGCTGGGCGGGGCGGAGCGGCTCACGAAGCCCGAGTCGCTGAAAGGGCTGCCGGTGTTCGTCGGTTGCGGGAAGCTCGATTTCGCGCTGCCGGGCGCTAAGTCGCTTCACACCGCGCTGGAGGAAGCGAAGGCCGCGGTGACTTTCCGGGAGTACGACGACATCGAGCACCTGACCGTCGTCCGCGAGGCGGCCGCAGATGTGTTTAAGTTCTTCGACGGGGTGGCCAAGAAGAACTGACCCCCGTCAGAGGATGAACTTGCTCAGGTCCTCCTTCTGGAGAATGGCCGTGAGCCGGTCGCGGACGTACTTGCCGTCGATCCGCACCCGCTTGTCGCGCAGGTCCGGGCCCTCGAAGCTGGCCTCCTCGACCACCCGCTCCAGGATCGTGTGCAGTCGGCGGGCGCCGATGTTCTGGGCCGTCCGGTTGACCTCGTACGCGATGTCCGCGAGGGCCTCGATCCCGTCGCGCGTGTACTCCACGGTTACGCCTTCGGTGGCAAGTAATTCGGCGTACTGCTTGGTGATCGCGTGCTTGGGCTCGGTCAGGATGCGCAGGAAGTCGTCACGGGTCAGGTCGGTCAGCTCGACGCGGATCGGGAACCGGCCCTGCAGCTCCGGCATCAGGTCGGCTGGCTTGGACACGTGAAACGCCCCGGCCGCGATGAACAGGATGTGGTCGGTCCGCACCGGGCCGTACTTGGTGTTGATGGTCGTCCCTTCCACGACTGGCAACAGGTCGCGTTGCACCCCCTGACGAGAGACGTCCGGCCCGTGCGTCGCGGCCGGCCCGCACACTTTGTCGAGCTCGTCCAGGAACACGATCCCCTGGTTCTCGACCAGGTCGATCGCCTGCTCCTGCAGAGCGGCCCGGTCGATCAGGGCCTCCGTCTCCTGTTCCATCAGGATTTTCCGCGCCTCGGCGACAGTGACCTGCCGCGGTCCGGTCTGGCGCGGGGTCATGCTGTCGAAGATGTTCTGCAGCTCGACCTGGATGTTCTCCATGCTCGTTGCGGCGAGCATCTGAAACGGGGATGTCGGCTTCTGCTCAGGGGTCAGCTCGACTCGCCGGTCCTCCAGCTCCCCGGCCTCCAGCATCGCTCGGAACTTGTCCCGCGTCCGCTGCCGGCGCTCGATGTCCTCCTGTTCCTCCGGGGGCATGTACCCTTGTTTCGGTATCAGGAGGTCGAGAAGCTTCTCGGTCACGCGCTCCCGGGCCTTCTCGGCGACCTGCTCGCGCTGGGTCTGCCGGACCAGGCCGACGGCCGCCTCGGTCAGGTCGCGGATCATGCTCTCGACGTCGCGGCCGACGTAGCCGACCTCGGTGTACTTGGTGGCCTCCACCTTGATGAACGGGGCCCCGACCAGCTGGGCCAGCCGCCGGGCGATCTCGGTCTTGCCGACCCCCGTGGGGCCGATCATGATGATGTTCTTGGGGGTGACGTCCTGGCGCAGGTCGGGCGGGAGCTGTTGGCGGCGCCAGCGGTTGCGAATGGCCACGGCGACGGCCCGCTTGGCCGCGTCCTGGCCGACGATGTAGCGATCAAGCTCCGCGACGATCCGCCGCGGGGTGAGGTTGTCAGTCATTTCGTGGTGTCACTTTCCTTTGCCGAACCCGGAACGCGCTGTGATTCTTGCTCCGCGAGAATTTCGGCGGGCGAAAGTCGGACGATCTTGCCATCCCGCCAAACACTCACGGAGCGGCCGAGCAATGCGTGCTCGCGGAGGGCCTCGCGCACCCCCTTTTTGCACCGCTGGGAGTCTGCCGAGTGTCGAAAAGTCGCTGCGCATCGCGCGCCGTCCTATGCCACTGAATCACTTCACGAACCAACTTCAACCACGTCGATGTTCCGGTTCGTGTAGATGCAGATCTCGCCCGCGATCTCGAGCGACCGCTTGACGATCTCCGGAGCGGTCAGCTGCGAATGCGCCATGAGTGCCCGCGCCGCGGCCAGGGCGTAGGGCCCTCCGGAACCGATCGCCAGAACCCCGTCGGTCGGCTGGATCACGTCCCCGGTCCCGCCGATCAGGAGCAGGTGTTCCTTGTCCAGGGCGATCATCATCGCCTCCAGCCGGCGCAGGGCCCGGTCGGTGCGCCAATCCTTGGCCAATTCGGTCGCGGCCCGGGGGACGGACCCCTGGTGGTCGCGCAGCTTGGCCTCGAAACGCTCCAGCAAGGCGAACGCGTCGGCCGACGCCCCGGCGAAGCCGACCAGCACCTTGCCGTCGTACAGCTTGCGGATCTTGTGGGCGTCGCTCTTCATGACGACGTTGCCGAGCGTCACCTGCCCGTCGCCTCCAATGGCGCCTTTGCCGTTGTGGCGGACGGCCAGGATGGTTGTCGCTCGCAGTCGCGGCATGCGGCCCTCGGGTTTCGGCACGACCAATGCTCCTCAAGCTTGACGGGACACGCCCGAATGCCAAACTCGTCGCCGGAATCTCCTACACATAATAGGGGTAGGAACGTCCGGGATTTCGTTGAAGAACCCTGTCCGGGCACCGAATAATGGTTGGGGGAAACCGGTGAACAGCCGTCACCCTCAGGGAGTTGAGAGAATGACCGCCTACTTGCGGAACATCGGTTTGCTGACGGTGGCTTGCGGGCTCCTGACAGCCGGCATCGGGCGGGCCGAAGTAACCACCAAGCCCGGTCAATTGATCGTGGAGGATACTGCAAAGCTCTTCTCCGACGCCGGCATCAAACAGGCCAAGGAAGAGTTTGCCCGCCTGCACTCCAAGACGGGCAGGCAAGTGACGGTCGAAACAATGACCGAGTTGCCGGCCGCCCAGAAGGAGAAGCTGTCGAAGATCGACACGAAGGACCGGGCCGCCCTGGACCGGTTCTGGGCGGACTTTGCGAAGGCCGAGGCCAAGGCCGACCACGCCACCGGAGTTTACATTCTGATCTGTCGGCATCCTGGCTACGTCGAGATACTCGCCGACGCCGAGATGCACAGAAAGGGCTTCGACGAAGGCAAAAAGCGCGAGCTGAAGGATCAACTCCTCAAGGCAATGCGGGAATCGGCGAAGGAAAAGGGAGAGGCCGAACAGACCGCCGCGCGCGACAAAGCCCTGCTATTGGTGGCCGAATACCTGGAAAGGAACTTGCCGGCCGAATCGAAGGACTTCAAGCAAACAACCAAGCCCGGAAACGTCTCGAAGGACCGGGATCGGGATCGGGAGCCGGAACACAGGGGGGGTGGCATGGGCATCGGTAGCTGGATTTGCCTCGGGATCGCCTTGCTCCTGGGCGTTTGGCTCATCATCGCGGTCGTCCGGGCGCTCGCCGGCGGCGTTGGCGGCGGGTATGGTGGCGGCGGGTACGGCGGAGGCGGCGGCTATGGCGGCGGCGGGTTCTTCCCGAGCCTGCTCGGCGGGCTGTTCGGCGCCGCGGCCGGGATGTGGATGTACGACCAATTCTTCGGCGGTCACTCCTCCAGCGCCTACGGCGGCGACGTGGGCGGTGGCGGGTACTACGGCGGCAGCGGGGGAGGTGAATCGGCCGTGGACGACACCGGCGCGGGCGACTTCAGCGGCGACGCCGGGACTGGCGGGTCGTTTGACGACAACACCGGCGGTGGCGGCGGGGACTTC
>DATFWZ010000133.1:0-8341 GCA_035258765.1 Gemmataceae bacterium
CTGGCTCCAGTAAGCCAAATCCAATGCGAGGGCGGTAGTCCAGCGGGTGGCTGGCATTCCGCCCGTGGCAAGTCGTCCGCCGCAGGGCTCAGGAGCTAAGCCCACACGCGGTTTGCGTTTGACCCTTGCTGGCCGCCCGCCGCTTGTTGCCGGATAACCAGCGCTGCTCCTGGTGACTTCTGTGCATTCCGGCAACGTGGTTACCACACCGCCGGGTCTGTGCAATCAATCGCCCCAGTCCCGCTGGCGGTATCGCCCGCACCGACCGGCGAAAACGTAGCTCTCCACCAACGGCACGGCTGTTGCCCTGGCCTCACCCGAAGCCAGTGCGCCACATGGCAACGTCGATCGTCCCGGCGAACCCTCAGTGAACCTCCTTTTCGCGGCGGAGGCCAAGATCCCGTTCGTGCCGGGGTACTCTGGCTTGGCGTAGCGTGTGTTCGGTAACCGGGGCCGCCAGCGACCACTTTGGAGAGAGGCGTCCGATGCGTCGGCCTGAGGGGCGCAACTCGAGACCCGATCGGACCGTGGTCTCGGTCCCCGTCCTCCGCGCACGCCGTTTTGGTCCCGTCGTCCGGACGGACCCCCTGGCCGTGGAGGAGCCGTCGGAGATCCGGGTCGGGTTCCACGGCGACGGCCGGCCGGCCCGAACCCTCGCGGCTATCTCGGCCGCGTGGTGACCAAGCCGCCCACCTGGCGCAACCTCGTGGCCCTCGACGTTCTCTTCAATAACCTGACCACCGGCCTGTTCCTGGTCGCGGCGGTCGGCGAGCTGGCCGTCCCAACGGTCTTCACTCAGGTCGCCACCTGGGCCTACCCGCTTGCGCTGGCGCTGCTGCTCATCGACCTCGGGCTCCTGGTCCTGGATCTGGGCGACCCGCTGCGGTTCCACCACATGCCGCGGGTGTTCAAGCCAAGTTCGCCGATGTCGCACGGCACGCGGTGCCTGACGGTCTACTCACTTTTCCTGACTGCAATCCTGGCAGTGGAACTCGTCGTGGCGGCCGGCTGGCTTCCCGGCGACGCGGGCCTGTCGTGGTGGGCGCGCAAGGTCGCCGTGGTCGGCGGACTCCCGTTCGCGCTCGGGTCGGTGGCTTACAAGGGGGTGCTATTCAGCACGACCGCCCAACCCGGATGGAGAGACGCCCAGTGGCTCGGTGCGTACCTTCGGAACTCGGCCCTCCTGCTCGGTGCCGCGGAACTGCTCGTCATCGCGGCGGTGGCGAGCGAGGCGCGGGCCGCGGCCGGCGTCGTCGTGCTTCTCGCTGGCGTTGCCATTCCGGTCGGGTTGCTGTTCGTCGGCGGCGGGCTTGTGGTCGCGTCGCTCGTCCTGGTTGCCATCGTGCTCGCGAGCCTCGGCGTCCGGTTCTTGATCGTCCGACTACCGCGCCTCGCGACCGAGGCCTGATCTGTGCCAATGGAGGTCCTCATGTGCCGTCTTCCGGTCCGGGTTGGAACCCTGTGCCTCGCCGTCGGGTTCGCCGCGGGAGTGGGGTGTTCCCCAGCCACGGATGTGAATTCCAATGGCAACGCCGGCCGGGTTGCGACCGGTGCCTCCGGCGAAAATCCGCCCCTGATCGATCCGCCGTTTCTGTGCAGCGCCGACGGGAAGCTCGCGGTGGAACTGGAGGCCGCGCCCGGCGCCTTCGAAATCGCCGGCCAGCGCTGCGACGGGATGCTCTACGACGGAGCCTACATCCCGCCCGTCTGGCGGGTCCGGCCCGGCGACACACTTACTGTTGCGCTCCGGAACCGGCTCCCGGAGGTGACGAACCTCCACTTTCACGGGATGCACGTCTCCCCGCGCGGCGACAGCGACAACATCTTCCTCCGTATCCATCCCGGCGAGTCGTTCAGCTACCGCGTCGAAATCCCGCCGTCGCACCCGCCGGGGCTGTTCTGGTATCACCCGCACGCCCACGGTCGCACCAGCCCGCAGATCCTCGGGGGCATGTCGGGCGGGATCGTCGTTGAGGGCAGCGACCGCTTCTACCCATTGCTCAGGAATCTCAAGGAACGGGTCATGTTGCTGAAGCACATCCCGCATCCGACGCAGCCCAGGCAAGAGGTCGTCACGCTCAATGGGCTGGTCGCACCGACGATCGCGATCCGGCCCGGCGAGGTGCAGTACTGGCGCGTCGCCAACATCGGCGCAAACCTGTTCCTGAAACTGAAGCTCGAAGGGATGGCGCTGTACCTGATCGGCACCGACGGTCACTACCTCCAGCGGGCGAAGAAGGTGGACGACGTCTTGCTGTCCCCCGCCTCGCGCATCGAGGCACTCGTCGTGGGCGGCCCGCCCGGGCGCTACGTGCTCAAGTCGCTTCCCTTCCAGGACGAGCAGGGCAAGCCCGCGCAACCCGAACGGCTGTTGGGCGTGGCGGTATCGGACGGCCCTGGGGTCGCCGACCCCGCGGACGCCGAAGCGACGGTGGGCCGACAGCGGGCGGACGGACCACGCCACAGTGAGGAGCTCCGGGCAGCGCCAATCGCCCGGCGGCGGACGATGACGTACACGCGCAACGCGGACGAGACGAAGTTCTTCATCAACGGCAAAACGTTCGACCCGGATCGGACGGACGTGACCGTGACACTCGGCGACGTCGAGGAGTGGACGATCCGCAACGAGGACACCCAGTTGCACAACTTCCACATCCACCAGACGCCCTTCCTGGTGACCGAGGTGAACGGCGTGCCCGCGGCGCCCGACAGCCTGTACGACACGTTTGCAGTTCCGATGGCCGAGAAGGGAAAGCCCGGCGAGATCAAGGTGGTGATCCCGTTCACTGACCCGACGATCGTCGGGCGGTTCGTCTGGCACTGCCACATGGCGAAGCACGAAGACAAGGGGATGATGCAGACCGTCGAGGTGGTGCGCCCGGGACAGGCTCCGGACGGGCCGAAGGGCGGCGCGGCCGACCGCCACGAACACGGCTCGCGACCCTGACTCCGGGTCAGAAGTAGACCTGCGTCCGCAGCCAGAACAGGTCATTCGACTTCCGGGATTCCCCCGTGCCGGCAGAAATGGGGGTCGCGAAGATGGCGTGCTCCCAACCGGCGTAGACCTTGATGAACTTGCTGAGATATCAGTTGCACCGGACACGGAGGGCTTGCAGCCGGCCTGTACCCCGACGACATGAAGAGTCGTTCAGGATTCTACCCGCTTGAACACCCGGAAGAGCAGCCAGAGGGAAGGGACCAAGAGTCCGAGGCCGATGGGCAGCGAGTAGACGACGAATCGAAGGGTTGGGTCTGGCGCCGCCGCATCCTGTAAGGTCATGTCCGGGTAGATGAGGTAGGGATACTGGGCCAACCCCCAGCCCGAAAGCAGCAGCGACACCTGCACAATCGCGGCCGCGCGAGCCAGCCGGAAGCGGCGCCGGAGCAGCGCCCAGCCGGAGAGGAGGGCCGACGCCACTCCCGCGACGAGGACCGGGGCGGCTCGCAGGCCGAGGAGCCCGTGCCACAAGTGGGGCGTTTCCAGCTTGAGGAGGGGCAGTGCCAGGGCGGCCAGGCCGACGACGGCCGTCCCGGCAAACAGGGCGCGCCGACGGAAGTCGTCCCGCAGCTCACCTTGGCTCTCGACGGTCAGGTACACGGCAGCCAGGTAGGCGCACAGGGTCAGGGCCAGGCCGCCGATGGCCAGCGAGACCGGCGCGAGCCAGGGGGGCACCACGCCTGCAACCTGCACGTGACCCTCGTGCACGCGGAGGCTCCCCGCCGAGACGGCGCCGACCGCCATGCCGAGCAACACGGGCGTGATAACGCTCGCCACCCCGAATACCGTGCCCCAGCGGCCGGCCCCCCGGTGGGCCACCTGGGGACCGCGGAACACAAATGCCGCCCCGCGGAGCGAGACGCCCAGCAGCACCAAATGAAAGAGGCCAAACAGGCCGACGCTCAATGCGGCGAAGGCCGCGGGGAAAGCTGTGAACAAGAGGACGATCACGAAGATCAGCCAGACGTGGTTCGCCTCCCAGACCGGCCCCATCGCCCGCGCGATCGCCGCCCGCTGCTCGTCGCGCCGGGGGCCGCCGGCGAACAGGTCCCAGATCCCCCCGCCGAAGTCCGCACCGCCCAGAACGCCGTACAGGATGACGCCGGCAAGGCCCGCGGCAGCGACCAGGTCTTCAAGGGGCATGAACCACCTCCTTCCGGAGAAGGATGACGGATGAAGGATGAAGGCTGAACGAAGAGGCAAGACCGGTTTGGTTCAGCCTTCCTCCTTCACCTTTCGTCCGTGGGCCAGGCGGAGCAGGAGGACGACGAGGACGACGCCCAGGCCCAGATACAGTGCGGTGAATAGCAGGAGTGAGCCGGGCACGTCGGCGACCGGGGTGACGGCGTCCGCGGTCCGCATGAGCCCGTAGACGGTCCACGGCTGGCGGCCCAGCTCGGTCACTACCCACCCAGCTTCCAGGGCGATGAAGCCGAGGGGCGCACCAGCCACGAGGGCCCGCAGCAGCCAGCGGTGCTCGCTGCCGCGCAAACGAGCCCACCAGAACCACAGGCCGAGAGCGATCAGGGTGAAGCCACAGCCGACCATGACCTGAAACGCCAGGTGGGTCGTCAGCACGTTCGGCCGCTGGTCCGGCGGGAAGTCGTTGAGCCCCTTGACGCTGGCGTCCGGGTCATGGGCGGCCAGTAAGCTCAGGCCCCGGGGAATTTCGATGCCGAACCGGACTTCGCCCGAGTCCCCATCGGGGATGCCGCCGACGACGAGCGGCGCGCCGGCCTGAGTGTCGAACAAGGCTTCCGCCGCGGCCAGCTTCGCCGGCTGATACCGTGCCGCCATCCGGGCGCTGAAGTCGCCGCTGACGAGTTGTAACAAGGCCGTCACCGTGGCCAGGGTCATGGCGATCGTCAGTCCCGAACGGTGATAGGCGTCCTGACGGCCGCGGAGCATCCCCGTCGCGTACACCCCCGCCGCTGCAAATCCCACGGCGATGTAGCAAGACAGGGACGAGTGGATCGCGATGGGGAGCCAGAACGGGCTGCGGAAGGTCGCCAGCGGGTCGATGTTCGTCAGCCGGCCCGAGCCGTCCAGCTCGAATCCGACGGGGGCTTGCATCCAGGCGTTGACGGCACAGACCAGGACTCCCGAGGCGAGGCCGCTGAGCGCCACGGGGATGCCGACGAGCCAGTGGGCCAGGGGAGACAGTCGTTCCCAGCCGTAGAGGTACAGGCCCAGGAAAATCGCCTCGACGAAGAAGGCGAACCCCTCCAGAGCAAAGGCGGGACCGACAATGCTCCCGGCGAACGCCATGAGGCGGGGCCAGAGCAGCCCAAGCTCGAAGGACAGCGCTGTCCCGGAGACCGCGCCGAGGGCGAACAGTAGCCCGGTGGCCTTGGCCCACTGGCGGGCGAGGTAGCGGTAGTGGGGTCGGCCCGTCCGCAGCCAAAGCCCCTCGGCCATGAGCATCAGGAGAGGCATGGCGATCCCGGAGGCGGCGAGCACCATGTGGAAGCCGAGCGTCAGCGCCATTTGGGCGCGGGCGGCAGATAGGACGTCCATTCGATTTCTTGGCGAACTTTGGCGGTCCGGTGAGCAGTGGCCCTCTAGCAGGCTGCTGCAAAAAGGCGGTTAGGTTTGGGGGACTGGCGCGCTCTTCTTGTGTAACCCTTCCCCGCCGAGGTCGTCCGATGCGTGGCCACCGGGACCCCCAGCCGAGTCTGTTCTACGCCATTGATGTCGAAGCGCGGATCCGTCCCGACCACCCCCTGCGGCCAATCAAGGCTGCGGTGGATCGCATCCTGGCCGGGTTGTCCGACCGGTTCGACGCCGCCTACAGCGAGGTCGGCCGGCCCGGGGTGCCGCCGGAGCGGCTGGTCAAGGCCCTGTTGCTCATGGCCCTGTATTCGGTCCGCAGCGAGCGGCAACTGGTCGAGCGGATCGACACCGACCTGTTGTTCCGCTGGTTTTTGGACATGAGCCCGGAGGAGCCGGCGTACGACGCCACGGCCTTCACCCACAACCGGCCGCGGCTGGACGAGCACGGGTTGACGGCGGCCTTCTTCCAGGCGGTGCTCCGGGAGGCCCTGGCGGCCGACCTGTGCAGCGAACACTTCAGCGTCGACGGGACGCTGATCGAGAGCTACGCGTCGATCAAGAGCGTCCAGCCGATCGAAGGCCCGAAGGACCCGGACGGGACGCCACCAGATGGGAACGGGTTCAAGCCGCGCAACCCGGACGTCGATTTCCGGGGCCAGAAGCGGACCAACGCCACCCACCGGAGCCGGACCGATCCGGAAGCCCGCCTGTACCGCAAGTCGGTCGGGCAGGAGACGAAGCTACGGCACCTGGGCCACGCCCTGGGGGAGAACCGGTACGGGCTGATCGTCGGCGTGAGCGTCAGCGAGGCCAACGGGACCGCCGAGCGGGCGGCGGCGGTGGACCTGGTGGACGCCTTCCGGGACGTGGCCGGGTGGGACCCGACCACCCTGGGCCTGGACAAGGGGTACGACTCGGGCGCGTTGTTCCTGGCGCTGGAGACCCGCGGGGTCGAGCCGCACGGGGCGTTGATCAACCCACCCAAGCCGGAGGCTCAGGCCAAGGACGCGGAACGGGAGAAGGTGGCGGCCCGGCATCGGATGGCCGCCCGGACGACCGGGACCGGCTACCGGCTCAGTCAGAAGTGCCGCAAGAAGTTGGAAGAGGGGTTCGGGTGGCTCAAGGAGATCGCCGGGCTGGCCCGGAGCCGGGTCGTCGGGCGGTGGAAGATCCAACAGTTGTGGGAGGTCGGGGCGGCCGCCTACAACCTCGTCCGGATGCGGAAGCTGCTCGCGACCGCGTGAACCGGCCGGGTCGCCGACGGGCGGCCGCCAACGACGGCTGGACGACGCCCCCAAGCCGACCCCTGGACGGTCACCACCGATAAACGGACCAGTTTTGCAGCAGCCTGCTAGGTCTAGATAAGGAGTCAACTCGACCAACTAAGTTTGAAGCGGGACTGAAGGGCAAGAAAACTCTCGTCATGGTACTAAAGCTCTCGAAATAGTATCCAACGTCGGGCAGGACAAAGTCGTAACGCCGAACGAGCAATTGGAGCTGACCCACGCCTCGGAAGTCGTTGCGTTTAGTTCGTAGTCGTTTAAGGCGAGGGCGGCTCAACTTGATGTTCGGCGGCGGAGGACAAGCGGTGGAATTCGTGCGCTTTGCCGACGGGGATGCCTGGCTACTCTGGCTCATCCCCAGTTCCGGGTGCGACCTGGAGGCACTGCTCCACAGCTACGTGTTCGCGGCCCGGGCCGCCATCCCGCCCTACACCCAAGTGCGGGAGTGCCTGGCCCGGGGTGTCCAGGCCGGGGTCGTCATGCCACCGATGGGCGGCCGGTTCGCCCTGGACCCGTGCTGGGACAAGCGGTTCAAACAGATTGTGGAGGCGCACTCGCCGAGCGAGTACGGCATCATGGAGTTGGACGAGTTCCTGGCCGCCGCTGACCGGCCCGCCGTCGGCCCCGAGTTCGAGCTGGACGAGGCCGAGTACCGACGGGCCGCCGAGCGGGTGGACCGGCACTACGCTGAGGTGTTCCGGCGGCACTCGAGGTAGTGAGACCCTGCGAGCAGCGCCGCCCGAACCCCTCGGTGCACCGGAAGCGGCGGCATTTGGCTTCTGGAAGATTCAATGCGGGACGGCTATCCTGTCTGCCGTCGCCGCTAGGGCACGAGCGACCGGGCCGGGGCCGTAGCAACAGCGGCCGCCGGCCTTTTTCTATTTGACCCGGCCAGCGCGGACCGGCTATTCTCCTCCCTGTCCCGCACCGCTATCCGCGGGACCACGGGCCGGGGCTGATCGAATGGGCCAGCCGCCGGCCCCTTTCCTTCGCCGGTCACCCCCTGACCCGCCCATGATCCGCCTATTCCGCGCGACCGATGCGCCTCACCTGGCTGACGTCCACCTGGCCGACCTGGTCCTGGCCGTGGACCGGGAGAGTCGGGAAGTGGTTGCGTTCAAGGGGCCGGCTGCTCGCCCAAGAGCGGAACCCGTACACATCCTCCGCGTCGAAATCGATGTCCAATCCGGGGACCTGGACCGGCTGGCCACCGTGCTGATGACCATGGCACCGGCCCACGTCCCGCCCGTCGCGAACGCGAGATGAAGGCGGCCCCCGCAAGACTCCCGTTCCACCACGACTCGAAGCGTCCTCTGCTCCTGCCTGACACGTTGGTTACGTCGCCACCCCGTGGCATAGTGCCGTTATGCTGGACCTGGTCCGCCGGTTCGAGTCGGCCGACTTCAAGACATTGTCACATCCTCGCGGAGTGCAGAACTTGCTGCCATCGGGGACGTAAGACAATCGAGGGCGAGACGCTCGTCGTCTGGCCTCAGGGGGGGAATCG
>DATFWZ010000134.1:0-5367 GCA_035258765.1 Gemmataceae bacterium
GAACTGAGTCCCGTTGGTCAAGGTCGCGAAGATGCTCGACGGCGTCACCGCCGCCAGGTTGTAGCGCATCGCCGGGACGAAGCCCTCGATCTTGAACCGGCCGTCCTTGTCCGTTCGTAACTCCCGGTTCGGCATGTCGCCGACACTTGTTGGGTCGGGCTCATCGATCTTCATCACGAAGCTGAGCCGGACGTCCGCCATCGGCTTGCCGTCCGCGTTCACCAGCCGGCCGCTGACCGTCGCCCACGACTGGAGTCTGACTTCCACCGGGCCCTTTTCATCGCCGCGGACGCGGGCGAACCCCGCCAGCTTCTTTTCCTTGTGAATGAACACGACCGCCCGCGGCCGGGCCGGGTCCGCACTCTCCGCGGTGAACTCGGCCGTCTTCATCGGGGCCTCTTCCCACCGGCCGAACGCGGTGGTGGACGGCCGCAGCCCACGGGCCAGGGCCCCGGAGAGCGGCTTGCCGTCCGGGTCGAGAACGCGCCCCGAAACCGACTTGCCGGCAGCCAGGGTCACCTTGACCGTCGCCGACTGGTCCTCGGCCTTCGGTTCCACCGCGACCAGGGCGTTGAAGGCGGACGCGTGACACAGGTATGGCTGGGTATTGATGAACGGGCCGTTCATCTTGTCCTTGAAGTTCTCCTGGCCGACGGCGACCGGGTACTTCTCCTGGCGGGCCTTGACCGCGACCAGCCCCGGGCCGGGCGGGACGACGCGGCGGAACTTCCCGTCCTTCGACTCCCGCTCGTCCGGGTCGGCGACGGTGAACCCCTTGATCTCGCGGAGGGCCGGGTTGTCGGCCAGGCTGAAGTACTCGACCCGGCAGGGGACGGGATCGCCCGTGGCCGCGTCTACGACGGTCCCGGTCAACACAACTCCGCGGGTCAACCCGAAATCGACCGGGGCCGGGTTGAACCCCTCCGGCACCGGCACGCTCCGGATCTGCATCAGGTAGGGCTCATCCCCGGGGGCGGCGGCCCGCAGCCTATTCCCGCGGCCGAGCGGCAGGCCGGAGTTCGTGTACCTGCCGTCCTTGTCGGCGATCGCCCGGAAGTCGGCGCGGGCGACTGTGTCACTCCCGGCCACGTTCTCGCTGGTAATGATCGCCCCGGCGATTGCCTTACCCGTTGCCCTGTCCATGACCGTCCCCTGAACCGTCCGCCCGGGGGCGAGGGCGAAATCGAACTTGTTCCCCACGAAGGTCATCCGGGGCGCTTGCGGCCGCGCCGCGCCGGCGTCCTCCCACTCCGCCACCGTAAGTGTTTCGGCCTCGCGAGCGACGACGTAGATCGTCCGGCTCTCGACCCCGGGGCCTTCGACGCGGAGGATCGCGATCCGCTCCGGGCCGACTCCGGGCAGGGTGATCGCGCCGTCCGCTCCGCTCGTCACCGGCGGGAACAGGGTGCCGACGTCGCGGCCAATCCAGGTGCCTTCGAACCCGGTGACGAACTCCCGCAGCACCGGGTAACCGCTCTTCTTTTCCTTCATCCGGGCCAACATCGCGCCCAGGTCCTTCCCCTTGAGCAGTTGCTGCACGCCAATGAGGCGCGCCTTGACCCCGGGGATGGGCTTCCCCTCCAGGTTGACGAACCGGCCGGTCAGCGGCGGGTCGTCCTTCGGCAACTGAATGGACAATTTGCTCGACCAGGAATCGTCCTTGGTGTCGGTCTGGGCCCAGCCGACGCCATACCCGTCGGACTTCGCAACTACGAACGCACCGCGCCAGGGAGTGGTCGAGTAGGTGGGATCAAAATCGCTGGCCTTGAGAGTGAACTTGAAACGGCCGTCGGCGTCCGTCGTGGCTCGATCGGGAATCGGTAGAGCCTTCGGCGTGTAGTAGAGGATGTAGACCTTCGCCCCCTTCACGGGCTTTCCGTCCGAGTCAACGACGCGACCGGCGATCTCCGGCGGCTGCGTGTCCGCGGGCTTGGCGGCCGAAGTGTCCTTGGCCTCGGGCGTGTCGGCGGACTTCGACTGCTCGGGCTTCGGCCCGGCGTGGAGGCCGGGGTGTTGGGCGCCGATGCCGACGACCAGCCCGGCGGCGAGCGCCAGGCCGGAGAGCAGCTTGAACCTGGCGAACATGGGGGTGGACGCTCCGTTGGCGAGGGCGGCGGCCGCGGCCGTCGGGTGACCGTGGGCCGCCCTCATCACGCACTCGATCAGGTGCGTCGGCGGACCGCCCGCCGTCACGGAGCTCCCGCCCGCGGCCGCGGGCAACAGGCCGGCCGACAGGGCAATGCCACGCTTCTCCAGCCGCTTGCGCAGCCGGTCGCGGCCGCGCTCGAGCCGGCCCCGGACCTCGTTCAGCGACCACCGGAGTTGGTGCGCCGCCTCGTCCCGGGAGAGCCCCTCGAGGTAACACAGGACCAAGGGCAGCCGCAGGTTGTCCGGCAGCTTGTCCAGCTCCTCGTGCAGGACTCCGCACGCTTCCCGCCACGACAGGTCGGGCAGTTCGGCCGCCTCGGCGGGCGACGCGGATCGCTGGAGCAAGTGGCGACGGCGGGCCGCGGTGTCGCAGGCCCGGACCGCGATCCGGTGGGCGACGCCGTAGAGCCAGGCTCCGAGCGAGTCACGCTTGCGGATGGCCCGGGCGTGCTGGAGCAGGACGAGGAAGGTGGCCTGGAAGGCGTCGTCGATGTCCGAGGGGTCGGAGAGGACCTTGCGGCACGCGGCCAGGACGCGGCCGCCGTGGCGGCGGACGACCGCCTCGAACGCGGCCGGGTCGTTGCCGGTCCGGCAGCGGTCGAGGAGGTCCGCGTCCGGCTCGTCGCCGAGCCGGGTGGCCGAATAGGCCGACTTGAGCAAGCCGGCCAGCCGGTTGAGCTGCTGGGTCGCCATCGGGGCACCTCGCGGGCGGGAACTCATCAGCTAGTCCCACCACCCGCCGCGGCGACATGGATTTTAGTGCCAGCGTCCGTAGGACAGGTTTCCCAACCTGTCCTACGAACGAACGAGGGGGTCGAAATTCACGAAGTCCGTCCCGTAGGACAGGTTGGGAAACCTGTCCTACGGGACGCTCAACTACTCCTTCGCCGGCTTCACCTTGATATCGCCCAGGTCACGCTCCTCCCCGGCGCCGAACCCCAGGTGCTCGAAGATCTGTTCGGCAAACTCGTGATTCCGTTTCACACGGGCACTCAGCTTCACCCCCGGAACCAGGCCCGCGATCTGGAACTTCCCGTCCTTGTCCGTCTTGCCGTAGAAGAAGCCGTACCAGCCGCCCTTCAACCCGAGCTGGTTGTTGTCGATCGCGCCCGAGATTTCGGTATTCGCGAGCGGCTCGCCGTCGTCGCCCAGCAGCCGGCCGGTGATGACCGCGGCCTTCTGGACCGTCACTTTGAAGTCGTCCGGCTCGTCCCCCTTGAGGATCACGGCCGCGGCCAGGTTCTTCTTCTCGTGGTAGAAGAAGTACGGCTTCGGGGCGTTCGGGTTGACTGCCGAGATCGCGAACTCCGCCTTCGGCAGTGCGGGCAGGTGGACGTCGCTCCCGAGCGCGCCGTTGATCCGGACGCCGACGAGCGGCTTCCCGTCCGGGTCCACGAGCGCCCCCTTCACCGTCTTGCCGGTAGTGATCGTGATGTCGCACACGTTCTGGCCGTCGGCCTTGGCGTCCACTTCGGCCAGGCGGTTGACCAGGGACGGGAACGCCATTTCCGGGACGGTCGGGAAACCCTGGCCTTTCATCTCGTAGCCCTTGATTCCCTCGGCCCCGGCCCCGACCACGCACCGCCCGCGACGCAGCTCGTCGAGGTTGGCCGTGATCAGCCCGCGACCGGGCAGACCCACAAGTTGGTACGTGCCGTCGGCCGCGGTGGTCGTTCGGATCCACCAGACGCGGTGCATCCCCTTCAGGTTCGGGTTGTCGCCCCAAGTGAAATACCTGATGGCGGCCCGCAGCGGCTTGCCGGTCGCCTGGTCAGTGACCTTGCCAGTGATGAAGACTCCGCGCTTGACGTTGAAATTCAGCGTGGCTGTCTTGCCCGGCTCGACTCGCGGCGGGTAGTCGGCGGTCAGCAGGTACGGCTCCCCCTTCGGCGGGGTCACGGTCACCCGGTTTCCGGTGCGGTTCGGCCGGCCGTCGAGTCGGTAGCGGCCCTGGCCGTCGGTCTTCGTCTCGACGATCTCCCGGCCCATGCCGTAGGGCAGGTCAAGGGCGTTGTAGACGGTCGCCCCGGCGATCGGCTTGCCGGTGTCCAGGTCCTTGACCACTCCCTCGACGGGGGTACATGGTGCGACCGCGATGTCCGACTTCGACCCGTGGACCGGCTGGTCGGCGAACAGGGAGAACGCGTTCGGGTGCTGCGGCACCTGGACCGTGTCGTGGTCGTGGGTCATGATCCAGATCACGCGCGACTCGATCTTCTGGCCGTCGATCCGGACGAACGCGACCCGCCCGCGGCCGATCCCTGTCAGCTTGATCCGCCCCTCGCTGTCGCTGGTGGCCGACTGAGTTAGCCCGAGCTGAGAGGCCGGGATCGGCATGCCCGGGGTGGTCGCGCCGCCCAGCAGCTTGTTCTCCTTGATGTCCTTGAGCCACCACGCGAGGTCGTTGTCCGGCGAAACGATGACGGCCACGCACCGGGCGGTCACGCCCGCGATCGGCCGGCCCTCCAGGTCGAGGAAGCGGTTTTCCAGCGGGACGTCGTCCTTGGCGAGCTTGAGGGTCCGGTCCTTGAACGAGTCCGGCATCCCGGTGCCGGTGCCGGCCGGGGCGAATCCGGGGACGATCGCAGTCAACCGGCCCATCGGCTCGTGCCCGCTCGGGCCCTGTGGGAACATCGAAACCGGAAACTGGAACTTGCCACCCTTGTCGGTCACCCCCGTCGAGGCCTCTGGGTACAGGGCTTGCGGATCCTCGCGGAGGGGGTCTTGTAAGAAGGTGACTTTGACCCCGGCGACCGGCTTGCCGTCCGGGTCCACGACGCGGCCGGTCGTTTCCACGGTGACGGCGGCGAGCGGGTCCGCAGGCGCGGCCTTCGTGGCCGCGCCTTCCTTTACGGCCGATTCAACCTTGGCCTGGGGTTGAGCGCCGCCCGAGGGCGGCGGGACTTGCCCGAGCCCGAGCCCCAGGCCGACACAGACGAGGCCGACGACACAGGCGACTTTGATGGGGACGGTCATGCGGGGGGCTCCGTGGGCGAGGGCGGCGGCCCCGGCACTGGGCCGGCCGGCCGCCGCGCGCAACGCGGACTGGATGAGTCGCGCCGGCGGACCGCCCGCCGTCACGGAGTTCCCCGCCACCGCCGCGAGCAAGCCGGCGGAGAGAGCGATCCCGCGCCGCTCCAGCCGCCGCCGCAGCCGCTCGCGGCCGCGCTCGAGCTGGCCGCGGACGCGGTTGAGCGTCCACCCCAGCTCGCTCGCCGC
>DATFWZ010000135.1:0-2600 GCA_035258765.1 Gemmataceae bacterium
CTGCACCGGTTCGACCAGGTGGAGGACACGGTCGGCTTTGACCCCATCACCACGGGCCTTTCGCTCCCGCGGGGGATCGTTATCACGGGGCGTGTGACTGACGTGGTGACCGGGACTGGAGTGCCGTCGCGCGTGTTCTACCGGCCGCTGGAGAAGAACGACCAGGTGTATGGAGGGTACGACCCGAACGACCTGCCGGCCCCGTGGCGCCGCGGGCGGGACACGACGACCGATTTGAACGGCCGGTACAAGATCACTGTCACGTCCGGTCCCGGACTCCTCCACTTCCAGGAATACGGGAACGCGTACCAGGCCTGTGAGGCGACGAAGCAGGAGATCGAGGACGGGATTGTCGATTCGAAGGACGGCTTTTTCCGGACCCGCGGCCATGGCGGGATGTTCAGCCCGTCCGCGATGAGCGCTTACAAAGTGATTGCCCCCGCAGCGACGGAGCGCACGGCAACAGTTGATGTGACATATCGGCCAGCGAAGCCGCCGAAATAGTCCGAACATGACCTTGCGAAAAGCCCGTGTGGCCGGTTGGCGGCGGGCGCAAATATCCGGGTGGAGGTCGATCAGGACTCTGGAGTGCCGACATGGCCGCCACCCGACCCGCCGCCCTATTACCGCTCCTGACCAGGGCAAAATCCGCCGACGCCGGCCGCACGACGTCCGACCGGGACCTGCTCCAACGGTTTGCCCGCGACAAGGACGAGGCCGCGTTCGCCGCGCTCGTTCAGCGTCACGGTCCTATGGTGCTCGGCGCATGCCGCCGCGTGCTCGGGAACTCCGCGGACGCGGAGGACGCGTGCCAGGCCACGTTCGTGGTCCTCGCCCGCAAGGCGCGGTTGGGCCGGTGGCAGGCCTCCGTGGCGAGCTGGCTCTATGCGACCGCTCGGCAGATTGCCTTGAATGCTCGGACGGCCCGCGCCCGGCGTGCCCGACACGAAGGACGCGCGACAACCCGGCCCGCGACCAACCCGCTCGCCCAGATCTCGGGGGAAGAGCTGTTGGCGATCCTCGACGAGGAACTTGCAAGGCTCCCCGGCCGATACCGCGCCGCGGTCGTGCTCTGCTGCCTGGAAGGGCTCACGCGCGACGAGGCGGCGCGGCAACTGGGCGTCCCCGCGGCAACGCTCAAGGGACAGCTCGAGCGCGGCCGGCGGCGATTGCACGATGCGCTGGCCCGTCGTGGGGTGGCCCTCGGGGCCGGACTCCTCGCTGTCCTGGCGACTTCCCGAGCGGGGGCGTCCCCGCCGCACCTGGTCGATGCGATCCGGTCGGCGGCCGCGGGCAATGTCCCGCCGGCCGTCGCCGCGCTCGCGGAGGGGGTCGCCGTGAACGGGGTCGTCAAGAAAACGCTGCTGGGGGTCCTCGCGATAGCCGCGGCCGCGATCATCGGGTTCGGTCTGGGCGAGCCGCGGACAACGACCGCCGGCCCGGAGCCGGAAAAGGCCATGCCGGCCAAGGGCGGTGACAAGAAAGAGTCCCCCGCCGGAAAGTCGGACAAGAGCGACAAGGATCGGACGATCACCGGGAAGGTGCTCGATCCGAACGGCAAACCGGCCGCGGGGGTCGAGATCATCCATCTGCCAGTTGACGGTTCGACCGCGGTCGTGGCCAAGACGGCTGACGACGGAACGTTCCGCGTGACCGTTCCACTGAAGGACGGCCGGGGGGCGCACCTGTTTCCCCGCGCCGCCGGGTTCGCGTCGAGTGAGTACTTGATGCCGGCGACGAACACGCCAGCCGAGATCACTTTCAAGCTGATCAAGGACACGCCGATCCGCGGACGGTTGATCGACACGCAGGGCAAGCCGGTGGCCGGGGCGTCGGTTGTCGTGCGGCACCTGTCCGGGTACGGCGACACCATGGACAAGTTCCTGTCCGACTGGCAGAAGCGGCCGAGCGACGGCCACGCGCCCGAATCCAAGTGGTTCGTGTCGTTCCGATCCTGGGACAATCGCAAGCCGGCGAACGCGGGCGAAATGTTCGCGGCCGTCACGGACAAGGACGGGCGGTTCGAGATCGCCCACGTCGGGAGCGAGCGGCTGGCTAACCTGCACGTGCGCGGGCCGGGGATCGCCGAGGCGGGGTTCGAGATCGTATTGCGGGCCGGGTTCGACCCGACGCCGTACAACCGCGAGACGCTGGAGAGGTTGAAGTCGCCGTACGCGGTGATCGGCTACAACCCGATGCTCTACCCGCCCGACACGGCAATTGTGGCGGAGGCGGAGAAGCCGATCCGCGGGGTCGTCAAGGAGACCGCGACCGGCAAGCCGCGGGCCGGCATCACCGTCGCCCTGAGCGAGCCGCGAAACCACCGGATGCCGCGGCTGTTCGCCACGACCGACGCGGACGGCCGCTACGAGATCCACGGGGCGAAGAAGGGCAACGAATATGAATTGTCAGTCAAGCGCGATCCCGCGATCGGGATGATGGGGAGGACGGTGAAGCTGCGCGACACCCCGGCGTACGAACCGATCATCGCCGATATCGGCGTGGCCAAGGGGATCGTCCTCACCGGCCGGTTTTTCGATGACCAGACGGGCGACCCCGTTCACGGCTACGTTTGCGTGGGCGTCCTGTCTGACAACGAG
>DATFWZ010000136.1:0-2784 GCA_035258765.1 Gemmataceae bacterium
CCCCGGGGCCCCGGCCGCCTTGGCCGTGAGTATCCCCGCCATCACGCCGAACGCCCAGGCCGTCGTGACCACCATCCACCCGGCGTTCTGCGCCTTCGTCCGCGAAAGGAGCACGCCGGCGACGACCCCGTCGCCGAGGAGGATCAGGACCGCGGTCCCGATGAACTCGCCGAGAAAGTCATTCATGCGTGCTCCGTCGCGGGTTGTCGATGCGGGAGGCCGTACTATCCGCGACCGGGCCACGGGGGTCAAGCAGAGAGGCGACGCGGCCGGGGATGTATGGTAAGAACACTAGCGGCCTTGGCGGTTCGCGAATCGATGGGGACCCGGCATGAATCGATGCGTGCTTACACTCGGCCTCGTCGCCGCTGGCGTGACCGCGGCCGGCGACCCGACAGCTGGACCCATGCCGGCCGACAAGGCCGCCAGGGACATGATTCTTCCGAACGGGTTCCGCGCCACGGTATTCGCGGCGGAGCCGGACGTGGTCCAGCCGATCTCATTTTGCATCGACGATCGCGGTCGTTTGTTCGTCGCCGAGGCCATGAACTACGGCGAGTGGAAGCCGACCGGGAAGGACCGCATCATCATCCTCGAAGACTCCGACGGCGACGGGCGGGCCGACTCGCGGAAGGTCTTCTACGAAGGATTCAACTACATCACGGGCATCGAGGTCGGGTTCGGCGGGGTGTGGGTCATGTCGCCGCCGGGGCTGTACTTCATCCCCGACCGCGACGGCGACGACAAGCCGGATGGGCCGCCCGAGCTGGTCTTCGACGGGTTCGGCTACAAGGAGAGCCGGCACAACCTGGCCAACGGGTTCACCTGGGGCCCGGACGGCTGGCTCTACGCCGGGCACGGGCGCACGAGCCCGTCCGAAGTCGGCAAACCCGGCACGCCGCCCGAGATGCGCATCCACTGCGACGGGGGCGTCTACCGCATTCATCCGACCCGGCGCGTCTTCGAGAACTTCGCGGACGGGACGACCAACCCCTGGGGGGTCGATTTCGACGACTACGGCCAGTGCTTCGTGTCGAACTGCGTCAACCCGCACCTGTTCCACATGATCCAGGGCGGCCACTACGAGCCGTGGCGCGACCGGCCGTCGAGCCGGTACGCCTACGAGCGACTGCCGACGTGCGCCGACCACCTCCACTACCCAGGGGGCAACCTACGGGCCAAGCTCGGGACCGACGAGACACTCGCGATGGGCGGCGGGCATGCCCACTGTGGGACGCTCATCTACCTGGGCGGCCAGTTCCCGGCCGACTTCCGCAACAACGTCTTCATGTGCAACGTCCACGGCCGCCGCATTAACCGCGACATCTTGCGCCGCAAGGGGTCCGGGTACACCGCCAGCCACGGCAAGGACCTCATGATCTCCGCGGACCCGTGGTTCATGGGGGTCACGCTGCGCACCGGCCCCGACGGCAGCGCGTTCGTCTCCGACTGGTCGGACACGGGCGAGTGCCACACGTACAAGCCGCACACCGACAACGGCCGCATCTACAAGATCAGCTACGGCACGCCCGACAAGGTGCGCGTCGATCTGGCCAGGAAAACAGACGACGAATTGGTCAAGTTTCAACTTAATCGCAACGACTGGTACGTCCGACATGCCCGGCGATTGCTGCAGGAGCGCGCTGCGACGCCGAGGTGGAATGGGGACGCGGTCCATGTGGCATTGCGTCAACAATTGGTCAATGGTGATGTGCCACAACGGCTGCGAGCACTCTGGGCGCTGCACGTGACCGGCGGGTTGGACGCGAAATTCAAACTCGCCCTCTTGGATGACGCGAGCGAACACGTCCGGGCCTGGGCGATCCAGCTCCTGTGCGAAATAGGCGAGCCCTCGGCCGAGGCGCTGACAAAGTTCGCCGAAATTGCAAAGGGCGATCCGTCGCCGGTCGCGCGCCTGTATCTCGCGGCCGCCCTCCGGCGACTATCGCTCGCGAATCGCTGGTCCATCGCTGAAGGCCTCGTGAGCCACGACGACTCCGCCGACGCGAATCTGCCGCTCATGGACTGGTACGCGATCGAGCCGCTCGTTGCGGCCGACCCGGCCCGGGCGTTGCAGTTGGCGGCCAGGGCCCGAATTCCACTCGTTCGCACGTTCATCGCCCGGCGGGCCGCGGAGGACGCGGTGCTCCGGGCCGACAAGGGGGACCTGAGCCCGTGGGCGGCCGCACTCGGGTCGGCAAGCGACACCGTCCGGCTCGACTTGCTCGCGGGCGCCCGCGACGGCCTGCGAGGTCGCAAGAGCATGAGGATGCCGGACGGCTGGTCGGCGGCCTACGCCCAACTGGCGGCCAGTCCCGACGCGACGGTGCGGGATCATGCGACAGTTCTGTCGGTCGTCTTCGGCGACCCGAAGGCCCTCGCCGACCTGCGCGAGGCCGTCCGGTCGCGCACCGCCACGACCGCGGCGCGAGTCGCGGCGATCGAGGTCCTTGTCGAACATCATGTCGCCGACTTCGCGCAATTGCTCCACGAGCTGTTGGGGGAGAAGTCCTTGCGCCTCGCGGCGATTCGCGGCCTGGCCGCTTACGACCACGCGGATACGCCGAAGCTGATTCTCGCCCACTACTCGAATCTGACCCCCGAGGAGAGGCACGACGCCGTCGCGACGCTCGCGTCGCGGCCCGTATACGCCCTCGCCCTCCTCGACGCGATCGAACGGAAAGCGGTCCCGCGGGCCGACGTATCCGCCTTCGTTTCCCGCCAGATGTACGCGCTTTCGGACCGGCGGGTGACCGATCGGCTCAAGGAAGTCTGGGGCGAGGT
>DATFWZ010000137.1:0-19292 GCA_035258765.1 Gemmataceae bacterium
GCGCCAAGACGACGCTGTACGACTCGGGCATTCACCTGCCGCTCGTGATCTCGTCCCCGAAACAGAAGGCTCGCGGGGTCGTCAACCACGCGATGGCGAGCTGGACCGACATCGCCCCGACCGTGTTGGACTGGGCGGGGGCCAAGCCGGCCCCGGCGATGGCGGACAAATCGCTCCTGCCGATCCTGGAACAGGAAGACGCGAAAGACCGCGACACAGTGTTCGCCTCGCACCAATTCCACGAGATCACGATGTACTACCCGATGCGCGTCGTCCGGACGCGGACGCACAAGCTGATCCTGAACCTGGCTCACCCGCTGCCGTACCCGTTCGCGAGCGACATTTACAATTCGGCCAGCTGGCAGGGGGTGCTGGAGCGGAAAGACACCATGCTCGGCAAGCGGAGCCGCGAGGCCTTCGAGCACCGCCCGCGGGAGGAACTCTACGACCTCTCGAAGGACCCGGACGAGCTGAAGAACGTGGCCGCGGACCCAGCGTACGCAGACGTGCTCAAGGATTTGCGGGCGAAGCTCAAGGACTGGCAAACGGCGACGAAGGACCCGTGGCTGGTGAAGTACCGGTACGAGTGAGTGGTCCCTCGCCCGTGTCCGAAGCAGATTGATGGCGCCAATCTCAGTTCCAAGTTGACATCGCGCCCGGAATCTGGATTCTGGAACTTGAAAAGGGTCCCCATTTCTCGCGGCCGTCTTCGGCAAGGTACAATCGTCTGGGGGTCGGAGTCATTTCGTGGCACGCCTGATCGTGATCAAGGGCCCGGACGAGGGGCGGCAGTTCGACCTGCCGGCCGCCGAGCCCGTGTCCATCGGCCGCGACCGGACCAACCGCCTCGTCCTCCACGACACCGAGGTCTCCCGCAAGCACGCGGAAATCTCCCCCCGCGACGGCACCTACCACCTCCGTGACGTCGGCAGCGCCAACGGCACCCAGCTCAACACCCAGCCGGTCCGCGAGGCCCCGCTCAACCCGGGCGACCACATCACCCTGGGCCAGACCATCCTGGTGTTCAGCGCCGCCCGAGTCGAGCGGCCGCCCGGGGCGTCCGAGATCGCCAACCAGATCCGCCTCATCAACCGCCCGGAGACCGAGGTCCCGTCGGCCATCGTCAAGACCGTGGCCGAGGACGAGGGCAGCCGCATCCTCGCCCGCCCCGAACAGGTCGGCACGCAGTGGCTCAAGACCAGGCTCGCCAGCCTGAGCGTCATGTACGAGACGACCCAGGCAGTCAGCCACATCCTCGATCTGGACCAACTCCTCGACCGCATCCTCGAGCTGATCTTCAACTCCATCCCGGCCGACCACGGCTGCATCATGCTCCGCAACCCGGAGGGGGGCGAGTTCGAGCCGGCCGCCGTGCGGTTCAAGGACGGCGTGAACCGCCAGGAGAAGATGACGGTCAGTCAGACGATCATGAAATGGGTGTTGGAGCACAAGCAGGGGGTCTTGATCTCGGACGCCGCCCGCGACTCCCGGTTCGCCACCGGCGACAGCATCACTCGGTTCAACATCCAGGAAGTGATCTGCGTGCCGATGAAGGGACGGCACGAGACGCACGGGGTGCTCTTTCTCGACACCGTGACCAATACCAAGAGGATGGTCGAGGAGGGGAAAGAGGAGGTGGTCAGCCGGTTGACCGAGGAGCACCTGTCACTGGCCATCGCCATCGCCCACCAGGCGGCTTTGGCCGTTGAGGAGACGCGCTACCACCAGGCGATGGTGCAAGGCGAACGGCTCGCGGCCGTCGGCCAGACGATCGCGGCCCTCTCCCACCACATCAAGAACATCATGCAGGGGATCATGTTCGGTAGCGACATGGTCCGCACCGCCCTCGACGAGAAGGACGACGCCCTGCTGAATCGCGGCTGGAAGCTGGTCGAGAAGAACCAGTCAAAGATCCACGACCTGGTGATGGACATGCTGTCCTTCTCCAAGGAGCGGGACCCGGCCATCGAGCCGACCAGTTTGAACAAGATCGCGGAGGACGTCATCGACGTGGTCCGCGGGCGGGCCCAGGACAAGAGCGTCCGCCTCGACGTTCGCCTCTCCCCGACGCTACCGCCGGTCCCCGCGGACCCGGACGGGATTCACAAGGCCCTGTTGAACATCATCAGCAACGCCCTGGACGCGGTCGAGGACCGGCCTGACCCGTACGTCGCGGTCCAGACCTTGCTCGAGCCGGGCGGTCAGTGGGCCCGGATCGTGGTCCTCGACCACGGCCCGGGCATCCCGCCGGACCGACTGGGTGAAATCTTCAAGCCGTTCGTCAGCTCGAAGGGCTCGCGTGGGACTGGTCTGGGCCTGCCGGTGAGCCGCAAGATCTTCCGCGAGCACGGCGGCGACGTGCTGGTCGAAAGCAAGATGGGGAAGGGGAGCAAGTTCATCATGCGGCTGCCAATGAAGAGCCCGCACCTGCCCGACGTGAGTACGCAAGCGGAGGTGATGCCGCCGGCGGAGGCTGCGGAGGAACAGCTTCGCGAGTAGATGATGCAAAGAGAGGGAGAAACTCTAACGAATCGTCTCCCACTGTGTTTGCACTGAGGAGGCTCGTCGGATAACTTCTGGCCGTCGGATAACCACCCATCATCAGGACGGTCCCCATGTCCCTCTCCCACGCCCCCCCCTCGGCGACCCGTCCGCCTTCGCCTCGATAACCTCGAACCTCGGGACGTGCCCACATCGGTGTGGATGGCGTCGATCCCGTTTGACGACACGGCGCAGGAAGGTGGCGCTGGCGCGGGCAATGCCTACTTCGCGGTGAGCCGCGACGGCAGCCGGTCGCAGCCGCTCTGGGTCTACCTCGACCAGGGGGGGCAAGTCCCTACTTCTCAGTACACACTGACGGTTGACGGCTACGGCGCTATCGAGGCCGGGATGCCATTCCCGATGGCCGCGGGCGCCAGCACCGTCACGGTCATGCTCACGGCCCTCGACGACTCCGTTCCCGAGGCGACGCAGAACGTCACAATCACGGTGCTGGACCCCGGCAACGGGTCGTACACCGTCGGCTCCCCGAGTATTGTTCTTCTCCACATCCTTGACAACGACACGCCCCCGCCGATCGTCATCAGCCAGATTTACGGGGCCGGCGGGGAGCCCGGCGCGACGTACAACCGCGACTTCATCGAGCTATTCAACCCGAGCGACCAGACCGCGGACCTGAGCGGCTGGAGCGTCCAGATCCCCGACCCAGACCCGGAGATCGCGGCGTGGCAGGTGATCCCGCTCTCGGGCACTCTCGCGCCGGGGCAATACCGGCTGATTGCTGGGTCTTCCGGCGCGAACGGACTGGCCCTGCCGACGCCGGACCAGACTACAAGTGCCGACCTGGACGCGGCCACGGGCAAGGTGGCCCTGCTCAACACGACCAGCCCACTTCTCGGGGCCGTCCCCGTGTCCCCGGCGGGGTTGATTGACCTGGTCGGTTACGGCGAAGCCGACTGGTACGAGGGACAAGGGCCGGCCCCGGCCACGGACCCGGCAAACGCGGCGCTGCGGCTTGGTCAAGGCAACTACGACACCGGCGAGAACGGCTGGGACTTCACCGCGGACGTCCCGACCCCGCGCAATTCGGCGGCGCCGATCGCCAACCGAATGCCGGTCGTCACGGCGCCGGGCACGCGGGTGACGGCCCTGAACACTCCGTTCACCTTCTCCGCCGCCGGGGGGACCGCCCTCTTGGTGGCTGACCCGGACGCCGGCTCCTCGCCCGTTGAGCTGACCCTGAACGCGGGCAACGGGGCGCTGACCCTGGGCGGCGTCAGCGGCCTGACGTTTTCGGAGGGCGACGGCACCGCGGACCCGTCGATGAGGTTTACCGGGACGCTGTCGGCGATTAACACGGCCCTCAACGGGACCACATTCACCCCGACGACCGGCTTCCAGGGCGCCGGGTTCGTCACCGCCTGGATCGACGACCTCGGCAACACTGGCGCGGGCAGCGCGCTCGTGGGGTACAATTCAACGATGGTTGTGGTGGGCGGCCCGGTCGTGGCGCTGAACGACACCGTGGACGGCCGGGAGGGCACCCAGAGCCGGATCGACGTGTGGGCGAACGACGTCTGGGCGGGCGACACGTGGCCGACGACGACAATCGTGTCCGGCCCGGCCCACGGCACCGCGACGATCGACAACCACGGCACCCCGTCCGACCCGGGCGACGACGAAGTGGTCTACACCCCCGCGGGCAACTACCACGGGGCCGACAGCTTCAACTACCGCCTGGACGACGGCCTAGGCCACACGAGCACGGCGACCGTGTCAGTGACTGTGGCGGACGTGAACGACGCCCGGATCGAGACGACCGGCGATTCCAACATGTACGCGGACGAAGGCGAGCTGGTGAACATCGGGTTCTTCACGCCGGACGCAACCGTGCCGATCACCTGGGCGGCCAGCGGCCTGCCCATCGGGCTGTCGATCAATTCGAGCACCGGCGTCATCTCGGGCCGCCCGCAGTACAGCGAGGCGGGCGCCCATGCCGTCACCCTGACCGCGACGGCGAGCAATGGGGACACGGACCATGTCGATTTGACCTGGAACGTGGCGGACGTCAACCGCCTGCCGTGGATCGACGACCAGGCGCATCAGGAAGGGCAGAGCGCCAACGTCTACTTCTACGCTGGAGACAACATCAACCCGCCGAGCACGTGGAGCTACACCTTCTCCGGCCTCCCGGCAGGGATGACCTACCCGAATAACCCGATCCCGATTGGCGCGGCCGGCGACTACAACGTGACGATCTCCATGACCGCCGGCGGGGCGACCGACACGCGGACGTACCACTGGCTCATCGTCCCGGCGGCGCACGCGATCCCGCCCGGACAGACCCCGGCGCCGGGCCTGGCGGCGTTCGCCATTGAGAACACGCTCGTGCACCACGACGACGTCGGCCTGGTGGACCAGCACCAGCACATGACGGTCAAATTGTTCTTGACGGAGCTGGACTACGCGAACATCGCGAACAACAGCCTGCAAGTCAAACTGCAGATCATGTCGGGGGGCGCCGGGCTGACCACGGACCCGAACGACCCGGTCGGATCGAGTTCGGTAATCGTCAGCCCAACCGAGAACTCCGGAGCAGTCGCCACAGTGTACGCGGACCTGATCCCGCACGCGCCGAGCGTCGGCACAGACGACATCGTGATCAAGGCGTTTCGCCGCATCAACAACGTCTGGGTGATGATGGGCGGCGGCGGGGGCGACAACGCGGTCAAGGACGTCCAGATCGGGACCGGTCGAGACCCGTTTACAGGTCTGCCCAACTTCGCCCGCGTGGGCAAAATCGACGCAGAAACGACGCCTGCCGAGATGTCGGCGCCCGGCAAGTACCGGATCCCACCGCGCAATTGGGACGCCACGGACCTGTGGGTGATGAAGACCGGGGATATCGGCGTGGGCAAGTCCCTCTATCTGGTTGCCCCGCGGGACTGGAGCAACGCGCAGAACGGCAACGGCCAGAACAACATTAACGGCCGCGTCGCCCTCTACAACACCGCGAACAGTTGGAAAGGCGAGTGGTGGGTGAAACTCGAAGATGAGAACTTCGCGGCGGGAGTAGCCAAGGTCTGGATCTGGGGACACCTCGACGCAAACAAGGTTTACCAGACGAACCCGGACAGGGCTGGAAGGCTGACGCTGGGAGTCTACAGCGTCGGCGACGACTCAAGCCCCCCCAAGTCGTTGGGGCGTGAATTCGCCACGACGCAGGGATTCAGTGTCGCGGCGATACCTGTGAAAATGCAGATCAAGAAGGCCGAAGTCATCACCACCACAACTGATCTCGGTGGCGGAGAAAAGCGTTATGCCGTTGGAGAAGTTACTGCGGGTGTACACAACGGCACACCAGTTTATGTGTACATAGCTGGTGTTCGCTATGGCATCAGAGCAATCAGCGACTCCGGCGAGCCCTATCTCTCCGACCTGAGCGAGATTGGAATTGCCGAATCAGTTAAGCCGGTGAAGCAGACTGGTTGGTTCAAGGACGCTGGTAGCGAGTCTACGACCGACTACCTGGCAGCTACGAAGGCAACGGGCAAGGTCGACCCTGGGAACCTCACGGACAAGCTCACGATCGTAGCCGGAGCAGACCGCGAAACCATAGACAAATCGGCTGGCGAGAACCGTGCTCGTCGGCTCCGCGAGATGGCGAATGTCCTTCTGCGTCAAGTTGATCGTGACAAGGTGAATCCTGAGAATGGCGGCGAATTGGAGGTCAAGCAGCTGTTTCTTTTCAAAGACGCTCGGACGGGAGCGACGCGTGTTCCGGTTACGAATTCCGGATTCCTTCACAAGGATTCGATCGTGATTGTCAAAGCAAAAACGGAAATCACGCTCAAAATACAAGACCTGCCCCAGGATGTGACTCTGAGTCCGACCCTTTCAGCCAAGAAGGGTGGTGCCGACGCTGGTCTTGATAAGGTGTTCTCCCTGACAATTCCGGGGGATTACAAGCCGGATTGACGTACCGCTCTTGGGTGAGCCATGATTGCCTCAATCGCACTTGCCATCGCACTCGCGCTCGGCGATAGCGTCCAGTGCGCGAACAGCGACGGCATCCAATTGGCGGTCGACACCGTGGTGTCGATGGAGAATGGGCCGACCGTACTCAAATGCCGCCTGGTGAATGGAAGTGGCGCCCGGAAAGACGTGCTCTTGAAGAGTGACAAGATGCCTTTGGGACTGAGCTATGCGTTTACGAAGGATGCGGCACCTGATCTGAGACCCTCGTTCGTCCGGCCGTTTTCCTTCAAGAGAACAGGAGGGCTGGAGGGGCCGATGCGGATCGCCGCCGGGGAAAGCACGCCGGTGCGGGATCTGTATCTGCACGAGGGGTGGGTATTCAGGGCAGGAAAGGACTACGAGCTGAATTTGAACTGGACCTTTGGGCTGGTCGGACCGGACGACCAGATTCGGAGTCGAGCCGCGACGGTGCGGGTACCGATCAAACCGAGGGCGGATGACGCGACAAACCGGGCAGAGTTGTTGAATCGCCTGTCCAAGATGATCGCGGCGCCTCAGCTGGATCTGGAGGACTACACACACTGTTCACGCGTCATTGCCGGATGCCGCCACGAGACGTTCCGGCCCCTGGCACGAGAGCTATTGATCCGCCAGCCGACGTCGGCTCGGAATGTGCCGAGCGTCTTCAATGCGGAGGACTATCGCACAGGACTGGCCACGGAGGTGCTCGTTGCTGCCGTCTACAATTGCTCATCCTCGCGCGAAGAGGCGTTCGAGTTCATTTATGGCCTTCTGGTTAACCACAAGATGGGGTCGGTGGCGCCTTTCCTGGACTTTTGGGACCGGCAGGAGCAGCGGCGGCAAGAGTGTGTGGACGCTACCTTGCAAGTCTTTGGCTTGGCACCAGTACCCGAGAACGGGTCATATGCGGGACCCCGTGAACATACGGGGACGAGAGTCTCGATTCGACATGCCGACATGTGCCTGCGGCCTGACGAGCGGAAAAGACTCAGGGCTTGCCCGGACGTCGCCGTACAAGCGCTTCTGCTGCTCCGCAACCCGAGGGCGTTCGACAGTGAGGCAGTCGCGAGAGTTCAACGGGGGCTCTTGACTCTGGTAGAGCCCGCCAAGCAAGACGTGTTCGATCGATTGATCGCGGATTTGAAGAGCTCGTCGTTTCGGACCCGGGAAGCTGCTGAGAAGGAGCTGACTGACTACGGATTCCGAGTCCTGAGTCAGCTCGCGAAAAGCTCACGCGTCGAAGCAGATTCGGAAGCACGAGGCCGCCTAGAGCGCTTGATGGCTGCACTCGGTAAGAAACAAGTGCCGCCGGTATTCTTCGAGCTGGTGAAGGCGGCCTCATCTTCCGAGAAACGGCTCGGTGAGCCAGTCTTACAGGCACTCGCTGATTCACAATTGCCGGAACCATTCCGGAAACACGCCCGGGATGCCCTCGCCTCGCTTGAGGGGCAGAAGTCACAACCCAAGTGACGTTGCCGCCGAATCCGCATCGGCCGTGTTTCTTTCCCAGGTGGCCCTCCAACCTAACCCGTCCGCCTTCCCCCATCCCCCAGCGTTTCCCGCCGATTCCCCTCACGCGGCCGTTCGCTTTTGTAATTCCTGACCAACAATGCACTCAGCGGAACGACAGCCTCAACCCGTCCGGCAACTTTTGACGGAGGTTCGTCGCCATGTCTCGGTGGAAGCGATTCGTCGTCGGCGCCGCGGCGTTGTCCGTCGCCCCGCTCCTCGCGGGGGACCCGGACCCGCTCGAGAAAGAGATCGCGGAAGCCGTCCGGCCGCCGGCCCTGCCCGGCGACCCGCCGAAGCCGGTGCCGGCCGCACCCCCGCCGCCAGCAACACCAGTCGTCCGCGACACCGCGCCGGGAGAGAAGCCGCCCGCGATCCTCATCCCGGGTCGCGAGCCCGCGGCCCGGCTCCTCGAGCCGCTCGCGATCGGGCCGGCGATGGACTACGCGGCGGTGGAGCGGGTGCGGCGGAGCGACCGGCGGTTCGCCCGGTTGACATTCGATTTGCGCGACGGCCGCGTGGTCATTGCAGGCAGCGCCGCGGACCCGGCGGACGCCTGGGAGCTGGCCCGGAAGGTCGCCCCGCACGTCGGCGGGAAGGATGTGGTCGTCGGCCGCGTGGTACGGTAGCGGCCTTCCCGTGGGGACAAGATTCCGATCTTGTCCGGCTCGAAGCGGACAAGATCGGAATCTTGTCCCCACGGACCCGCAGACAAGATCGGAATCTTGTCCCACAGGAGGACAAGATCGGAATCTTGTCCCCGCGGACCCGAATCCCGTCTCATCCATCCACGCCCGCGGTTTTGCTCCGCATTTGCTCCCACTGCTCGGGGGAAATGAGCACGTCGCGGGCCTGGGCGCCGTTGTAGGTACCGACGATCCCGTCCTCGGCCATGAAGTCGATGAGCCGCGCCGAGCGTCCGTAGCCGATCCCGAGCGCCCGTTGCAGGAGCGACACGCTCCCGCGACCCTCGCGAACGACAACTTCGACCGCCTGCTCGTAGAGCGGGTCACGCTTTTTCAACCCACCGCCGGGTGCGGGCGACTCCCCGCCATCGCCCTCCGAGCGGTGCTCCAGGTTCAGAAGTTCCGAATCGAATTCTGGCGTCTCGACCTCCAGGCGGCCGACGACGCGGAGGATTTCGTCGTCGCTCGCGTACGACCCCTGGGCCCGGACGATGGTGCTCGTGTTCGGCTGCAGGAACAGCATGTCCCCCTTGCCGAGCAGCTTCTCGGCCCCGACCTCGTCGAGCACCACGCGGCTGTTCGACCGGTCGGCCACCTGGAAGCAGATCCGGGCCGGCAGGTTCGACTTGATGAGCCCGGTGATCACGTCCACGGTCGGCCGCTGCGTGGTCAGGATCAGGTGAATGCCCGCGGCCCGCGACTTCTGCGCCAGCCGGATGATGTGACCCTCCACCTCCTTCTTCATCGCCATCATCAGGTCGCCGACCTCGTCCACGATGATGACGATGTACGGGAGGCGGTCCGGGAGCAGGTCGGCATCGTTCGGGTCTTGCGGCTTGACCCGCTTCAGGACCTCGGCGCGGCCCAGCTCGTTGTACCCGGCGATGTTCCGCACGCGGGCCTTGCGCATCAGCTCGTAGCGCTCCTCCATTTTGTCCACGGCCCAGGCCAGGATCGCCTCGGCCTTGGTGTTGTCGGTCACGACCGGGTGCATCAAATGCGGCAGCTTGCCGTACTCGGCCAGCTCCACCTGCTTCGGGTCGATCATCAGGAGCCGGCACTCGTCGGGGGTGCGGGTGAGCAGCAAGCTGAGGATGATCGAGTTCAGGCAGACCGACTTGCCGGTGCCGGTCCGGCCGGCGATGAGCAGGTGGGGCATTTCGGCCAGGTCGTAAACAAGGGGCCGGCCCTCGCTGTCCTTCCCGAGCAAGAGCGGCAGCCGGGCCTTGGCGACTTTCGCTCCCGCCGCGGCGATCAGCTCCTTCAGGCGGACGACGGCCCGGTGCTCGTTCGGGACCTCGATCCCGACCGTATTCCGCCCGGGCAATGGGGCGACGATCCGGACGCTCGGAACCTTCAGGTTCAGCGCCAGGTCGTCGGAGAGGGACGTCACCCGCGAAACGCGGAGCCCGGTCTCGAGGGCGATTTCATACTGAGTCACCACGGGCCCGGTGTGGATGCCGACGACCTTGATGGTGAGCCCGAAGTCGGCGAAGGTCTTCTCCAGGAGGGCCGCCACGTCACGGAGGTGCCGCTCGTCCTCCCCCTGGACGGCCGCGGGCTCGTCGAGCAGCTTGAGGGGCGGCAATTCGTATGACAGCCGCAATTTCGGAGCCGGCTCGTCGTCCGCGATCGGCGTGTGTGAGATAACGACCGTGTCCGGTGAAACCGGGCCGTCGGATTCCGGTCGATTTCCGGTTACCGCCTTACCAGGCCTTGTGGCCGGCCGAATCTCTGGCCGCCAAGTCAGAATGGACCAGACCACGCGTGCGAAGATCGCGCCGATCCCGCGGACCAGGCGGAATAACGCCATGACCACGCGATCCGCGGCGAGGAGGACGCCGAACGCTGTCGCGGTGATCAGGATGAGGATCGACCCTGGCCTCTGGAAATGGGCGTCCAACCAGAAGGACGCGAACGCCCCGACCGATCCCCCGCTCCCGGCCACCGGCCCGCCGATCCGTTCCGGGCCGATCCAGTCGGCGATCAGGGCGCCACAGCTGGTCAACACTGCCCACCCGGTCACGCGCATCAGCCAGACGAGCCATCGGCGGCCGCGGAGCAACGACAACGCGATCGTCAGCCAGCCGAACAGGAAAACGTAGACACCCGCGCCGAGCGGCTCGACGAGCGCCCGGCGAAGCCAGTCGCCGAAGTCGTCGAAAGGCCGCGGATAAAGCCCGGGCAAGTCCGGGCGGTCGGGCGGGGGGTAGGCGAATACGCTGACCGCGGCGGTCAAACCGCCCGCGAGCAGTGTCAACGCGAAGAGGGGGAGTCCGTTCCCGGGGCGGCGGTCGGGCATCGGCGGCGCACCTCGGGGCATGTACCAGTCTTATCGCTCGGACACGTCCGCCCGCGGGCTCGGGCGGGCGGATGCGGCCCGGCGGGCGAAGATCGTCCCCGCAAGATCGGAACGACCCGAACGGCAGGCACACATGTTCCACCTGGCCCTCTGGGAGCCGGAGATTCCGCCGAACACCGGCAACGTCGCCCGGCTGTGCGCCGCGACCGGGACCGTCCTGCACCTGGTCGGCCGGATCGGGTTTCGGATCGACGACCGGAGCCTGAAGCGCGCGGGTTTGGACTACTGGGACGCGGTCGAGGTGCGTTTCCACCCGACGTTCGCCGACCTCGAGACGGCGGTCGGCCCGGACCACATTGTTTGCATCGAGACCCCGGCCCCGCGATACTACACCCGGGCGGAGTTTCGCCTCGGCGACTGCCTGGTGTTCGGGAGTGAGTCGAAAGGGCTGCCGCCGGAGGTGCGCGAGCGCTACGCGGCCCGCACGTTCGGCATCCCCATGCCGACCGGCACGGTCCGCAGCCTCAACCTGGCCACCGCCGCGGGCGTCGTGCTCTACGAGGCCTTGCGCCAGCGGCACGACTGGTAAGACCGGACCGGAAATGGATTGACCCCCCATGGCGAACGGCCGCGGGGGTGGCGCGGCACGGAAGCGTCACCGATAACACGTCGGCAACCTGCCGCGTGCCGGAGACGTGTACTGATGGAAGCGTCCGTCGTGGCTTTGCCCACGCCCGAGTCTCTAACGCGGTTTGTCCGCGACATGCTCTGCTCGCACGACCGCCTCGACCCGGCCCAGACGCCCCTCTACAAGTCGATCCTCAAGCGCCAGGGCCGGCCGTGCGGGCTCATGTTTCACGTCGAGGGCCCGCGACTCCTCAAGACGTCGGCCGTCTGGGCCGGGGACGAGCACCGCATCCTCTTCTACGACTCGACCGGAACGCGCTTCGCCGAAGCGCGGCTCAGCGAGGAGCCGGAGCTGGTGACCGACTGAGTCATTTCTGGCCACACCGTAACGTTTGGTTGCAATTCTCACAGTCGTGCCCTAGTTTGATTCAAGGGCGGTCATTGGCCGTGAGTTCTGGGCGAGCCGGGCAAGGGTTTCCCGTTTTTTTGCGGACCCCCTACCCCCGGCCTGTCGGGAGAATACGCTTTTTTCTGCAGGCAAAAACCCGCACAGTATAATTCATCGCGGACGGACGGTCGGATCGACCCCGGTGTCCTTCACAACACCGCGAACCGATCCGGGCGTCAGATCACGGGTGACCGGATGACTGTCCTGTCCTGGGCCGTCCCGCCCGTCCTGGCCCTGAGTAAGGAGGAACGGCTCTTCATCTGGATCGGGGTCTTCGCCGGGGTCATCCTGGTGGGGGCCGCTATCTTGAGCCGAGTTGACCGCTGGAAGAAGCGTCAGCTGGAAGATTTGGACGACACCCCGGAGCAGGTCGGGTCGTTCCGGGAGATGTACGAGCGGGGCGAGATCTCGAAAGAGGAGTACGACCGGGTGCTGAAGCGGATGGCCGAGCGGGCCGGGATCAAGCCCAAGCCCGCCGCGACGCCCGCCCGCCCGGTCGAGCCGGCAAGCCCCGCGAACGAGGAATCGCCTCCCGTCCCGCCGGCGACGGGGGGCGGGCTGTAAGCGGACCGAACCGCCTAAGATTCACCCAACCCCTTCGGGCCGCCCGGCCAGCCGCCGGGTCGCGGAACGGACGCCCGATCTGTCGCGGGGTGGTCGGTGGCGCAGACGCCCCTCACCGGGGCCGACCGAACCGGGGACATCGGCATGGCCACGAACACTACGGGCGACTCCGGCGGACGTAAGCCGTCGAACACTTCGAACCGTAACCGCAACGCCTACTGCTCGTTCTGCCGCAAGAGCCACCGGGACGTCGGCCCGCTCGTCGAGGGCCCGGGCGACGTCTACATCTGCGGCGAGTGCATTGACCTGTGCTCCTCCATCATCGACCAGGAGAAGAAGCGACGGAACACCGGCAAGAACGCCACCAAGGAGATCCCGGCCCCGCGGACCATCAAGGAGAAGCTCGACGCCTATGTCGTCGGCCAGCAGCGGGCCAAGAAGGTGCTCTCGGTCGCCGTCCACAACCACTACAAGCGCCTCTCCCTCGCCTCCGACGGCCGCAGTGACGTGGACGTTGAGAAGTCCAACATCCTCCTGATTGGCCCGACTGGGAGCGGCAAGACACTGCTGGCCAAGACGTTGGCCCGCATCCTCGACGTGCCGTTCGCCATCGGCGATGCCACCACCCTGACCGAGGCGGGGTACGTCGGCGAGGACGTCGAGAACCTGCTCCTGAAGCTCCTGCACGCGGCCGACTTTGACATTGAAACGGCCCAGCGGGGCATCATCTACATCGACGAGATCGACAAGATCGCCAAGACCAGTCAGAACGTGTCGATCACCCGCGACGTGTCCGGCGAGGGTGTGCAGCAGGCCCTCTTGAAAATGCTCGAGGGCACGGTCGCCAACGTCCCGCCTCAAGGCGGGCGCAAACACCCGGAGCAGCAGTACATCCAGATCGACACCTCGAACATCCTGTTCATCTGCGGCGGGACGTTCGTCGGCCTCGACGACATCATCTCGAAGCGCGTCGGCAAGCGGACGATCGGGTTCAACGCCGGGCCGGTCCTGCGGACGGACGACTCGGAAAACATCATCGGGCAGGTGACGAGCGACGACCTGTGCGAGTTCGGGATGATCCCGGAGTTCGTCGGCCGGCTGCCGGTGCTCGCCCCGCTCGACGCCCTGGACGAGGACGCCCTGATCCGCATCCTCACCGAGCCGCGGAACGCTTTGGTCCGGCAGTACCAGAAGCTCTTCGAGATGGAAGGGGCGGAGCTGGAGTTTGAAGAGGGGGCGCTGCGGGAGATCGCGCGGAAGGCCAAGGAACGGGACACCGGGGCCCGCGGGCTGCGGAGCATCGTCGAAGAGCTGATGCTCGAGATCATGTTCGAGCTGCCGGACCTGGAAGTGAAGGGGCGCTACATGGTTACGGAGGAGGTGGCCAAGGGGCTGCGTCCCTTGTTCGACAAGAAGATCCCGCCGGTGGTTATGCCGGAGAAGAAATCGGCTTGACCAGAGATGAATCGAAAAAACACACAGCCCCGGGGCAGCTGCCCCGGGGCTGTGTGTTTTTGGCAGCCCCAGGCGCGACGCTGGTGGCTGCCGAAGGCGAACGGGCGACCGCGGCGGGGGTTGACCAGTAGCCGGAGGGCCTTCACGACGGGGGACGGGCAGCGTCGGGGCTGAAGGCCGACGGGCAAGACCGGGCGATCCCCGGCCGCGGGCGGCGACGTCGAGTACCAGAACGCCAGACCAGGACCGTATTCTAATGACGGGGGGAGTCACGCGGCAGGGGGAGATGAACGGCCGCGTCGGGTACGGGCGATGATGCCGGAATCCGAACCCGCACAACTCTAGAGCGAAGTGTGAGAGAGTCAAACGGTTGATTCGCAGTATTTCGTCGCGGGCGAGCGGAGCGGCGTGAGCCGCCCGATGCTGACATCATCGGGCGGCTTACGCCGCGTCCGCTCGCCCGTTCAATCCTTCTTCAGCGCCGCCGGCTTCGACCGCAAAGTCGCGAACTTGTCGGGCATCGTAAACACGTCCCCCGCCGACAAACTGCTCGTCGCGAACACCTTGCCGTCCTTGTTCGGGGCGCTGATCACCACCTTCACCGGGTCCTTCATCCCCTCCATGGTCAGCTCGATCGCCAGGGCGCTCTTCGCGACGTCCAGGTTGTGCTCCGGCTTCGGGCCCTCCTTCAGCACCACGAACGCGTCCGCTCGCGGGGTCGCCAGGTCATTCAACAAGGCATCCACCTTCACCGGGTCCAGTTCGTACATCCCGCCCGATTTGAGGGCCCACTTCCCTTCCTTGCGTTCGAGCTCAATCGTCGTCGGCGTCCCCAGCACCTCCTGCCAGCCGGTAATCTTCACGGCCTGGATCTTCGTCTTGTCCAGCCGGTGCACGACCGTGTCCTGGACGTCCGCCTTCTGGAACAGGTCGAACGCCCCGCGATCGACTTCGAACACCAGGTCCCCGTCGGCCGGCTTCAGGTAGACGCTCCGCTTCTCCGCCCCGACGTCCTCACCGAAGAGGAGCACCTGTTCGCCCTGCCCCTTGATGTTGACCGTCACTTTGAGCCGCGGGTCGGCCGGGTTCACCCGCAGGCGATTGAGGATCTCGTCCGTCGGCTTGTCCGCGGCCACCTTTGTCGGCCGCATGAACGACAGGGTGTTGAGCAGGTCCGCGATCTTCGCCGGATCGGCTGTCCGCCCCTGGAGGGACGGGGGGCTGTTGATCTTCCACGCCGCCTGGGCCACCGGTTTGCCGTCGTCGGCCCGCTCCAGCTCGTACGCGTCCTTCCCGTGCGTGAACGACAGCTTGAGCACCGAGTCGGCCCCGTACGGCTTCAGCGACGCGTCGATGTAATCGAGCCGCCCGCGCGCCGCCAGGTTGTAAGCGTCCTGCGGGACCAGGAAATCGACCTTCGTATCCCCCACCACCCGGCGGGTATACACGACGTCGCCGACGTCCTTGTGCCCGAATACCACGCGTGCGGTCGGGTTCGGGTTCACCTTCGGCTTGGCGTTCGGGTCGGGCTTTTCCTCGCGGACGATGCCGTTCTCCCACACCTTCAGCTCGACCGCCGGCTTGGCGAATCCCATCTTGTCCTCGGGAATCCCGGCCGTGGGGAACCCGGTCGCGAGCTGCCGGGCGGTCAGGCGGGTGAGCAGCTCGGTGATCGCGGACGCCTTGGCCGGGCGGTCCTTGCCGTCCGGACCGTACACCTTCCAGCTCAGCCCGACCCGGCGCAGCTCGAACGTCTCGCCGTTCGCGGTCAAGTCGATCGCATCCACGCGCTGCATTTGCACGCGGAGCACCGTCCGGTCGCGCAGGAGCTGCTTGTTGCGAACGGCGGCTTGCACCTTCTTGACCGGGTCGGCCGGGACCTCGTAGACGACGCCGTCGGCCTCGTGCCGGGCGTAGTACTTCTCGCCGTCCTCCTTCTTGATCGGGCCGCTCACGTAGGCCGTCTCCTTGACCCCGTCGTCCCGGCTCAGGTCGATCTGCATCGGGGCGTTCTTGGTCGGGTCGAGCCCGTACTGCGACAGGTCCGCCGGATTCTCGACGATCTCCTTGCGACTCGCGGGCTGGATCGCGTTGATGGTATTGAGCAGCTCGCGGACGGTGTTGATCCCGGTCCCCTCCTTCGGCCCGCCGAACGACGGGGTATCGGCCTCGACGGCCGCCTCGCCGTAGTCGGGGGGGACGCGGAACTTCCACACGTTGTCCGGGGGGGTCCGGAACAGGGCGATCCCGTCCTTGTCGAGCCGCACCTGCATCGACTGCACCTGATTGGCGGGGTCGAAGAGGCCTTCGCCCAGAATCTTGAGCGGACGGAAGTCGGTCACGCCCTTGACCAGCTGGCCGGCGTTGGTGGCGGTCTTCGGCGCGTCTGTACGGAAGAGGGCCGCGAAATCGCCGCGGCGCACCGCCTGCGGCCGGTCCGGCTGGCCGCTCGTGGTGACGTACACCAGCGCCCGGTCGCCGCCGACGGTGACGTTGCCCAGCGACACAGTCTCGGAGAGCGTCTGCGTCTTGAGCGTGACCTTCACGGCCGGGTTGTCGAGCCCGTGGGCGCCGAGGGAGCTGATGTCGGCCGACTTCTCGACCTTCGCGTTGAGGACGCCGGACACCAGGCTGTCCACGGCCGAGGCATCGGCCCGGGCGGCCGCCGGGGCGACCATTTTCCACGTCTTCCCCTCGCGGGCGAAGGCGACCTTCTCCGGCGTCTGCCCGGGCCGCTCGACCTCGACGGTGATAACGTCGTCCGGCTTGACGTTGGCCGCCCGCAGGTTCTTGAGCAGGTACCCCTCGACGTTGGGCGACTGCTTGTCCTCGTCCTTGGAGAACATCAGGTACCCGCCGAGCCCGGCGAGGGCCAGGACGACGACGGCGAGGAGGATGTAAGTCGTGCGGAAGTTCATGGACGTCTCACTGCCCAAACGGTTCACGTCTCGCGCGCTACCGGCGCCGCGATAGCCACACCCCGACCCCCAGCCCGCCGATCCCGATGGTCATGACGGCCAGCAGCGTGAGCAGGCTGGCCCAACCCGGGGCGGTGCCGATGGTGTATGTCGAGGTTTTCCGGGGTGGAATTCCCAGGCTCGCCTCGCGCTCGCGGGCCCAGTCCACCGAGTCGGACAGGATCTGCTGTTGGTATTCGTCCGGGATTGCCAGCCCGCCCTCCGGGCGATCCTGGAGCGGGGTGTCGCTTCCGAACACGAGTACCCGCGGGCGGTCCGGCTTCTTCGGGTCGCCGCTGCTCTCGGTCACCGCCACCGCTACCGGGACGGACTGGTTGGTGAGCTGCTTCTCGGCCGCGACGGTGCCCTCCTTGTCGTCGCGCATCTGCTCGATCGCGGTCTCCGGGCGCGTCTTCCAATCCGGTTCCAGCCAGTAGCCACTTCGGAACCGCGTACCAAGCACCTGGTGGGTCTGGAAGCCGGTGGCCGGCGTCGGGCTCGGCCGGATTGGTCGGGCGTTGCGCATCAGGAGCGGTAGTGGGAACGTTTCGGCCAGCTTCAGGCGCAGGTTGCCGTACGCGGCGCAGTAGGCCGTGTCCGGCGGGACGTAGCGGCCGCCGCCGACCGGGTGCTGTCGCGGGACCGCGACCAGCCGGCGGTCCGGGGTCACCTGAACCCCGAACTCCCCGAGGAGCGATTCTAGTCCGGTCGGTGCGACGCGGCCGTCCGGCCCCGGGAAGGCCGGGAGGAACGCCACCAGCTTGCCCGGCCGGTCCTTGGTCCGGTCGTCCGGGCGCAGATACGCACGCAGGGCCTTGTATGTCGGCGAGTCCGCGGCGATTGTCTGTTGCGGCCCGGCCACCACGACCACGGCCGCGTCGGCCGGCACCTTCGGCTCCTTCGGGTCGAGCTGGAGGGCCTCGACGCGGACCTTCTTGTCCCGCAACGCCCGGACCACGCCCTGGGCCGTGCGGCTCCCGCCCCCAGGGCCGCCGAATTCGATCGCCAGCTCCCCGTGATCCTGCGTGAAGTAGACGACCTCCTTCGACCGCCGGTCGGTCAGGTAGGCCAGCTCGGTCAGTAGCTTGTTCTCGCCCTGGAAGATGATCGTCTCATTGTTGCGGCCGATCATGGCTGTCTCGACCAGGTCGGCGCTGCTGATAAACGTCGCGGCTTCCGCCCCCTCCCCCGCCGTCACCAGCATCCCGGTCGGCTCCTTCCCGCCCTCTTCCAACTTGATCTTGTACTGCTCGAGCAGGGCCGCGATCCGGTTCGTGTCCAGCCCGGGTGAGAGGTACGTGGCCTTGAAGTGGGGGGAGTACTCCTCGCACTGGCTGAGCAGCCCGCGACAGTCGTTGTAAAGCTGCCGGTAGGTGAGCACCCCGCGCATCGTCCGCACCGGTTCCTCGTGCTTTTCCGGCAGCATCAGGTAGACGTGGACCGGTTGATCCAGGGACCGGAGGAAGGTCTTGGACGGGTCGGTCAGCCCGGTGAACGCCGACTCCGTGGTCACCAGCGTCCCCGGCACCCTCAGGAACGACATTACGTTGACCACGAGCAAAACCAGGAGCAGGAGGAGCCCGAGGAAGACCGCGTTGAACCCGTAGAGCATCCGCCGGAGGGTGACGTTCGCCCGCTCCTCGGCCCGGGCGAGCTGCAGGCTGCCGAACATGATGATGAGGCCCGCGGTGAACACGCACGCGGCGATGAGGATCCACCGGGCCTCGGCCGTCTTGCCCTCGTTCACCCAGCGGAACAGGCTCTCGTGCCAGCGGATGCCGAGGAGCAAGCCAAGGACGGCGGTCAGGAAGCCGACGACGCTGCCGAAGGTCAGGATTTCGGTTCGGACCGCGCTTGCCTCCGCGCCCGGCGGCAGCGGCTGCGTGAGCAGCCAGACGGCCGACGCGAAACACAGGACCGCGAGCAGCCCGGCCCAGACGGCCGCCGGCAGGTAGTCCACGCTGTGGGCGCGCTTGACCTCCGGCTTGGGCGGCTCGGGGAGCGGCGACTCGTCGTCCGCCTTGACCTCGGCCGGCTTCGCGGCCTCCTCCTTGGTCGGCCAGCCCCAGACGCCCCACCAGATGGTGACGGCGGTCAGGAGGACGCCAATCGCGACCAGCCCGATGGCGAGCTGGCGGCGGAACTGAACGAGAACGGCCAGCCCGGAGGCGGGCGCGGTTTCGGTGGTCATGCCGTCATCCCCGAATCTTCCGTAGCCATGACGGATCGGTCCCCCCCTCTCCGTC
>DATFWZ010000138.1:0-2163 GCA_035258765.1 Gemmataceae bacterium
TTCGAGGCACTTCTTGGACGCCTTGCGAGGCCACGGTCTCTCCTGGACTGAGCGCTGGTCCGATACGTAAGTTTCCCGTCTTTCTGGCACATGCCTTGAAGGGTTGTGTGTGGACCCCGACCAGGTCGGCGCTGTGCTTGCGCCCGCCCTTTCAAACGGAGGAACTATGAAGCGTCCCATCGTCCTTTCACTCCTGCTCGTCCTCGGACTCGCCGCGGCGGCCGCCGGGCAGACCGGCAAGAGCCTGCAGTACTCCAACGCCCCCACCGACACCGACTACCGCATGACGATCGTCGAGCCCAAGGCCGGCGCCACGATCGTCGGCAAGGACGTCAACATCGTCCTCGGCCTGCCGGCCATGCCGCAGGGCAACCGGTCGCAGAGCCAGGCCTCGGATCTGAAGCAGAGAGAGATGAACACGCCGATCTTCCAGATCTGGGTGGATGACAAGAACATGGGCAACCTGCCCGGCGGACAGAACGTGTTCTACGCGCGCGACCTCTCCTACGGGCCGCACAAGATCGTCGTGATGGCCAAGAACGCCTCCGGCGAGCTCGTGGACCGCAAGGAGATCTCCGTCACGACCGTCGAGAAGACCGCTTCCGTCGCGATGACGCAGAGCGCCGCGCCGGCCCCGCCGCCGGAACCGGCCCCCGCGCCGCGCGCCGAGGTCTACTCGCCGCCGCCGGCTCCCGCTCCCGCCGCTCCGATCGAGACGACTCTCCCGCACACCGCGACGCGCCAGCCCCTGGCCGCGCTGGCCGGCCTGCTACTCCTGGCCGGCGGGCTCGTCCTGCGCCGCAAGTCCTAGTCGCCGGAGTCGACGACCGGCCCCGTGCAAGGGCCGGTCTTTTCCTGTCAGCGGGGGTCGCGGCGCTTCGCGGAATTGGCCAGTCGCCCTCCTGAGCCTCTCAATGTGTCGTCTCCCAGCTCGGCCGAGCTGACGGGGTCGGGCGGGGCCGGCGTGGCGTCTTCGTCGGGAGGGATGTCCTCCGCCGCCTTCGCGGCTTTCTCGATCCTGGCCATCTGGGTCGGTCTCAGGTGGACTCGAAGATCCTTCGCCATCCCGCCCTCCTCATTCGGCCTGCCGGCGCAGACCGTCTCCCGGACAACGACAGAGGGAATTCGATTTCGGGGGGGTGGGCGCGCAGAGGGCGCGACCAGCCGCGCTGGTTCGCGAATCGCAACAACCCCGGCTTGCGCCGTCGCATCACGCCCGTCTCACCGGCCCGTCAACCGGACCGGTGAGACTCGATTGCCGGCTAGCCTATCACCCCGGCTCAGGGGTCGAAGGTCGGGTTGATGGAGTAGCGCAAAGTCGCGAACGGAGTCGTCGTCGCCGTTCCGCTGCCCGCACTGCACACGCTGTCGGCCGGGTCGGAACCGGGTCCCGTCGCCGCGCCCCAGTAGTTGTCGGTTGCATCCACCACCACTCCGAGGGTTGCGGCCTGGGTCAAGCCACAGACTGAGTTTCCGAAGATGTTGTTCTTCTGAATCACGGCCGGGGCCGGGCCTCCCGTGAGGATCCCGGTCCGGTTTCCGTTGACGGCGTTGCCGATCGCGGTGGCGAAAGCGTCAACCTTGATGCCGGTGGTGCATCCGACGACGACATTGCCGACCACGTCGCCACCCGCGGCATAGATGCCGAAAACGCTCCGCGAGACCTGGTTCTTGCTCACGACATTGTCCAGGCCACGGGCCGCGATTCCGGTGTCCCACCCGACGACTTCGTTCTTCTCGATGAGGATGTCCGCCTGGGCATTCGCGGTCAGGATTCCGGTTGCCGTCTGACCATTGACGAGCAGGTTCCCTCGAACCTTGACGTTCGTGGCGAACACCCCGATTCCTGCGGAAGTGCTGTTCTGGGGCGGCGTCACCATGAAGCCATGGCCCGGCCGGCCGAACTCCACGTCTCCGGCCAGGATCAGCACGCTGTAGTTTGTTATGACTCCAAGACCCTCGATCAGGGTCGCGGCGGCGCCGTCCGTGGAGAGGATGATCAGGGGTTTGACGATCGTGAGCATGCCGCCGAACGTCGGGACCTCCTCCCCGGGCCCCCCCACGACCGCGTCGAAGTTGGTATTGCCGCCGTAGATGCCGGGGCGGACCTGGATCGTGTCGCCAGAGGCCGCATTGGCCATGGTCTGCGTAATCGAGCGGCAC
>DATFWZ010000139.1:0-8492 GCA_035258765.1 Gemmataceae bacterium
CTGATCTTTGAGTCGACCTGCTTGCTGTTCATTAACGTCCAGGACCATATGTTCCGTCACAGCGAAATCGGGTGCCGCAGAACTCGAGGTTGGGGCCCGGAGTGTCCGATCCATTCCGGTCTTTGTCAAGTTCTGGACCCCCGGAAAGTGTCCAGAATTCCTCAGGCCGCCACTCGGTGTGCATGTGTGGCGGACTGAGGCGGCCTGCCGGGCCGCCCGTGCCGGTAAGGACTTGCGCCCATTCGCCCGAGCACCAGATTGTCGCAATTGGCGGCCTGAGAATTGAGCGCCCAACAGGGGTCGAACTTTCGCGCCCGACCGGAAGGCCTCTTAACTCGCCCGGCGCGAGACTGGTGCCCCGCCACCAAACAAGCTGTGGCGGAACACTCGTAGATCGTTAGCCGCAACACGTGTCAGGCGGCCGACCGAGGTAAGCATGGCAGGCAAAGTTCTCCTGGCTCTGACGGCGGTCTACGTGCTCTGCTCGGCCATCTGGCTGGCCGCCGGCGGGATCGTCCGGGAACAGACGCCGACCGAGTTGCTGAACGTTTCCTGCGACCCGACCCGCGAAATGTGGCGCGACATCAACGAGCGGTTCATCGACCGCTACGAGCAGGAGCGCGGCGTCCGGCTGTCGATCAAGATGTCACACGGCGGATCCGCCAACCAGGCGCGATCGGTCATCGACGGCCTGCAAGCCGACGTGGTCACGCTGGGCCTCTGGTCGGACACCAGCGCCGTCCACAAGCGCGGCCTGATCGACGCCGGGTGGGAAAATCGCTTGCCCTACCGGTCGTTGCCGTACTACTCGACCATCGTCTTCGTCGTCCGTCGCGGCAATGACAAGGGCATCCACGACTGGCCCGACCTGCTGAAGGGCAACGTCCGGGTCATCACGCCGAACCCGAAGACGTCGGGGAACGGCAAGCTCAGCTTCCTGGCCGCCTGGGGCTCCGCATTGCGCCAGCACCGGGGCGACGAGGCCAAGGCCCTCGAGTTCGTGACCACTCTGTACCAGCGAGTCCCCGTCCTCGACTCGGGCGCTCGCGGGTCCACGACCACCTTTCGCAACGGAATCGGCGACGTCTACCTGACCTGGGAGAACGAGGCCTACCTCGCCGTCCAGGAGGCGGGCGGGAATCTGCAAGTCGTTTATCCGCCCGTCAGTATCCGGGCCGAGCCACCCATGGCCGTCGTGGATGCCAACGTCCGCAAGAAGGGTACGCGCCCCGCGGCCGAGGCCTACCTGAAGTTCCTGTACACGGATGAGGCCCAGGACGTGATCGCCAAGCACCGCTACCGGCCGTCGGACCCGGCGGCGGTGGCCCGCAACCGCGACAAGTTCCCAGAGATCACGCTGTTTCCGATTACCGAGATCGCCACGGATTGGGACGCGGCCAACGACCGGTTCTTCACGGAGGGAGGAGTGTTCGACCGGATCTACGCCCGACCGCCGAAATGAATTGCCCCGGAGACTATGCAGCCATGCTCGCGATCGAACGAGAAGTGGACCGGGAGGCGTTCCTGGCCCGACTGACGACGACGGCCTACCAGGTCGCCCTGCGACACGGGATCAAGGGGTCGTTCGCGGCCGTCGAGCTGGACATGTGGCGCTCGCTCCGCGAGGCGTGTGAGGGTATTAGCCTGGTCGAAGTCGCGGAGGACGTTGCGGCATGGCAGCGGTAAACCGCCGGGTGCTGCCGGGGTTCTCTCTGAGCCTCGGGTACTCGGTCTTCTACCTGAGCGTGCTGGTCCTGATCCCGCTCGGGGCCTGTTTCCTCAAGGCCGCGTCACTCTCCTTCTCGGAATTCTGGGCGACCGTGTGGACGGAGCGCGCCCGGGCCGCGTACGCGGTCACGTTCGGCGCGTCGCTGGCCGCCGCGACAATCAACGTCGCCCTCGGACTCGTCGTCGCCTGGACCCTGGTCCGGTACCACTTCCCGCTCAAGCGCGTGGTGGACGCCCTGGTGGACTTGCCGTTCGCCCTGCCGACGGCGGTGGCCGGCCTCGTATTCGCCACGCTGTACGTCCCAAACGGGTGGATGGGCCAGTTCATGGTGCCGCTCGGAATCGAGGGGGCGTACTCGCGACTAGGGATCGTCCTCGTCCTGGTCTTCACGGGGTTCCCGTTCGTGGTCCGTACCGTCCAGCCAGTGCTGGAATCGCTGGATGCGGAGACGGAAGAGGCCGCGACGGTTTTGGGCGCGAGCCGGTGGCAGACCTTCGCCCGCGTCATCCTGCCGACGCTTGTCCCGGCGCTCGTCACCGGGTTCGCCCTGGCCTTTGCCCGCGCGGTCGGCGAGTACGGGTCGGTCGTGTTCATCTCCGGGAACATGCCGTTCCAGACGGAGATCGCCCCGGTCCTCATCGTCGCCCGGCTGGAGGAGTTCGCGTACCGCGAGGCGACGGCCATCGCGGTTGTGCTGCTCACCGTGTCGTTCGTCCTCTTGGCCCTGATCAACCTCCTGGAGCGGTGGAGCAAGCGCCATGGCGGTTGACGCGCTTCCCGACGACTTCCCGGCCGACGCGCAGCCGCCGATCCGCCGGGCGCACCAGGACCACTGGCTGGTCCGCGGCGGGCTCACGCTCGCGACGCTGCTGGTCGTCGGCGTGCTGATCGTCGTCCCGCTCGTGAGCGTGTTCGCCCAGGCCCTGTCGAACGGCGTCGGTGTGTACTGGGACAACCTGGTCGGGAACGCCGACACTCGACACTCGATCCTGCTGACCGCGACGGTCGCGCCGGTCGCGGTGGCCCTGAACCTGGTCTTCGGCGTCGCGGCCGCGTGGTGCATTGCCCGGTTCCGATTCCCGGGCCGGACACTGCTGGTAACGCTGATCGATCTGCCTTTCTCCGTCTCGCCGGTGGTCGCGGGGCTGGTGTTCGTGCTGCTGTTCGGGGCCCAGGGGTACTTCGGCGAGTGGCTACGCGAGCACGGGTATCAGGTGATCTTCGCCCCTCCGGGACTGGTACTCGCGACCGCGTTCGTGACCTTCCCGTTCGTGGCCCGCGAGCTGATCCCGGTGCTGGAAGCGATCGGGCCGGAGGAAGAGATGGCCGCCCGGAGCCTCGGCGCGAGCGGCTGGCAGATGTTCTGGCGGATCACGCTGCCGAACATCAAGTGGGGCGTCTTGTATGGCGTCATTCTGTGCAACGCCCGTGCAATGGGGGAGTTCGGGGCCGTCTACGTCGTTTCGGGCCGCATCACCGGCCAGACCGACACGATGCCACTGCGGGTGGAGAAGCTGTTCCAGGAGTACAACTCGCCGGGCTCATTCGCCCTGGCCTCGGTCCTGACGTTGCTTGCCCTGGTCACCTTGTTCGTGAAAGTCGGGATCGAGCGGCACACGCGGCGGGCGCCCGAGCGGCCTCAAGGAACTTCGTCATGAGCATCCGGGTCGAAAACGTCTCCAAGCAGTTCGACGGGTTCAAAGCGCTGGACCGCGTGTCGGTGGACGTTCCGCAAGGAGAATTGCTCGCGCTTCTTGGCCCGTCGGGTTCGGGGAAGACGACGCTCCTGCGCATCATCGCCGGGCTCGATTTCCCGGACGAGGGGACGGTACTCGCCCACGACGACGACGTCACCCGGCAAGCCGCGAAAGAACGCAACGTCGGGTTCGTGTTTCAGCACTACGCCCTGTTCCGGCACTTGACCGTGTTCGAGAACGTGGCATTCGGTCTCCGGGTGCGCAGGTGGAAGGACCGCGACGTCCGGACCCGGGTCCACGAACTCCTGTCACTCGTGAAGCTCGAGAGCCTCGGCCCGCGCTACCCGTCCCAGCTGTCCGGCGGACAGCGACAGCGGGTGGCCCTGGCCCGGGCGTTGGCCGCCCGGCCGCGTGTGCTGCTCCTCGACGAGCCGTTCGGGGCCCTCGACGCCCGCGTCCGCTCCGACCTGCGGCAGTGGCTCCGCCGGCTGCACAACGAGGTCGCGGTGACGACTGTCTTCGTCACTCACGATCAGGAGGAAGCGTTCGAAGTCGCCGATCGCGTTGTCGTGATGAACTCGGGACGAGTGGAACAGGCGGGCCGCCCGGACGAAGTCTTCGAGCACCCGGCCAGCCCGTTCGTCATGGACTTTCTCGGCCAGGTGAACGTGTTCCATGGTCGGCTGCATGAAGGGAAGGCGATTGTCGGCGGGGTCGAGTTGGATTGCCCGGGATCGGTCGAACATGACTCAGGCCCGGCCCGCGTCTACGTCCGCCCGCACGAATTGGACATCGAGACGGCCCCCGCGGGCAACGGCCGGCTCTCCGCCCGGGTGACGCACGTCAACCCGGCGGGGCCGGTCACACGCGTGCAGGTGAAAGTCCCGGGAATCGACATGGAATTGAGCGTCGAGCTGTCCCGCGACCGCTCGGCCGAGCTGGCGCTCAAGAAGGGGGATGAGGTGTACGTCGCCCCGCGGCGGGTCCGGGTGTTCGCCCCGGCACCGGAGTATTCGATCTGAGCTATTGGCGATCCCGAATTAACGCTAACGCCACCGGGCTTCGCGTGAGGCCCACCAAAAAAGGAACCGACGATGAGAACCGGTAAGCGCGCTGGGTTCACCCTGATCGAGTTGCTGGTCGTGATCGCGATCATCGCGATCCTGATCGGGCTGCTGTTGCCTGCGGTCCAGAAAGTCCGCGAGGCCGCGGCCCGCGTCAAGTGCGAGAACAACCTCAAGCAGCTCGGCCTCGCGATGCACAATTACAACGACACCAACAACTACCTGCCCGGCAATATCCGCCCGCTCGCGACCGGCACAGTTCGCCTACGCTGGGCGACGTTTCTGCTCCCCTACTACGAGCAGGACAACATCTACAAGATTTACAACCAGAATGTGAACTGGTCCGATCCGTTGAACCAGCCGGCGGTGTCGCTTCGACTCAAGGTCCTGGAGTGTCCCTCGACTCCGCGGCCCGAGCGTCAGGACGCGAACCCGGAACTGGCGACCTGGACGCCGTCCATCGCGACCGGGGACTACTCTGGAATCTACGGCATCGATCCGGCCCTCGTGCAGCAGGGCCTGGTCGAGATCGCGGCCCCGGGCATCGTGTCGAAGACCGACAAGGTGCGGCTCACGGATGTCACCGACGGACTCTCGAACACCATCCACCTGACCGAATCGGCCGGGAAGCCTGACCTTTACCGGGGCGGAAAGCTTGTCGGAACGGCTCCAACCGTACACGTTCAGGGCGGTGGGTGGTGCCGTCCCGCGAGCGAGGTTCCGTACCTGATCGGTTTGGATAGCACCGGTACCGCGGCCGGCACTCAGGGGATCAACGCCGCCAACGGGTTTGAAGTCACGGTCTATCCGGACCCGAAATTCGTGACGGACGGGACCGGCCAAATTTACGGGTTCCACTCAGGTGGTGTGAACGCGCTCTTCGGCGACGGGTCCGTCCGGTTCCTTCGTCAATCGATCTCGATTCGGACGCTGGCTGCCTTGATCACCCGCAACGGCGGCGAAGTCGTGCCCAACGACTTCTGATCGCAGTCGATCAGAGCTTCGCACCCAGGGCGACGGAGCCACCTTCGGACTTCCTCTCCCCCGGCTTTACGGGGGAGAGGGGAGAATCTTCGCAAGCCGCGACGGAATCGACCATATGGCATTGGGTGTGCGGCTCAGATAACCCCATCACCGCCGCTCGCTGCCCGGCGGGACGTGCTTGAGCATTTCCCGGCAGGTCTGCGCGCACATGCGACACTCGTCGGCATACTTCTTCATGGTCGAGTTGTCGGGGTGCTTGTTGCACACTTCCGCGCAGAGCTTGCAGAGGTCCGCGCAAGCGGTACAGATGGCGTCAGCGTCGCGGCTCGGACTCGCCGGACGCGAGGATCTTGAGTCGTGCGCCGCCGGCGGTGTCCACGGCGAGGATCGATTCCGGAGGACGCGCGGGCCCGGGTGCACGATCAGCCTTCAAGTTTGTCATGACGGCCATGGCCCGGTTCAACGACGAGGGAGGTTGTTCGTCGTTTCATTGATTAACGCCAATCTTGCCAGTGCCTCCAATTCCGGCCCAATCTGGACCGCGGTCGCTGGTGCCAATACTGCGGGCTGGGAGGCCGCCCACTTGGTCAGCTCGTCCGTCAGCGCCGTGAAGTCTCGCGTACCATCCATCAACAGCAGCAGTTGCCGGGCCACGGGCCGATCCACCTTGACCCGCTCATGCCGCAGGTTGGTCAACATCTGGTCACCCGCCCGGACTTGTCGGCGGGCGATCGCGCTGGCCTCCGGTCGTGGACCTGCCTCCCGAGCAAATTGCAGAGGATCGACCAGCAACTCAGCCATCCCGCCCGCAAAAGCCGTGAGCAGCGTCTCCGCCAGCGCCTCCCGGTCCGAATCGCTTGGGGCTCTGCCGACACGGGCGGAGGCCGCGATGAGCAACTCCTCGAACCGCAGCCCGCGCGGGTAGCATTCGCCCAGGTGAAGCACCGCCGCCTTGGCGAACGGCAAGTCGGTGGTCATCCTGCCGTCGCCGTCTGGCTCGCGGAATGTGACAAGGACATCCGGTGCCAGGTCGGGCACGCCCTCCGGCCTCGCCGCGCAGCAAGCAGCCATTCCTCGCACTCGCCCCGGGTCTGCGTCGGGGCGCACCGCGACATCCTGCCGGCAAAGGAGAGTTCGACGGAAACGGCGGCACGTCAAGAAGTCGAGGTACTGCTCGGCCTGCACGACGTCGGCCTGCCGAAGCGCGAGCAAAGTGTCGCGAGCCTTCTCTGGCAGGTGCCCGACGTCACTCGAGTGGTAGCTGGCCTCAGCCAGGAACCGCAGGCCGTGGTGAGCGGCGTGATCGATGAACTCGTGGAACCAGACCGGGTCGCTGACCTCGGCCAGGTCGTCGTGGAACAGGAGGGCTTCGTCCTCGGCGTAGGCGGCTCGGTTCAGTTCCTCTCGCAGGACCGCGGCATAAGCCCCGGGGGCGACCTGCCCGTCGGCGACGAACTTCACGACCGCCCGCGCCTGGTCGATGCGGTGCCGCGGCTCGGTCATGGCCCGCGTGTGGTACCGCATCATGCCGCGGATCATCTCGCGAACGTGACACCCCGGGTAAGTGTTGTAGCTGACGTACACGACGCCGTTCGGTGCGAGGTGATCGCGGGCGACCGCCAATACGCGCTCGCGGACGAGTGGCGGGACCCAGGAATAGAGCCCGTGGACGACGATGTAGTCGAAGCTCGCGAGGTCGGTGGGCGGGTTTGTGGCGTCTCCGCACCGCAGCTCAACATTGGTCAGGCCCAGTTCCGCGATACACTGACGGCCGCGCTCGACCGGCGTCGGCGCCAGGTCGATGCCGAGAAAGGTTGCCCCTGGCAGCACGTAGGCCAACGGGATTAGATTTCCCCCATCACCGGCGCCGAGTTCGAGGACGCGGCAGCAGGATGGCGGGGCCGGGTCGAGGCCGTGCAGGGCGGCGATCGCGGCCAGCCGACCCGGGTGGGCGTGCGGAATCGGGTACCCCGGGTAAGCCACATGGTCGTACGCCGTCATCGTTGCGGTCATGGTGTCACCACGGCGCGGTGGGCGGGTCAACCCGCGATGCCGGCGCGATTCTAGCCGAGCGCAACGAGCCGGCAAACAGCTTCACGCGAGGTCCGTGACCTCCGTTCGCCCGGTTCCGCAGCATTCGCGAACGGACTGGTGCTCGGCGACCGGGTCCGGGTCTACGACTGGTGCGTGGGCGCTTGGCAGCGAGGGCGTCCGGCAGCTCCACGCGTGCGAGCCCCCCTACGGCGAGGAGCTCGCGGCCGCGTTCCAGGTCCCCAACTCCGACCCCAAGGAGCCGCCGCTCACGGCCGGGCGGATCGCGCTGGCCTGGTCGCCGTGGGTGATCATGTCGGTCCTGCTGATGGCCAGTGGGATTGCCCGGCAGCAGGAGTCCGAGCGGAAGAAGCCGCTCGACCTCGGGGTGATCGAGTCGTACTACGACGTACCGGTCCCGACGCTGCACAAGGAAGTGGAACGGGCGGAGCGGTTGCAGAAGCCGGGTGCGCAGGGGGACGAGCGGACGGAGGCCGCGACGTTCAAGTTCAACTGGCTGACGGCCCCGGGGACCGCGGTGTTCATGTCGGCGCTGGTCGCGGCCGTTGTGTTGCGGGTGCGGCCGCGGACGGCGCTGACGGTGTTGCGCAAGACGTTCATCCAGATGAAGGTGCCGATCCCGACGATCGCGTGCATGCTCGGGCTGAGCTATGTCACCAAGTACGCCGGGATGGATGCTACCCTCGGCATCGCGTTCGCGGAGACGGGGGTGCTCTACCCGTTCTTCGCGGCCATGCTCGGGTGGCTGGGCGTCTTCCTGACCGGGACCGACGCCGGGAGCAATGCCCTGTTCGGCAGCCTGCAGAAAATCACCGCGACCGAGGTCTACGCCGCCCACGGGGCCGGGGCGATGGCCAACCTCACCGAGAGCCAGGCCCAGACACTCATCTGCACCGCGAACAGCACCGGCGGGGTGATGGGGAAAATGATCGACGCCCAGAGCATCTGCGTCGCGACCGCCGGGAC
>DATFWZ010000140.1:0-12353 GCA_035258765.1 Gemmataceae bacterium
CAGAACCCGATCGACCAGGAGGGGACGTTTCCGCTCCCGGAGGCCCAGCTCGACCGGTTCCTCGTTCGCCTGAGCCTCGGCTACCCGTCGCTCGATGAGGAGGGCCGGATGCTCGAGCGAATGCAGAAGGGCCACCCGATCGACGACCTCAAACCGGTCGCGAACGCGGAAGACATTCTCGCCGCCCAGACCGCGATCCGCGAGGTCCACCTGGACGACAAGGTGCGGACGTACATTCTGCAAATCGTCCACGGCAGCCGCGACCACGAGGACGTGCTTCTCGGCGGCAGCCCGCGGGCGTCGATCGCGCTCTTTCGCACGTCGCAGGCGCTGGCCGCGATCGGCGGGCGCGACTTCGTTTTGCCCGACGACGTCAAGCGCATGGCCCACCCGGTCCTGGCGCACCGGCTCATCTTGAAGCCGGAGAGCCGGCTCCGAAAGCGGACCAGCGCCCTGGTCGTCCAGGACATCGTGAGCGACGTAGCCGTCCCCGTGTTGAAGGAGTCCTACGCGGGGGTGAAGGATCATTTTGCATAAGGGCAGCGCTCTCATTCCCAGGCGGAGCCTGGGAACGAGAGGTTGCGTGTGTTAATCTGGACCGGCCAACACCCAAGGGGACCCCATGACCGCCGTCACGCGCCGCGAATTCGCCGCGACCGTCCTGGCCTACGGGCTGCTCGAAATGCTCTGGGCCCGCGACCTGTTCGCCGACGACGTCAAGCCGCTCGTCGGCCAGTGGTTCAAGGACCTGAACGCCATCGGCCAGGACCTGAAGGGCCAGAAGCTCAAGGACGTCGAGTTCCAGACGAAGATGGACGAGCTGTACAAGAAGGTCGATCTCGCCGAACTGGTCAAGTTCATCGAACTGGACCGGCTCGCGGAGAAGGCGAAGCCGCCCGCGAACGGCGCCCTCAGCGCCAACTTCGATCTGACCAGGATCGACGGGCTCAAGACCCTGACGTTCGGCAAGCAGATCTTCTGCCTGCGCAAAGATCGGGCGGTGGTTCCGCACGGGCACATGAACATGTGCACCGGTTTCATCGTCCTGCGGGGCACGTTTCGCGGCCGGCACTACGACCGGCTGGAGACCCACAGGGACCACTACATCATCAAGCCGACGATCGACCGCGAGTTCAAGGAGGGCGGGGCGTCCACCATTTCAGACCACAAGGACAACATCCACTGGTTCCAGTGCACGTCCGAGACCGGGTACATCTTCAACGCCCACGTGATCGGCTACGACCCGACGATCACGGAGCAATCCGGCCGCTTGTACCTGGACCCGGAAGGCGAGAAGCTTTCTGACGGGCTGATCAAGGCGCCGAAGATGACGTCAGGGGAGTGCCACAAGAAGTACGGGTGAGAATCGAGTACCGCGCCACGATTGATTTGGTGGTCGGCGGACCGTTTGCAACCCCTCTCCCCCCGCTTCGGGGGGAGAGGGAGAAAAACCGGCGCGGATCGCGTTGTAGTGTAGCTAAACGGCAGTGCCCCGCGCCGCGGCCGCGATCCCCATCAGGACGTGCAGGTTGACGAACCCGCTCAACTCACACTTGGCCCACGCCTTCTTCTTCCCGACCCGCTTGATCTCCAGCTTGTCCCCGACCCGCTCCAGGGCGTCCACCTCGGCCCACGGGAGCGTGTCCTTCTTCAAGGTGATCCCGCGCGCGCTGCACGAGAGCGGCCCGAACTCGAGCGTCTGGCCGTTGCAAAACTCCGCCCACTTCTGCGGGAACAGTCTCCGGTACGTCTCCTGCTGGATCCTCCGCCCAAGGTCGTTGAACTCGCCCAAGGTCGAGGGCAATCCGACCTGCTCGACGTCCTGCCGAGTGAGCGAGATCGTCGTCCCGAACACGCGGCGGCCGCTCTTGGCCAGATCGTACCAGACCGCTTCCGGGAGCCGGTCTGGGCCGGCGGGACGGTTCAGGACGGCCTTCTCCGGCAGCCCGGCAACTTGCACGACGGCGATCTCGTCCCAGGGGAACGCCAGCACTCGCCCGCGATGCCAGACGAATAGCCCGGTCGGGTAGACCAGCACCCACATCTTCAGCCCGCGGACCGCGAAAGCGATCAGGTATAGCCCGACCCCGGGCCCGACGAACATCGCGGCCAACAGGATTACCCACATCTTCGCCCCCTTCGGCCACGCGATCACGCCGGACCACATCAGGTAGTGCAAGGTGGCCGCGGCCAGGACGATCAACACACCCAGGACGAACCGCCACGCAACGCTCCGGGGGTTGGTCCGGTGCATTGCGTCGGGCTCCCCGAGCCGGCTGGTGATCTCGGCCAGGTCGGTCTCGATTTCCCGGGGCTGGGTGTATTCCTCTTCCATCAACGGTCAGGATATGGGTCGTATGCGAGCTATACGTCCTATGGGACCTATATCCTGACCACAGACCACTGACTCCTGACCACTGACCACAGACATGCTCGTCGTCATGCAGGCCGGGGCCACCCCGGAACAAATCGCCCGCGTAATTGAGTCGATCAAGTCGCTCGAGCTCACCCCGCACCCGCTCCCCGGGGCCACCCGGACCGCCATCGGAATCACCGGCAACACCGGGGCCGTCGACTCCCGGCAGCTGGAGGTGCTCGACGGGGTCAAGGAGTGCATCCGAGTCACCAAGCCGTACAAGTTGGCCAGCCGGGAGATGCACCCGGCCGACACGGTCATTGACTTGCAACAAGGCAAGATCGGCCCGGGGACCTTCACTATCATCGCCGGCCCGTGCTCGGTCGAGAACGAGGCGATGATCATGAAGACGGCCGAGTTCCTCGTCGAGAACGGGGTCCGGTTCTTGCGGGCCGGGGCGTTCAAGCCGCGGACCAGCCCGTACGCGTTCCAGGGCATGGGCGCGGAAGGGCTCAAGATCCTCCAGCGGGCCCGCGAGCGGACGGGGATCGGGATCGTCAGCGAGTTGATGGACACGGAATACGCCGCCGCGGTCGAGGACGCGGTGGACGTCATCCAGATCGGCACCCGCAACATGCAGAACTTCTCGCTCCTGAAGCGAGTGTCACAGACGCGAAAACCGGTCTTGCTGAAACGCGGGATGAGCGCCACTCTGGAAGAGTGGCTGATGGCCGCGGAGTATGTCATGTCCGGCGGGAACTACCGCGTCATCCTGTGCGAGCGCGGCGTGCGGACGTTTTCCGACCACAGCCGCAACACCCTGGACCTGTCGGTGATCCCGCCGGCGCGGAGCCTGTCGCACTTGCCCATCTTCGTCGATCCGAGCCACGGGACGGGCAAGCGGGCGTACGTCCCGGCCATGTCGCTCGCGGCCCTCGCGGCCGGGGCCGACGGGTTACTCGTCGAGGCGCACCCGGAGCCGGACAAGGCGCTTTCCGACGGCGCCCAGTCGCTCGACTTCAACGGGCTAAAGGCGCTGCTGGGGCAATTGAGGCAACTCGCGGGGCCCCTGGGCCGAAAGATGGCGTGAACCGCCCGGGGGGGTTGTCCGATAAGAAAGGGACAGGCCGTTCGCGGCGTGGCGGCCCCGGGAGGGAAACCATGAGACCGACACCTCGATTCGCCATCCGCATGGGGGCGGCGGCTCTGGCCGTCGCCGCGTTCGTCATCGCCTGGTTCGCCTTCTTCCGGCAGGAGATCGACCCGTCCGTAGTCCGGGCCTCTCCGACGACCAAGTCCGAACCGCAAGTCCTCTTCGACAAGTGGCCCCAGGACCGCAAGCCCGACCTGGTCCTCGTGGTCACGGGCCAGATGTACGGCTACTTGCAGAAGTGCGGCTGCTCCAGCCCGCAGAAGGGCGGGCTGGAGCGGCGGTACAACTTCATCGAGTCGCTCAAGGCCCGCGGCTGGGAAGTGGTGGGACTCGACGTCGGCGACGTCCCGCGCCCATTGCCCTACACGCCGACCTCGCAGCAGACGCTGACCAAGTACGAAACGGCCATGCAGGCCATGAAGCTCATGGGCTACAAAGCGGTCACGGTCGGCAAGGAGGAGCTGGCCATGCCCCTCCTGCAAGCGCTCACCAAGTACACCGTGCAAAAAGGGAACGAGTTCCCGCGGATCCATGCCGCGAACATCGCGAACCGGGGCGAGTTCCCGGGCGACCAGCCCGGCGGGTCGGCCCTGACCGAATCGGACGTGATCACGGCCAAGACCGGGCTGAGCGTCGGCGTCGTCGGCGTCGCGGGCGCCGAGCTGATCCAGAAGGGGGTCGATCGAGACGTCAAGTACAACCCGGACACCGGCAAGGTGGTGGCCGGGATCCTCGACGGCTGGAACAAGGCCGGACAGGCGCCGGACGTGAAGGTGCTGCTCTACCAGGGGCCATTCGAGTGGACCGACCCGGGCACGAACCTCCGGGCCGACGCCCAAACGGCCGCCAAGGGGTTCCCGCAGTTCAACATCATCATTTGCAAGACCCCGGACGAGTCGGACGGGCCGAACGTCCCGACCGTCGTCGAGGGTGTGAACCCCGACACCAAACAACCTAGCGCGTCCATGATCTGCCAGGTCGGGCAGAAGGGACAGAACGTCGGCGTGGTCGGGATCTACAAGGGCGCGAAGGGGATCGAGCTGTACTACCAGCGGGTTGCCATGACCGACGAATTCGACACGGCCGCGGACAAGGAGGCGGGACACCCGATCCTCAAGCTGCTGCAGGATTACGCGGACACCGTCAAGGACAACGACTACCTCTCGGCCATGGCGTCGAAGAAGAAGCTGCACGCAGCCCAGGCGCGGCAACGGGAGGCGGCCTTCGTCGGCGACGCCCACTGCCAGGCCTGCCACCAGGCCGAGTGGATGCACTGGTCAACCACCAAGCACGGGCACGCCTACGACGCCTTGGCGAAGGTCGCAACCCACCCGTCGGGCCGGAACTTCGACGGCGAGTGTATCGTCTGCCACACGGTCGGGTATGAGTACCAGACGGGGTACCTGAACGAGAAGAAGACCCCGCACCTGAAGAACGTCCAGTGCGAGTCGTGCCACGGCCCGGGCAACCTGCACGTGGCCGAGGAGCAGGAGAACTTGAAGAAGCGACGCGGCCACACGCACAGCCACGCCGCGGCGCTGAGCCCCTGGAAAGTGGACGGCGTTGGCGCGATGCCGACCCTCCAGCGGCTTGAGGCAATGGTCAAGGAAAAGGACCGGAGCAAGTGGCAGGGGATGCTGACGGAGGCGGAGAACAAGGTGTACTTACGCGTCTACGAGCTTTGCGCGCAGTGCCACAACATCGACAACGATCCGAAGTTCGAACTGGCCGCCTACTGGCAGCACGTCGCGCATACCGGCCTGAAAAAGAAGTAAGGACTAGCGAGTGACGACACCTCTCGTCACTCGAAAGTCGTTAATCCTTCTTCTTCGGCTTGCTTGGTGGTGGCGTCGGAGTCTTGGGGGCGCCGGCGGGGATCTTGGTCGCGTCGATCGTCAGCCCACCCTTACCGTCGGACTTGATCACGTACAGGATGTTCTCGTTGTCTCCGGGGACCGGGAAGGCGCCGGTGTAGAGCGGCGTGTCGGGCTTGTCGGCGGCGTAGATGGCGAATTTCCGCGCCGCACCGCCGGCAGGGGTGTCGCGAACGGTCTCGTTCGCGAAGATCTTCTGCGGACGGCCCGGGCGGCCGCCGCCCGTCTCCTGGATCACGAGCGTGCCCGACGTATCGTTGCGAAAGCCCATCCAGCCCGGTGCAGCCCACGCGGACGAGGCCACCAGGGTCATCAGACCCAGGCAGGCGTGTATTCGGAAGTGCTTAGCGAGAAAGCACATGAGACCGCCCTTCGAGCCGGCCACGGCGGCCGCTGACCTGTGGACGGACCGGCTCGAAAACGAGACGCACTCCCGGGCGGAACTTGCGCGAAAATCTAATCGACGCGTCACTCCATTCAAGCCACGGATTTCGTCTCCAGCCCTAGCGGCAAATGTGACTTGAACGCCCGCGTCTCGGCAATGGCCAGCTCGATTGCCGGGCCCGCCCAGTCGTTCAAATCCGACCCGAACCCCGCCTTCACCCCCGCCTGTGTCACGTGCGCGAGCAATGCGCCGACCGGGCACAGGCCCTGGGACGCGAGGTCGTTGTCCGCGTCGCGGAGGCGCCGGTGCAACTCCTTACCGTTGGCCGGCAGCCCGCGCTTCTTCTCCGCGGCCGCCGAGGATGTGCCTTTCGCGGGCTTCGGCGCAATCGCCCAGTCCGGCATTCGCGGCGGCGAGGTGAACTGCCTCTTAAACGGATCGTAGTCGGCCCACTGTTGGGGCAGTCGGTACAAATACCGTCCGATCCCAAATTTGACGGCGGCCCGTTTGAGCGCATCGGACACCGCGGCCTTGAGGCGGTCCCCGCCGTCCGGTTGCTCGCTCGGACCGCCGACGTCCATCTTCGTGACCCACTTCTTCCCGATCCGCAGCCGCAGCCGGCACAGGACCGAGTTGTCCGGCAGGAGCTGGTAGTCGTCCTGCCAGTTTTCGAACCCGAGGACGTTGTCGAGCCGGTCCATGATGGCCCGGACGTCCACGTACGCGAGCGCGAGGGCCCGGTTCCCTTTGACGGCTTGCGGCTTGAATTTCACTTCGGTTTCACTGAACGGTGCCGCGAGCGCTCGGGCGATGGCTCGAACGTCGATTGGTTCGGAGGTAGTGTGATTGTCGGCCATGCTTGACTCCCGATGGACGTTGGTAGTGATAGTGTACAAAATTTCATTTACCACCGAAGGTCCGTAGCCCTGCTGCAATTATTCGGGGACGGAATTGAGGAAAGAGACCTGGGGGGTATGTCAAGAATGTTGGCAGTCTTGGCAGTCTTGGCAGCCTTGGCAGCCTTACCCCCAGATGGAGACGAAAAGAGACATCGGGGGAAGTCGGCGGACGCCGAAAAACGTCCCCAAACCATCCGGTGCGTTCACACGCCGGGTGCAAATTCGAGAATGCGCTTGCGATCCCGTTCCCGGCGTGCTTTCCTCAAGGCTCGTCGCCCGACTTCATTCGGACCTCTCCCCATGAGCAGGCGTCTCCTTTTGTCCGCCCTCGTCGTCGCCCTCGGCTTGCCCGCATCGCGAGCCGACGACAAGAAGCCCGCGATCGACCCGTACGACCAGTCCAAAGTCCCCCTCGAGGTCGAGCCGCCGGCCGACTTCAAAGGGAAGAAAATCGTCCTCGTCGCCGGCAGCAAGAGTCACGGCCCGGGCGAGCACGAGTTCTTCGCCGGCTGCGCCATCCTCATGAACCTGTTGAAGCAGACCGACGGAGTGTGGCCGGTGATGGCCCGCGACGGGTGGCCCAAGAACGAAAAGATCTTCGACGGGGCGGCGAGCCTCGTCTTCTTCATGGACGGCCGCAACGGCCACCCAGTGGTCCAGAAGGACGACAAGGGTGACCGCATGGACCGCATTCAGAAGCTCATGGACAAGGGTGTCGGCTGGGTCAACCTGCACTTCGCGGTGGACTACCTGCCGCAGCACGGCAAGCGCGTCCTCGGCTGGATGGGCGGGTACTACGAGCCGGACTACTCGATCAACCCGCACTGGGACGCGGAGATTCGCTCGCTGCCCAAGCACCCGATCACCCGCGGGGTCAAGCCGTTCGTGCTGCGTGACGAATGGTACTTCAACATGCGGTTCGTCGATGACATGAAAGGGGTGACCCCGATCCTGACCGCGATCCCACCGGACGACAAGCGCGGGACCAAGGCCGCGAAGATGCACCCCGGCCGGCCGGAGCACATGGCCTGGGCGTACGAGCGGCCGGACGGCGGTCGCGGTTTTGGGTTCACCGGCGCCCACTTCCACCGCAATTGGGCGGACGAGAACTTCCGCCGCACGGTCGTCAACGCGATCCTCTGGACGGCCCAGGTGGAGGTGCCTGACGGCGGGGCCAAGGTTGATTTCGACCCGGCCGACTTGAACAAGAACCTGGACAAGAAGGGCAAGGGCGAGTTCAAGCCGATCGAGCCGCCCCCGGCGCGCGAGCCGGGGCCGGAGAAGAAGTAACGGGCGGCAAGAACGTGGATCGTCGTTCGTCTTGTCCATTGTCGCTCGTCGCGCACACAGTCCCCGGAGGGCTCATGCTCAGTCCCCTCCTCGTCGCGGCCCTTATCGCGGCCCCCAACCCGCACCGCCACGACCCGCCGCCCGTCGCCGGGCAGACGGTCATGCTCAAGGCGAGCGGCGTCGCCTTCACGCCTGTGGGGCCAACCGGTCCGTCCCCGGGGAGCCTGACCGTGACCGAGGTCCCGGCCGTGGGTGAGGAGCGCGGGCGTGTCCTGGTACGTCATCAGGGGGTGGACGTGTGGGTGGACCGGGCCCAGGTGATGACCCCGAAGGAGGCGGTCGCGTACTACGGCGAGCGGATCACGGCCGAGCCGCAAAACACGTCCAACTACATGCGCCGGGCCAAGGCGTACGAGCTCTTGAGCGACTGGGACGCGGCCATCAAGGACTACGACGAGCTGCTCAAGATCTCGCCCCAGCAATCGGCCTACTGGAACAACCGGGCGAATTACTACTCGCGCAGGAAGGAGTACGACCTGGCCCGGGCGGGTTACGAGGAGGCCATCAGAATCTCCCCGACGTCGTACGTCCCGCTCGGCAACCTCGGCAACCTGTACTCGAACCTGGGCGAATGGGACAAAGCTGTCCAGTCGTACGACCGGGCTGTAAAGATCAATCCGAAGTACGGCCGCGCCTTCGCCGGACGCGCCAATGTGTGGCGGGAGAAGCGGGAGTACGCCAAGGCACTGGAAGACGCCGAGGAAGCGATCAAAGCGGACGGGACATCCCCGCACACGTGGTCCGCCCGCGGTCAAGTTCACGCCGCCCTCCAGAAGCTCGACGCGGCGCTGGCCGACTTCAACGAAGCGCTCCGGTTCGACCCAATGTTCGCGACCGGGTACTACCACCGGGCCGGCGTGCACCTAGCCCGCAAGGAATACCAGCCGGCGATCCGTGACCTGGACACGGCCATGCAACTGTCGCCAAAGTACGCGGCCGCGATGACCCGACGGGCGGAGGCGTGGGTAGCCTGCGGAAACCCCCGCCGCGCCCTGGCCGACCTGGACGAGGCGATCGCGGGCGACGGCAAGTATGCCCCCGCGTACCGGCAAAAAGCGTGGCTCCTAGCAACCCACCCGGACGGCACACTCCGTGACGGCAAGGCCGCCGTCGAGTGCGCGAGAAAGGCGCTGGAGTTGACTCGAAACCCGGGCGGAAGTGTGTGGGAGGTGATGGCGGCGGCCCTGGCCGAGGCCGGCGACTTCCCCGGCGCCGTGGAGTGGCAGAAGAAGGCCGTCGGGGACGACGGGTACGCGAAGGAGAAGGGCCAGGCGGCGCGACAGCGGCTGGAGACTTACGAAGGGAAGAAACCCTTTCGGGCCGATTGACCGGTGCGGATCATCGTCACCGGACCAGGAACTCCCGAACGGTTGTCACCCGGTGTTCCTTGGCGGCCGCGAACACCGCCTCGCACAGGGCGATCGTCTCGAGATTGTCGCGCCCGCCGATCTCCGGCTCGGTTCCGTCCTCCAGCGCCACCAGAAGCTGGGCCATTGTGCCGACGAAGGCGTCCGGGAACCAGACCTCGTCCCAGCGCGGCTCGTGCCAGGTGGGATCGCCCGAAATCGTGTAGTCGAGCGTGCTCGGCACGCGGGCGGGGTAACCGGGCCAGCCGATCGTCCCCCGGGCCATGCCCCGGGTCCCCTCCACCCGCCAGCGGATGCCGATGTCCGCCGCGGCCCCTTCCCGGGCCGGGCCGGCCCACACGTCGTCCCAGCTCGTGGCGCGAACGCCGGAGTCGTACTCGAGGATGTAGAGGTTGACCCCGTCCCGGTGCGGAAACTTCGTCCGCGGGTCCGGTCGCGTGCTGGCCAACACCCGGTCGGGGGTGCCGAACCAATAGCGGAACGTGTCCAGGTGGTGAATGCTCATCACGAACGTGGACAGCGAGTGCAACTGCTGGCTCCATGGCATCCAGTGCGGTATCGCCCGCATCTCGATCGAACCGAGCACGATGTCGCCCAGGGCGCCGCGGCTCAGGAGCGACTTCATCGCGCGGATCGATTGATCGAACCGCATGTTCTGGTTGACGGCCAGCTTGATCCCGGCTCGCTCGCAGGCCTCGACACAACTTGTCGCCTCGCGGACCGACATGGCCAGCGGCTTCTGGGCCAGGATGCCGCGAACGCTCTTGCGGGCCGCGGCCTTGCGGATGATGTCCGGCTGAACGTCGGGTGGGACGGCGATGTCCAGGACCTCGATTGACGGGTCGGCGAGCAGGTCGTCGATCGTGGCGTGGACGGTCGGGACGTCGTGCCGCTTGGCGACGTCGCGGGCGGTCTCGATTTTCCGGGACGCGATCGCCACCGGGTTGAACCCGGCCAGGCGGTAGGCGACCAGGTGACAGTCGCGCATGATGAACCCGGCCCCGGCGCAACCGATCCGCCAGTCGCGGCGCTTTGGCAATTGGGGCTGGTAGTCGAGGTCGGCGGTCATCAGTCACCTGGCCGCCGGGAGAGGTCAGCGGCGGGGGTCAACGCGGAGTGAGAAGCCGGGGAGGAGTTTAGTCTCGTAGGTGTCGCCGTACAAGTACTCGCGGACGACCCATTTCTTGCCGCGACGGCGGTGGACGATCAGCTTCGGTTCGTCGGGAAAATCTCGCGCATCGATAATCCAATACTCACGAATTGAGGGGACAAGCAGAAACAGGGCGACGTTTCGAACCAGGTCTTTGTACGGGTCCGCGGCGTACAAGACCTCTGCAACCAGAACCGGTGAGATTCCCCTCCATTTCACGCGCTCGAACGGTTCATCGAGCGGGTAGTGGGCATAGGCTGCCAAATCCGGTTCAGGGATAGTCGTGCGTCGGCGGCCGGGAACTACTACGCGTGCCTTGTTGCTCACGTAGTTCACAACATCCGGCCGTTCGTCCGCGTACGCCCACAGTTTGCGAAAAAGCCAGGTCTCCAGGCGGTTTTCGGGAATTTGAGCTTCGGGCGACACGTAGAGCCTCCCGTCGATGAGCTCGTATTTGTATCCCTCCTCAAAGTCGGCTGCGTCGAACTCCTTGGCAGTAACCGGATGTCCGTGATCGGCCAATCCAAGTCGAACGATGGTTGCCGGCATATGTCACCTATTCAACTTGTCAGCACCGGCAAGTTCCGCAACTCCCGCGGCAGCGGGAAGCTGACGTGTTCCTCCCGCACCGTCCGCGTCTCGACTGTAGCATCGAACCGTCGCCGCAGGTAGTCGATGACTTCCTGCACGTTCTCCTCCGGGGCGCTCGCCCCGGCCGTCACCAGGACCACGTCGTCCGGATGGAACCAGTCATAGCGGACGTCGCGGACCGTGTCGATCAGGTGCGCCGACCTGCCTCGCAACCGGGCGAGCTCGGCCAGTCGCTGGCTGTTCGAGCTGTTTTGACTGCCCAGGACCAGCACGACCCGGGCCTCGGCGGATAAGTCCCGGACCGCCTCCTGCCGGTTCTGAGTCGCGTAGCAGATGTCCGACTTCGCCGGCCCGACGACCTGTGGGTATTTGCGCCGCAGCGCCGCGATGATCCCCTCGCACTCGTCCACGCTCAACGTCGTCTGCGTGAGATAAGCGAGCTTCGCATCCGGCGAGAGTGTCAGCGCCGCGACGTCCGCCTCGTCCTCGACCAGCAGGATCGAGTGCGGCACTTCGCCCATGGTTCCGACGACCTCGTCATGCCCCTCGTGACCGATCAGGACGATCGTGTACCCCTCGCGGGCGTAACGGATCGCCTCCGTGTGGACCTTTGTAACCAGAGGGCAAGTGGCGTCGATCGCCCGCAGTCGGCGACGGGCGGAGGCCTCCCGGACTGCGGGGGCCACGCCGTGGGCGCTATACAGAACGGTCGCCCCTTCCGGCACGTCTTCAATCGACTCCACGAACACCACGCCCCGAGCCTGGAACCGCTCGACCACCGGCCGGTTGTGAACGATCTCGTGGTACGCGTACAGCGGGGTGCCAAACGCCTTGAGGGCCGCGTCCAGGGCCTCGACGGCCATGTTCACGCCGCCGCAGAACCCGCGTGGGCTCGCCAGGATTACGTGCATCCGACACCTCCGGGAGGCCAACCGCCGGCCACCGGGATCGTTCACCGGAAAGCCGCAAGGGACGCAGCGGCCACCGGTGACCCGGTGCCGTCGCGTCCCTTGCTGTTGTAGCCCGACCCGCTTACTTCTTGAACTCGACCTTGGAGGGCGTGACGATCAGCTTGTCGCCGTCTTTGCTGACCTTGCCGACGACGGTCCCGTCCTTCGGGGTGGTGCAGATCTCTTTGTGGTACTTCTTCGTGGCTTCCTTGTCGAAGTAGTAGACCTTCTCGCCGACTTTGATGACCGTGTGGCACGAGTCGGCGACACCGAGGTCG
>DATFWZ010000141.1:0-10904 GCA_035258765.1 Gemmataceae bacterium
AGTACTCCTTGCGCTTGCGGGCTATCTCCCGGCGGGTGTTGCCCTTGCTCAGGACCTCAACCGCCAGGTCCGGAAACAGGTCCAGGACGGGCGACCTGGGGGCACCCCGATTTGGAATCTGTGCCCAACTCACGAATGACACATCGGGCCCACGGGCTAGACCGGGCATCAGCTTCATCGGCCCCTGCTCGCCGGCCACCGTCCCGCGGTCGGCTTCAGTGACGAATCGCTCCAGGATGCCACCGATCCGGACTGCAATAGTCGATTCATCGAATGCCACGGGTTTGGCCACCAGGGTGCCGTCGACCAGCTCATACACTCGACCGTCTTTCTTCTGATATCGAATGAGGTCGCGGATGGTGGCCGTCCCCGGAGTCGGCTTGAGCCGGACCCGGCCCGGTGGAATCCCACCGAGATCGCGCAGCAGTTCATCCATGTACGTGAAGCGCGATGCCCCAGTCACGCCGACTGCCATCGCCCACTCCTCCCGTGCCGGACTGTGCAGAATATCCCCCACCAAGCCGGCGCGAACAACTCCAACCCTACTTTGGTCGTCCGCGAAGTCGCATCACTGAACCCGTTGCCTCCCGCGTAAGTGTCGCCGCGGGCGGGCCCTTGGCCCACTCGGCCAGGAGGGCTCGGGCCTCGGGCGTAGCGATTCCTTCCAGCACCTCACAGGCCCGCACCGCCCGCAACTTTTCGGGCGTTTTTGCGTCAGACTTCTCAAGCAACTCCTCCAACCGCTTGTGGGCCTCGGCCGTCGCGGTCTTCAGGGCGTCGCGCAGCGAGTCGGTGACGACCTCGCCCGCGTCGGCGAGCTCGGCCGTCGCTTTTTCGCGGTCGCGGTACGCGGGGGCGTCGAGCGCCTTGACGCGAGCGCTTACCCAGTCCGCCGCCGCGGCCCTCGGCGATTTCACCCGTTCCTTCACGAAAGAGACCGCCTCGGTCGGGTTCGCCCGCAGGAGGCGGATGATGTCAAACGCCCGGTTCGCATCGAACTCGGCCAGGGCGTCCCACAAGGTGTCCGGCTTCTCTGATCCCCACTTACTCACCCAAACCTCGGTCACCTGCCAGAGTTCGACGGGACCGGGTGAAGCCCCAATCGCCAGGACCCGGCCGTCCGGGCTGAACTGGCAGGCTGAAATCGGACGGTCGATCGGGTACCGCAAGCGCCGGGCCCCGGAGGCCACCTCCCGAATGTCGATGCCGAGCCCCGCGTGGTGGAAGCAAGCGACCGAGCGCCCGTCCGGGCTGAACGCCAGGTCGCCCCGGAAGCGTAGGTCCCACCAGCCGGACAAGTACCGACCGGCGCGGGCGTCGAAGAGGGCGGTGTGAAGCTCTTCCTGGTCGCTAAACACCGCGTGGACGAAGGTCACGGCCAACACACTGCCGTCCGGCGACAGGGTCGCGTTCCAATCGAAGGACTTCTTCATCAAGTCCGGGTCGGGGAGCCGGCCCGAGAATTCAGCCCCCCGCGGACCGGTCGCGCGATCCCAGCGGACAAAGTTGAGGCGATCGCCAGCCGGGGTCACCGTGGCCGTCCCGCTTTCCGAGCCTGCGAGTCCTTGCTCCCGCGCGCGGGCGGGCACCCCGGTCTGCTTGCCGGTCCTCACGTCCCACTCGTACCAGCGCTCCTGCGACCGGCCCCGGAGTGTGTTCCCGTCCGGGCTGAAATGGAGCCCAGTAACCGGCGCCGGCGGGTCGGCGGAGGCATCCTCCAATCGTTTGTAGGTCGTCAGGTCCCATTGCGAAATGTGCCCGTGGAAGCCGCCGACGACCAGCACCTTCCCGTCCGGGCGAATCGCCACCGCGTGCCCATGATCCGCGTCCATCGTCCGGTCGAGCGGCTTGCCGGTCGCGGCGTCGAGCCACCACCAGACTTCCGGGTCGTGCCGGTTGACGGCCTGTCCGTGGTACAAGATCGACTGGCCGTCCGAAGTGAAGCCGGGCACGGCGGCCCGGGCGGTGCTGTACGTCCACCTTACTTTCCCGGTCTCCGCGTCGAACCGGGCGACGTGATTCGGCCCCGGACTGCTGATCTCGGCGACGAGGTCCTTTCCGTCAGGCGAGAAGGCCATGTTCCAGACGGCCCCGCCCTCCAAGGTGTACTCGTGCATGAGCTTGCCGGACTTGGGGTCGTAGAGCCGCAGGCGGCCGGAAAGGGTGCCCACGGCCAGCGCCGTATCGTCGCCGCGGAAGGCCAGGGAATGGAACTTCTCTTCGCCCAGGTGGTCGGACCAGGCCGGTTTGCCTGTGCCGGTGTCGATAACGTGCAGCCGATTGCCCTGCTCCGTGCGAAGTGCGCACCAGGCCGCGTCCGGGCTGAACGCACAAACGCTCTTACCGATCTGAGTCGGTCGATCGAATAGTACTTTCCCGGTCACCGGGTCGATGCGGTAAAGTTGCATGTCTTCGTTGACGGCTGCCACGGCCAGGACGACGCGGCCATCGGGAGAGTATCGCACATTGACGAACGATCGGTTCTTGACGGAGACGGTCCGGACCCGCCGGCCGTCCGCCGCGTCCCAGATGTGGATGGACTCCCCGTCTGCCGTGGCGAGGTGTTTGCCGTCCGGGGAGTAAGTGATGGCCTCGACTCGGTTCGCCTGCCGGAACCGTTCCGATCCGAGGCGCTTGAGGAAGCCCCGGATCGACCCCTCGTACATGTCCGGCGATTGCGCCGCGGCGGGCGAGGCCGGCAGGAGGATCGAAAGGACTGCGAGAAGGCGGCGCATGCGAATCACCGACGGGCAAGGACATCACTGTCGCACGCCGCGAAGCCGCATGTCAACGGCGACCGTTTCCACCAGTTACTTCCCGCGCTCCTTCAGTCGCGCGAGCGACTCGGCCGCCTCGCGGGTCAGCCCCGCACCGGGCGGACCCTTCGCCCAGGTCGCTAACACCTCTCGGGCCTCGGCCGAACCGATCCCTTCCAGGACCTCGCACGCCCGCACGACGCGTAGTTTGTCCGGGGTCATTGTCTCGGCCTTCGTAAGCAACGCCTTGAGGCGCTCGCGGCCCTCGGTCGGGGCGGTCGCCAGGGCGTCGCGCAGCTGCCCCTCGATCACATCTCCGACACGGGCCAATTCGGCCGTCGCCTTCTCACGGTCGCGATAGAGTGCGGCGTCGAGTGACTTGACGCGCTCCGCGACCCATTCCGCCGTCGGCCCAGCCGGCATGTTCACGCGAGACTTGAGGAAGACGACCCCTTCCGTCGGAAGGGCTTGCAATCGGCGGATCGCGGCGAACGCCTCGGCCGCGTCCGGGGCGGCTAGCGCCGTCCAGACCTGGTCGCCGTTCGTTGGATCCCGCGCCGCGGTCCGGTCGAAGTGCGGTCCGGGTAGATCCCAAATTTCAACCGGCCCCGGCCGGGTGGAGATGACGAGCGCCTTCCCGTCCGGGCGAAACCGGCAGGCGTCCACGGCCCGGCTGCCGAACGACTCCGCCCGCCGGCCACCTGTTATCACTTCCCGAAGGTCGATCCCGGCCGTCCCGCCGGAGAGGCAAACGACCGACCGACCGTCGGGGCTAAACACCGGGCGCATCGACTGCCGCGGCTCCCACTCGCTCACCTTTCGCCCCGTCCGGGCGTCGAACACGCCGATCCAGACGCTGCGTTGATACTCGCTTTCGACGTGCGTGAACTGGATCATGAGAAGCCGGCCATCCGGGGACAGCCCGCCGCCCAGCGCCTCGACACGCTCCAGCACTCCCTGGCGGGTAACGGTCCCGGTCCAGTCGCCGGCCTTCTTGCCGGTCGTCAGGTCCCACCGGGTGACCCACGCCCCGTTGTCGGACCGGCTCACGGCGGTCGCGGCCGTTCCGTCCACCGAAACGCCCACCGTCCGACCCGGCCCGGTTTCAATTTGGAATGCCCGCCTTCCGAACGCCGGGTCGAACAGACTCAGGTCCGACTCGCGGACGACCAGCAGCTGCCCGTCCGGGAGGAACCGGAAACGATCGTCGCGCTCGATCCCGGCGAGAATCCGCTCGCGCTTGCCGGTCTTCAGATCAACCAGCTCGAACCGCTGCGGCGATTTGCCGGGGTCCGCTGTCGCATCCGCGACGAACCGGCCGAGCCACTTCTGGTCGTGCGAGACGGCGATCGGCTCGTTGGCGTCGACGTCGAGCTTGGGCGTCAACCGGGTCTCTTGACCGGACTTCGAGTCCCATTCGTACCATCCGCGCGCCCAGCCGCGGATCTTCGTCCCGTCGGCGCTGAACCGCAGGTCGGTCACCGCTTCCGGCGGGTCGGCCGATGCGTCCAGTCGCTTGCGCGTCGTCAGGTCCCATTGCGAAATGAGGCCCGTGAGCCCGCCCACCGCCAGCACTTTGCCGTCGAGTCGAAGCGCGACGGCGTGCCCGTACTCGGTGTCCATCTCGAGCCCGAGCGGCTTGCCGGTCGCGGCGTCCAGCCAGCGCCAGCGGCTCGGTCCGCGATGGCCCCCGGCCGTCCCCCAGTAGAAGACGGCCTTACCGTCCGGGGTGAAGGCCAAATCGTCGGCGCGTTGTGTGTCGTGCTTCCATTTCACCTTGCCGGTCTCAGCGTCGAACCGGGTGACGCGGTCCGGGACTCCGACCTCGGCGACGAGGTCCTTGCCGTCCGGGGAGAAGGCCATGCTCCACGCGGGCCCGCCCTCGAGCCGGTACTCGTGCTGAATCTTCCCGGTCTGCGACTCGTATAGGCGCACGCGGCCGGTGACGGTCGCCCCCGCGAGAGCCTTCCCGTCCGCCCGCCAGGCGTAGCCGGAAGACAATTCGACTTTCTCCCGGTCAGTCCAGACCCCCTCGCCGGTCGACGTATCGACTGCTTGCATCAAGTTCCCCTCCTGATTGCGGATCGCGAGCCAGGAGCCGTCGCGACTGAATCGTCCGTTGGACATGTCGGTGAGCAGGTACCGGCTGTCGAGGAGCTTTCCGCCGGCGGGGTCGATCCGGCACAGCCGGGTGAGCCCGCCGGCCGTGGCCGCTGCAAACAAGGTGCGGCCGTCCGAAGAATAGCGCAGGGCAAAGAACTCGTGGTTCCCGACTGGGACGGTGCAAAGGCGCCGGCCGTCGGCCGCGTCCCAGATGACGATGGAATCGCCGTCGGCGGTGGCCAGCTGCTTACCGTCGGGCGAGTAGGCGATGGCGTCGATGCGGTTGGCCTGGCGGAACCGGTCGGAACCGAGGCGGGCGATCCCCCCCGGGGGATCGGCGGCGCCGAGCGGGTCGGCGAATAACAGCGTGGCAGCCAGTGGAACGGACGCGAGCGATTGGCGCATGGTATACCCGTCCGGCGGCAACCCACTGTTGCACGCCGGGCGGGGAAATGTCAACGGGCCGAGATGTATTCAATCAAGCCGGTTCGGTCGGTCGCGGTTGTCACGGCAGCGGCGGCACCGGGGGCACCTCGAAGTCCTGGAAGTTCCCGGTCACCTCGAACTTGTTCTCCGCGGCGTTGTCCAGAGTGTCGGTGCCGGCCCCGCCGGTGAGCGCGATCCTGGCCCCGAAGTGGATGAAGGTGCCGTTCATGGGCGAGTCGCTGCTCAGTTGGACCGTGTCGTCGCCGGCCCCGGCCAGGACGGCCACCGTGCCGCCGAACGTGGTCGGGGCATTCAGCGCGCCGCCGCCGTCAATGGTGGCCATTTCGATCCTCAGGCCGTCGTCCCCGGACCCGAGGTCGATCCGGGTCGTCCCGGCCACGTCCGAGTCGTCAATCCCGACCACGTCGTCCCCCGCCCCGGCCATGACGGTCAGCGACGTGCCGGCGTAGAGCCGATGCAGGGTGATCTCGTCGTCGCCGGACCCGGCCGTCACCTTGGCCGCTCCGAACACTGTCACCGCGCCGGCTCCGCCCGCGCCAGCCCGGAAGAACTGGCCGACGCTGTCTGTCCCACCGAGGTTCACCGTCAGACCGCGGCCGACCGTCGTCCCGTCCACGGACACCTGATCCAGCCCGGCGCCGCCGGCGTAGGTGAACGTCCCGCCGACCAGGTTGGTGCTGGTCCCGGGCGTCTGCATTTCGAACGAGTTGTGCCCGCCGCCGAGCGATGCGGTGAAGTTACCCCCCTCGACCAGCCCGCCCGTGAACAGAATGGTGTCGTCCCCCAGGCCGCCGGTGAAGGTGGCCTTCCGACCGACGGCCAGTGCCTCGAACTTCACCACGTTGCTGTCCGTCCCGGTCGGCGTGCTCAACATGAACGCGGCGTCCCCGCCGACGCGCAGGGCGATCCCGGACCCGTCGAGGTCGAACGTGTCCTTTCCGGTGCCGCCGCGGAAAGTGAAGTTGGTCCCGACCGTGAAGATCTGGGCGAGGGCCAGGCTCTGGACCAGGTTGGTCCCGTTGCCGAGGTTGAACGAGGCCGACCCGCCGACGGTCAGGTCGCCGGTGGCGGTCAGCTCGACCGTGTCGTTCCCGGCCAGGGCGTTGACCGCGAGGTTGCCGCGAATGGTGCCAGCCCGCAGCCGGGCGAAGTTGTTCCCGGCGCCCAGGTTGAGGGTCAGGTTCCCCGCCACCAGGGCCGTCGCCTCGATCGTCACGTCGTCGGCCGCGGCGACGGTGCCGGTCACGGTCAAGTTCCCGCCGACGGTCCCGGCCAGGGTGAGCAGTTGACTCGTTGTCCCCCCCATGACGGTCAGGTTGCCGCCGAGGCGGACGGACGAGTCCACCGTCAAGGTCCCGTTCGCCACGGTGTTGAAACGGACGACCAGGTTGCGGACGGCCTGGTTGTTGGTGTCGCTGCTGAAGACCGTGCCCATCCCGTTCGCGACCGCGAGGTACCCGGTCGGCTTATTGATCAGGGCGGAGACGGTCAGGGCGTCCGTATTCGCCCCAGTGATCGTCAGGGTTTGGGTGGCGGCCGAGTACGCTGCCGTGGCTGGTGTGGAGCGGTCTTCGAGGGATTGAAGGCTCAGAGAAACGGAGCGCGACGGAGAGCGGGACGGAATCATTCCGGACACCTGGAGAAGTTGGTCAAAGGCCAGTCAAAGCGGGCGGACTGGGCAAGAGGTCGGCCCGAGGGTCAGGCTGTTATGCCAGGGTAAGCCCGGCGGTGCAAGGTGAATTCGCCGGGTGGAGGGGGCTGGGGAAAGTGGACAAACGGGCACGGCGGGGCGGCTGCCACTACAGGGCGGGGCCGCTGCGGGGGTTGGCCGGTCCGCGACCGGGGCCGCGCTTCTTGGTCGCGGGCTGGCGCGGTGCCCGGGCCGGTGCGAGATCCGGGGCGGCGGCGCGGGCGGAGGCGGCTCGCGGTTGGGGAGGTGCCGCGGCCGGGGCCGCGGGGGCCTCGGCGACTGGTGTCAGGATCTGCTCGGCCTGCCGGGCCAGCGCGGCGAACGCGGCCCGGGCGGCTTCCACGAGCGTCCGGTCGATCAGGGTCCGCGGCCCGGACCGTTCGACGCGACGGAGGACCCGCAACAAGTGCAGGATTACAGCCTCGTCACCCTCGGGGCCGGGCGCCGACACTGGTCCGTCGGCCGAGCCTGGGACGGCCGCCCCGGCAGCCGGCAACATGCCGGCCAGCTCTGTCACTCCGCCGATGCTCATTTCTATCACTCCCCGCCAAATTCCGTCACTCCGCCGATGCTCATTGCTATCACTCCCCGCCAAATTCCGTCACCCACTCCCGGAGCAGCCGGTCCACGCGGTCGTCGATCCGCAGGGCGCTGGCGAGCTCTGTCCCGTCCGCGAACGGGACGAACGACGTGTGCACGCCGACGACCGTGCGCTGATTCGTGGCCGCGTCGAACGCGTACACCGGGACCCCGCTCTGCCCCGGCAGTGTCTCCACCGGGTAGAACAGCCGAAACCCCTCGCACCGGGCCGCCTCGTCCGGCAGTCCCTGGCCCTGGACCACGTTGAACGACGCTCCCCACAAGCTACCCCGGGCCGACCCGTCGGGCGGGAATGCCGGGTAACCGGCCACGCTCAACAGCTCGCCGCCCAGGGTAGCGTCGTCGTCCACCCGGAATTGCCAGGGGGCAACCGGCGCGGCGACCGATCCGGGCAACACGACCACCCCGCAGTCCACCGGCGACAGCAGCGAGATGTCCTGCGGGTTGCGCGGCTCCCGCCACTGCCGGGGGAAGTCCACTTCGGTCGTGTCGATCGTATTCGCCACGGTCGGGAGCGACACGAACACCCGCAGTGCTTGCCCGCCCTGCCGGTGATCGTAGACGATGTGGGCCGCGGTGAGGATGAGTCGCGGGGCGATCACGCACCCTGTCCCGATCGTCCGCCCGTTGGGGTACGTAGGGGTCGGGAAGATCACTTCCAGGTAAGCGATCGCCGGCAGGCGTCGAGCGTCGGGCTCGCGGTGGAGTGGGGCGAGCGGCATAGGACCCCGGTGGTTCGGGGCCGGCGGAACGGGAACTGAACGCCCGTCCGTTTCGGTCGTGACAGGAGCTTAAGGCGGGCAATCCGAGCGGGCAAGGGAATCGGCGTAAACGGTAGCGGCGCGCTCACCGCGCGCCACTACAAACGATACGACCGCGAGAATCGATCCCGATTCGCCGTCTACTGCGCCCCTTTGCCCTTGGCCGGGTCGGTCGGAGCGGCCGGTGGGATTGGGATGGCCGGCCCGGGCGGCGGGCTGATCACGCCCTGGTTGTTGAAGACGGGCTGATTGACGATGGACGGGACGGCCACCCCGGGTACGGCACTGCCCTGCGCGGCCCCGCCCCTCTCGATTGGCCCGGGTTCGACTCGACTTCGATCGCCTGCCGGGACGGTCAGCCCCGGCACCAGAGTGGTCGTGTCAACCACCGAGCGGTTCTGGATCTTGGGCCGCGGCGCCTTATCGCCGAATTTGATGAGGTTGAACTCCTTGTTGACCCCGCCGCCCGGGGCGACGTCCACCTGAATCTGGTTCATGCCACCGGCGGCCGGGACGGGGGCAGTCGTGCCGGCCTGGAGCCCGGTGACCGGCAGTGTGGTGACGGGCGCCGCGGTCACCGGCACGCCGAGCGTCCCGGCGACGGCCATCCGCGTCACGTCGTCCCCGGGCCCCACGACGACGGCCCCCTGGAACCCGGCGGCCGCCGCCGGCTTCTTTTGCTCGGCTGGCGGGGCGAGCTCCTTGACAACGGTCTTCTTCCCGAGCAGGTCGCGGTACATCGACTGGTCGGTAATCGGGCACCAGGTCATCCGCCCATCCGGGGCCAGTTGCGCCTCGTACACGTGGATCTCTGCGTAGTTGTCGAGCCGCAGTTTCTCCCACCTGGCGTCCTTCCCCTCCGCCTGAAGGGCGGTGACGAACTCGGTCACCTTCTGAACTCTCGGGTCCTCGAACGGGATGGCGCCGCCCTGGAAGCCACCGAGCACCTTACCCAGGTTGGCGGCCGCGTTGACCAGGTCGGCGGCTGCCTGTCCGCCTAGCCGGGCCGAGATGCCGGACGCCAGGAGATTCTGCGCCGTGGCGCTATCCTTCATGTAGAACGGGCCGATGCCGGTAAACTGCCAGCCGTTAACCAGGTTCATGGCCGCCCGGATCTCGCCCGGGCCGCCGCGGACCCTCAGGCCGTACTTTTGGGTCATGTCCGGGACGAAGACGATCTGGTAGGTGAAGAACGTGTCCGGGGTGAGTCCGTCGCCGGGGAGGGCGCCCGGGGTCACCGGGGGCCCGCCGAGCGAGTGCAACGTCGGCCCCGACTTGGTGGCCGTGGATGTGCTGGCCGGGTTGGCGACCTCGGTGGACGGGGTCCCGGCCGCGTTCAACCCGGCGAAGTTGGTCCGGGCGTTCAGGTCGGCATACTTGGACTGGTCGTCGAACCCACCCGGGATCGGGGCGGAGTCAGTCAAGCCGACAGTCGGGGTCTCCAGGTTCCGGAAGTTCTTGGAGACGATCAGGAGCGGCTTGGGCAGGTAGAACGGGATGCCGGTCTCCTTGCCGCACAGGGGGCCATCCTGCGGGTTGAGGGAGATGGCCGAGATCTCCGGCGGGGCCAGGCAGGCCGAGTGGCCGCCGAGGCTGCACCCGGAGCCGGCAATCAGGGCGGAGATGAATCCGAGGGCGGACAATCGAACCCGCATGGGCCGCCTCCGACAGGGCCGAGCTCCCGGGCGGCCGCGAAGGCGCACCAACGGTACGGATTACATCGGCAGCGCGGGCTGCGGGGATTAGTCCGATTGTGCGAGTCGTTCGGTTCCCGGCAGTCCGCGAACAACCGTGATCAATCCGTTCCGGTCAACTCCTTCACCAGTCCCGGGCAGTCGTACAGGTTGCGCAGCGCCTCCAGGATGCCCCGCGAGTGCACCGAGATGTGCCGGGCCTGTTCCTCGGTGTAAACGAAGTTCCGGACCAGCCCGAACCGGTTGCGGTCGAAGTTGATGCCGACGAACTCCCCGGCCCGGTTCAAGACCGGGCTGCCCGAGTTGCCGCCGATCGTGTCCGCGGTGGACGCGAAGTTGTACGGCGTCGCCAGGTCGAGCTTCCCCTCGCCGTCGAGCCAGCGACGCGGCAGCTCGAACGGTTCCTTGTACTTCTGCGCCTCGGCCCGCTCGAAAAGGCCGGCGAACGTGGTCGCGTACGGGATCTTCTGCCCCTCGGCCTCGTACCCCTTCACGACGCCGTAGGCGAGGCGCAGGGTGAACGTCGCGTCCGGCGGGATCGACTTGCCCAGCACGGCGAAGTGCACTTTGGCGATCTCCGCGTACGCCTGCCGCTCCGGCTCTTCAACTTCCGTCTCGAATCGCTTGCGCAGCTCGCGGGCGTCCGCGTCCATCAGGCGCGCGAAGGCGATGATCGGGTCGGAGCTGGCCTCGACGGCTTTCGTTCCCCCCTCGACAAGCCGCTTACGCTCGGTCGAGTCGAAGAGCTTCGTGGCCAGGAGTTCGTCGGCGCGCTCGCCCGGCGACTTGCCGCCGAGCGCCTTTACGACCAGCGGGTGTTCACCCCCGAGTTGCTCGACCAGGAACGTCAGCC
>DATFWZ010000142.1:0-2986 GCA_035258765.1 Gemmataceae bacterium
TGGCGTTCGGTTGACGCACTCCCGGGCAACCGCTACGATCCTGAAAGTCGGCCTCGTAGCCAAGTGGTAAGGCAGCGGTTTGCAAAACCGTTATTCGCCGGTTCGAATCCGGCCGAGGCCTCTTGACCCCCGGTATCGCCGGGGGTTTTTTGTTTCCCGTCTGTTGCTGCTTCGCAATCCCGCCTTGGCAGGGCGGGTAACTTGGGCTATGTCCCCGAGTCGGAATCGGGGAACGACCATGCGCCCGAGGATTGTCTGGGGGAGCGCCGTCGCGGCCGCGGCCATCCTCACGTCGGCCGGCCGGGCCCAGGACGGGATGTACGTCCACGACGAGCCGTGGTTTCCCCCCAACGCCCGGGCTTGTCAGTCGAGTCCTTCGCTGTTCGCCGGCACGGACCTGCTGTACCTGAAGCCGTACATCTCCAATAACTCCGCGTTCACCGCTGTCGGCGCCTCGAGCGAGACTGAGCCATTCGACTGGCAACATACGCGTGCCCATCGCATCTGGATCGGCTACGCCGAGCCTTCCGGCTGGGGGGTGCGGGCCCAGGGTTTTGTTTTCGACGATTCGTCCGACAGCTGGCACGTTACGCTTACGCGCGCGGAGATCACCACCCGGCAGATATCGGCCCCGCCATTCGACTCGGTCATTCCCGTGGTCGCCGGCTTCGGCGCGCCGTCGGCTGTGCTTGGCCGGGCAGGCCTCGGGGAGGATCGGCTGACGTTCCGCAGCGACCTAAGGATCGTTTCGGCGGACGTGGAGGCCACCTTCGCCTGCGGGACCGACGACTGGACGGTCCGCTTCTCGGGCGGCGGACGATACCTGGAGCTCCGGCACGGGTACCGTGCGGAGCTTGAAAACAATGGCGAGTTCGGGACGAGCGAGACACAGAATCTCAACCTCAACCGCGACTTCACCGGCTACGGGCCGACGCTAGCCCTCTTCGCCCGGCACCGGATCGGTGACACGGCTTTGTCCGCATACGCCAGCGCCCGCGGCTCACTCGTGGTCGGGACGCTCGATGAGCAGGCGACGTTTGCCCGCTCGGTCAACGACCCGGACTTGTTGGCGGGAGTCGGCAGGCGACAGACGCGGGCGAACGCCGTTTCGTCGGCGGACCATACCATCCCGGTCGCGGAGCTGGAGATGGGCCTGGAGTGCTCGGGTGCGCTCGGTCGCATGCGGCTATTCGGCCGGGCCGGGGTCGTCGCCCAGACTTATTTCAACGCCGGCTCGGCGACCGGCTCGACCGGTTCGCTCACCATGCTCGGCGCTCTGGTCACGGTCGGGTTCGGCTTCTAGTAGATATCCGCATCGACGCTTTTCCTGCATCCGTCCGTCCCGACCGCTCGTGGTGGCGGTGGGTCCACGTCGGCGTCGCCGCCGCGGCCATGGTCGCCACCCTCCCGGGGCGTACCCAGGGGCTCGGCCTCTTCACCGAGCCGATCCGTCAGACGTTTGACCTCGATACCGAGACGTACGGGTTCCTGAACCTCTGGGCGACCCTCCTCGGCGGCCTGTTTTGTTTCCCGTGCGGGTGGCTCCTCGACCGGATTGGGACGCGGGCCGTCCTCGTCGGCATCACAATCGCACTCGGGACGACCGTGGTCGTCATGAGCGGAGCGACTGGTGCCGGCTGGATTCGGCTCGACCTGCTGGGTGAACGGTCCGTCCGCTTGCCGTTCGACCTGTTCCTACTCGTGCTGCTGACGCGCGGGCTCGGTCAGAGCGCGCTCTCGGTGGCCAGCCTGTCGCTGATCGCCCGGTCGGCAGGCAAGCGTGAAGGACTGGCGATGGGCGTTTACGCATTTCTGACCACTGCTGGGTTCATCGCCGCGTTCGGCGTCTTGCGCGAGGTGATCCAGCGCGATCCGCATGAGTGGCGCCGGCCATGGGCCGGGATCGGCGTTGCCGTCTTGGTGACGGGGGCCCTCTTCCTGGTGCTGGTTCGCAACCGGGCGCTGGACGCGCCGACGTCGGCCGTCCCCGCGGTCGATTCTCCGGCAAGCCGCACACTCGCGCAGGCGTTGCGGTCGCCGACGTTCTGGGTATTCGCTCTGGCCACTTCGTTCTACGGGATGGTTGTCGCGGGCACGTCCTTATTCAACGAGAAGATTCTGGCCGAGCGCGGGTTCGAAAAGGAGGTGTTCCTCAATGTCGTGATCGTCGGCATTCCGGCCGGGCTGGCGGCCAATCTTCTCGCCGGCTGGCTGGCGACGCGGTGGTCGCTGGGGTACCTTCTGGCCGCGGCGCTGATCGTCTTCGCCGCCGCCCTCGCATGGTTCCCGCGAATCACCCGGGAGGAGGAGGCGTACGTGTACGCGGTGGCGCTGGCGGCCGCCGGCGGCGTCATCACCGTGACTTTCTTCACCGTCTGGCGGAAGGCGTTCGGCACCACACACCTGGGGCGCATCCAGGGGGCCGCTCAGTTCCTGACCGTGGTCTTCTCCGCTCTCGGCCCGCTGCTCTTCGGCAGCACGCACACCCGGCTCGGGTCCTTCACTCCGCTCTTTCCGTACCTGGCCGGGATCGCGGGCCTCATGGCCATCGCTGCCGTGCTCATGCGCATTCCACCGAACAAGTGATTCTCCATGCACCGTCCAACGCTCCTCAGAACCGAACCTCCAGACCGGTTCGCGGGTCAAGTTGACGCCACCGGGTGTCGATAAGGTTGGGCGGTTTGGCGGCCGGGGGTTTTCGCTTGTCGCGGGCACCGGCGGACCGTAAAGTCATTCTCTCGGAGCACGGACACCCGGACCAAATCCAACTTGCCATGACGGCCGACTTGCGCTTCCTACCCGAGACTGACGTTCGCGAACTGATCGTTCGCGCCCAGGCCGGCGACCGGGAGGCGTTCGCGCGCGTCATCGAGCAGGTGCAGCCGTTCGTGTACAAGCTGGCCAGGCAGTGTGCCAGGCGGGTCGGCGGTGCGCCAGTCGAGGACCTGGTACAGACCGGGCTGCTCGCCGCGGGACGCTCGGTGCC
>DATFWZ010000143.1:0-15127 GCA_035258765.1 Gemmataceae bacterium
GGGCAAGGGCACGGCGGAGAAGCCGATCACCATGAGGGCGCAGACGCCGGGTAAGGTGATCCTGACGGGCGCCTCCTCAGTCACGATCGACGGGGAGCACCTGGTCGTGAACGGGCTATACCTGAAGGACGCGAAGGCGCCGGGGGACGGCGTGCGAGTCGCGGGTCGCCAGTGCCGGGTGACGGAGACCGCCGTCGTCGACTGCGCCTACAAGTTCTACGTCCACCTGTTCGGCACCGAGAATCGCGTGGACCATTGCTACCTCGCCGGCAAGGCCAACGACTCGCCGACGTTGCAGGTCGAGGTCGGTGACAAGCCCAACCGTCACCAGATCGACCACAACCACTTCGGCCACCGCCCGCCGCTCGGGCGCAACGGCGGCGAGACGATGCGCGTCGGCTACAGCCACCAATCCATGAACAGCTCGGGAACGCTGGTCGAGCACAACCTGTTCGAGCGCTGCGACGGCGAGATTGAGATCATCTCCAGCAAGTCGTGCGACAACGTGTACCGGTTCAATACGTATCGCGAGTGCGCCGGGATGCTCACGCTACGGCACGGGAACCGGTGCACGGTCGAGGCGAATTTCTTTCTCGGCGGGCACAAGCGGGGCTCCGGCGGGATCCGCGTCATCGGCGACGACCACACGATCGTCAACAACTACATCGACGGGGTGGAGCAAGGGGCGTTCTGGATCACGTCCGGCATCCCAGACTCACCCCTCAAGGGTTACTTTCGCGCCCGGAACGCGCTGGTTGCGTTCAACACCGTGGTGGACTCCCGCGGACCATACCTGCACCTGGATGCCGGCCTGGGAACTTCCGGCCGCACGCTACGCCCGGAAAACATCACCGTCGTGAACAACGTCTTTGCGGTCCCCGACGGGGGGACGCTGCTCAAAGGGACCGAGGGTGAGGGGTTCAGGTGGTTGGGTAACCTGGCGTCAGCGGGTCCGGACCACAAGGGAATTCGCCGGGCGGACCTCAAACTGGAGCTGGCGAAGGACGGCCTGTGGCGGCCGGCCGCGACGAGCCCCGTCCGCGGGGCGGCGGAAGGCGATTTCCTCGCCGTCAAGACCGACATCGACGGCCAGTCGCGGAAGGGGCCGGTCGATGCGGGATGCGATCAGGTCTCGGACGGCGAAGTCGGAAATCGACCGCTGACGCCCGCGGACGTGGGCCCGTCATGGCTGGACCGCAAGCCGCTCGACCGCCGGTGACACGACCCCGAGAGCGGCGGCAATCCCCGAATTCGTCTCGCCTCTTGATTTCGCTCACCGCCCGACGAGCAAGCTGAAATGAAACGCCGCCGGCTGGCCGGATGGCCAAACACTCGCGCGGACCCCCGTGAAGGGCCCGATAATGACAACTTCGGGCCCCTCACAGGGCGGCCGCCGCCGGAACCTCGTTGCAATGCCTACCGCGCTCCGCGCCGTCCCCTACGCACGGCGAGTCGCCCCGCTTCGTCCCCGGTGGACCCTACGTCCCTCACCCCGGCGTGATCACCTGATTCACCTGCTCCGCGATCGCGGCCGTGTGGGCGTCGAGCTTCAGTTCCGATGTGACGACGACCACGTTGTAACTATCAGCCGATTGCACGCTGACTTCGATGGTGAAATCTCCGGCATTGAACTTTTGCGCCTTCCCGCCGGCGGGGATTGATTCGTAGTTTTCGTAGATTTGTTGCGCGCTCATCGCATTCGTCCCGGTCGGGTTCACCAGGACGCGGACGGTCGCGTAGCTCGGGGCCGTTCCCTTGACGGTGACTTTCCCGGTGGCGGGGTTGTAAGAAACCTCGCGAACGATCAGGTTAGGCATGTCGGCTCACTCCTTCTTGGTGGGGTCATCTAAGCGGGGTAATTCGAAGTTCCTTCACGTCGATTGTGGCGTTGTTCACGGTGAGGCCGATCCCGCCCGCGAGCGGCTCGGCCAATGGATCGGCGGGCCGTTGCGGGGGGTAAGAGGCGAGATGGTAACCGCGCCTTCTCGCGACTTCGTCAGCCCGCATAGTACCGACCGGTTGGCGGCCATCCCAATTCGCGGTCACCGCGGCTGGCGTGACCTCGAACACCAGGGTCCGCCATACGAGGTCGTTCCCTACTGCGGCGGCTGGCACAAATGGCCAGGAGCGACCGCCTCTACTGTCCCAGTGCTCAGGATCAGTTGCGACCATGCCGGTTAGCAAGAACCGGAAATTCGCACGGCACGTCTTGTCCTTCTGCGACGCCAGCTTGCTGAGGTCCGGGCCGACGTCGGCAAACTCGAGGGAAACACAGTCTAAGTGCTTGCCGCGGGCCGACTCCCAGTACTGGCCGGCAACGTAGACGCCGACCCGCGCGTATTTCTCTCCCGCACTGTGACGGACGATCGCCGTGATGCGGTAGGACCCGGGCGGTAATCGCGGCAGTAATTCGACGGCCGCATCGCCCGGCCACTTGCTGCGGAAACTCGCCGGCCCAGAGTCTACCGCATACATCCGCACCGCGCCCTCGCCGAACAATTCGCGGAACTTTGGCCGCCGCTTCTCGTCGATGAGGACCACCTCCTTACCGTTCTCCAGGTCGGTCAGGGCTTCGACGATCTCCGGAAGCTCCTCAAACTTTGGCGGCTCGTGAAGTTTCGGCGGCTCGGGCCGGTTGAGCTGGCCGAGGAGGAATGCTCCCACAACGGTAACAATGATCGACGCAAGCGCCAGGGCCGCGACCATCCGCCGCCGCGGTCGCAATCCGGCGTGCAAAGCGTTCGCGAAGTCCCCGGCCGTCGCGAACCGATCGTCCGGCTTTTTCGCCAGGCTCTTTGCGACCACCACTTCCAGCCACCGCGGGACGCGGACGCCGCTCCCCCGGCACGTCGGGGCCGGCTCCCGACACACCTGGTCCGCCAGGCGGACGACCGAATCCCCGGCGAACGGCCTGCGACCGGTGAGCAATTCAAACAGGACTATGCCGAGCGCCCAAACGTCGGTCGCCGGCCCGATCCGGCCGACCTGCGGGTCGTACTGCTCCGGGGCCATGTACGGCGGCGTGCCCGGGCGAACTCCGGGTCGCGTCAGCTTGTTCGACTCGATCTGGTCCAGCTCGTCAACGGTATCCACGTCGTCCGGCGACAGCTCGTCACTCGCCCAGAACTTGGCCAGTCCGAAGTCGACGACTCGCGGATTGCCGCGGGCATCCACGAGGATGTTGCCCGGCTTCAGGTCGCGGTGCAGCACGCCGGCCTGGTGGGCGGCCTGCACGCCCCGGGCGACTTTCTCCATGAACGCCGCGACCGCCCGCGGGCCGCGGCCGGTCAACTCCGCGCTCCGCCGCGACAGCGGGCCGCCGGGGACGAACGCCATGGCGATGTACGGCCTGCCGGCCCAGACGCCCGCCTGGTAGACCGGCACGACGTGGTCGTCCTCCAACCGGGCCAGGACTTGCCGCTCGCGCTCGAAACGGGCGGCGTACAGCTCCGGGTGCGCGGCCCGCCGGTGTGACATCTTCGGCTGCAAAACCTTGACTGCGACGCGGCGGAGAAGCGTCGGGTCCCACCCGTCGTAGACGACGCCCATTCCACCCCGGCCGAGCACCCCGCGAATCTCGAAGCCGGCGATTTCCGATGGGAACTCGGCGCCCCCGTCGCACGGCTCGGCGCTCGACTCCTCCGACTGGCCGACCCCAATCGTCAACAACTGCTCACACAAGTCGAGCCGGCGGATCCACTCGCGGACCTCGATCGCCACGTCCGGCCGGTCGGCGCACAGTTCCTCCGGCGTCGCGGGCTTTCCCTGGTCCCGCCGCTGTTCCCATTCGAGCAGCCGGTCGAACAGATACCGGTCCATGCCCGGAACCCCCGCCGACGTGCCCTCTGGAGACACCCCGCCCAAACCATCCCCACATACCAATTAGCGGACACGGGCCCCGAAATGGCTCACGAATCCAGCGGGTCGGCCGGCCCGTCGCCGTACCGCTCCATGAAAGTCGTCCGGGCCTCCAGCCACCGGCGCTTGACCGTGCTCGTCGAGACGGCAAGGACATCCGCCGCCTCGGCGACCGTCAGGCCCTGGTAGTAAATCAGGTCGAACAATTCGCGTTGCGTAGGCGAAAGGCCGGCGATGATCTCGTCGATGTCCGTCTGCTGCGTCGCGGCCGCGGGCGTGACGGCCGGGTCGACGGGGTCCGTGCACGACGCCCCGCCGGCCGCGTCGGCCGCCGCCCCGACCTCGTTCCGCCCGGCGCCGAGGGGACCGAAGTAATGCCGGCTGAGGTCGATCAGTTGCCGGTTCATCATGGCCGCGCCGAGCCGGAGGAAGTCGTCGAGAGTTCGGAATTGAAGAGTGCGAATGGCGGCCGCGAACCGGAGCTGGGCACCGACGAGCACGTCGCCGGTGTCCACGAACCGCCGCAGCCGCGCGAATTGCCGCAGGCGCGCGTGCGCGAGCAGCCGGAAGCGATCCTCGCTGAACCGGAGAAGCTCCTCACAGGCCGCCGGGTCCCCCGCGTTGTGGCGGTCGATCCAGAGCCGCAGCGTGGTCGAGTGGTCGGACACTGGTCCCGCACGAAGCGAAAGGTAACGGTGAGATGATAAACCAGCGGTGCTGATGACGCGAGAAAATTCGCAGGCGTCTCAGCCGTAACGAGAGTCGGCAGATGCGTGCTTCGAACCCCGGACGGGCGACGATCAAGGATGACCCTGATCTGAACCGCGAACCGTCGAGTTAAGCAACCTGGGCGGCCACAACCGCGAAGTCGCTCGAGGAGGGGGCTGATCAGCTGACCGGGAAGTGTGAGTTGGCAATTGGCCGCGGAGAGAGGCAGTATCCCCGACAGGATTCGAACCTGTAACCTTCGGCTCCGGAGGCCGACGCTCTATCCAGTTGAGCTACGGGGACAGACGTGTGGGGGAATTATAACCGGGCCTCCGGCGGCGTCTACCGGCCGGGGCAAATACCGGTGAAGGGACACCTGACTTTGCCCAGTGGTTCGACCCGGGCTCAAATCGCGATCCCGCCGATTTTCGCGACAGGCTCGCCAGGCTGGTGCGATTCTCTATTACCCTTCCCGGAGCCTCGCCATGCCGGCCGCCGACCCGCACCCGAGCACTGCCCAGCTCCAGGCCTTTGCCGTCGGCGTGCTCGATGACGCGGCCGCGCGCGACATCGAGAGCCACCTGGTCGAATGTCCGGGCTGTCTCGCGGTCGCCGCCGCGGCCCCCGATGACACGCTGATCACCCTCCTGCGGTCGGCCGAGACATCGCACGCCGGGCCGATCACACCGCAGCCGGCGTTCGCCGAGACAATGGGCCTGCCGCAAGCGGACACGGCCGTCAACCCGGTGCAGGGGCCGCCCGAGTTGGCCAACCACCCGAGGTACCGGCTGGTTCGGCCGCTCGGCCGCGGCGGCATGGGTCACGTCTGGCTGGCTGAGCACACGGTCATGGGCCGTCCGGTGGCTCTCAAGCTCATCCGACCCGAGTTCCTGGACAAGCCCGCCGCGGTCGAGCGGTTCCGCCGCGAAGTGCGCGCCGCCGCGCGCCTGAACCACGCGAACATCGTCGCCGCCCACGACGCCGAGCAGGCCGGCGGGACTCACTTCCTCGTCATGGAGTACATCGACGGGGAAACCCTGCACGAGCGTCTCGATGCCGGTCCCATCGCGGTGCCGGATGCATGCCAATGGGTGATCGACGCCGCCCGCGGGCTGGACCACGCCCGCGCGAGCGGCCTGATTCACCGCGACGTCAAGCCGCACAACCTGATCCGCGACCGGAGGACTGGCCAGGTCAAAGTACTCGACTTTGGACTGGCGGGCGTGACGGCGGGCGAAGTCAGCGGCCTCACGGGCGGGAACATGGTGATCGGCACCCCTGACTACATCGCCCCGGAGCAAGCGGAAGACGCCCGCACGGCCGACACGCGGTCCGACGTCTACGCGCTCGGTTGCACGCTCTATCACCTGCTCGCCGGCCGCCCGCCGTTCCCGGGCGAGAGCGTGCTCAAGAAGCTGGACGCCCATCGCACCATGGAGCCGGAACCGTTGACCTCCGTGCGGCCGGACGTGCCGACGGGACTCGCGACCGTAGTGGCCAGGATGATGGCCAAAGACCCTGCGCAGCGGTACCAAACGCCGGCCGAAGCGGCGGAGGCGCTGGCGCCGCTCGCGGACCCGGGGCGAGCCGGGGGCGTGGTCTATCGGATCCAAACGAATCGGGGTGAAATCGTCATCGACGCGCAAAGTCCGGACGTGGAGATCGTCCTCCTCAAGGACGGCAAGGAAATTCAGGTCATCGACACGAAGACGAACAAGAAGGTCACCCTACCGATCGGCGAGTACGACCTGGCCCTGAAAACCGGCCCGGGAACCCCGGACGGTCTGACCATCGCGACCAACAAGATCGAGGTGCGGCGCGGCGAGGAGACGCTGGTCGCCATCCAGACCGTAGCGCGTCGCCCCACCGAGCCGCCGGCCCCGGTCGTCCTGCGCGGCAAGCCGGACGCCCCGTGGACGGACCTGGTCCCGTTCGTGGACGTCGAAGCCGACCGGGAGAACGGGTTGCTCGTCCGCGAGACTCACGACGGTCAACCCGTCCTGCGGGTCAAGGACATCAAGGACACGGGTAGGTTCGCCCGCGTCCGCCTGCCGCTCCGGCCCGCCGGGGACTACGAGATCAAGGCCCGGATTGCCCGCGTCGAGGGCACGGACTCGTTCAACCTGATGTTGCCGATCCCGAGTTCGGGCGGCCGGACTCAGGTCGGCGTCGTGATCGACGGGTTCCCGGAACGGGGTGGAGTCACCGGCCTCGAGTGGCGAGGCGGCCCCTCCCTGAACATGGACAAGACGTTCGGCGGGCGGATCGTGAATGGTCGGGTTTACGAGCTGGTCGCCCGAGTCACCGACAAGGACGGGCGGGTCACGATCGGCATCGAGCTCGACGGCAAGGGCCTTCTCAACTGGACTGGGGGAGTGTGGGACGCCCGCAGCGGCGTCAACTTCTTTACCAACGATCGCCGGTACATCGGGTTCGGGGCCTGTTCGGGCGCATTCCGCGTCGAGAGATTTGACGTGCGAATGCTGTCCGGCACAGGGGAGCTGATACGGCCGAACGCAGGCGGCCCGGCGAGATCGCGGCCCGAGAAACCCGGTCTCATCGGCCGGCTCGAGCGATACAACGGGGCCGTCACCGGAATTGTCCTTACGCCGGACGGCACCCATGTCTACATCTCCGACGCCGGCGTGTCGAAATGGAACGTCGGGACGAAGGAGTTGGTCTGGGACAACAGCGAGTCGGGCGGCGGAATCGTGGCCCTCTCCGGCGACGGGCAGGTGTTGACCGCGTGGGGCCAGGACGGGTTCGCCCGGGTCCTTGATCCAGCCAACGGACAGCTCGTCCGCAATTTCAAGATCCCGTCCGCGCCCGTCAACCACGCGATCTTGAACAAGGACGGGTCCCGGGCGTTCGTCAGCACGCGGGGCGAGGAGCCCAAGGTCAAGCCAGCCATCCGCGCCTGGGACGTGGTCGAGGGCAAGGAGCTGTTCCCGCTCACCGGCCACACGGACGACACCTACGGCATCGCCCTCTCCCCCGACGGGGCCCGCGTCGCCACGGCCAGCTACGACCACACCGTGCGACTCTGGGACGCCACGAACGGCAAGGAACAGCACCTCTTCCGCGGGCACACGGCCGGCGTGTCCGCGATCGCATTCTCGCCGGACGGCAAGTACCTTGCGACCGGCGGCGGGGACCAGACGGTCCGGGTCTGGGACGTGGAAGAGAAGCGCGGGGCGTCCGCCCTGCTTGGTCACACTGTCTGGATCACCGACGTCGCGTTCACGCCCGACGGGGCCCGCGTCGTGTCGGCCAGCGGGTACGAGGCGAAGGGCGACGGCATGCGGGTGTGGGACTGGCGGACCGGGGACCAGCTTCACCACTTCGCCGACGCCCGCGGCCAACTCACAAGCATCGCCGTCACGCCGGACGGGGGTCGAGCGATCAGCGGCGGCGGCGACGGGTCGCTTCGCCTCTGGCGGCTCCCGGGTCCGACGCCGCCGGCGCCGGAGCGAGTCGGCCCGGTCCGGCGCTTTGGCCGGTTCAAAGGGACCGTCACGGCCGTCTCCCTCAGCAAGGACGGGGCCTTCGTTTATTCTCTCGACGAGGGCGTGATCAAATGGGACCGCGCGACCGAGAAAGTCGTATGGGTGCGCGAGCTCGGCGTGGAGGGCAGCTACCACGTGGCCGCCACTTCGGACGACCAGTTCGTCCTGGCCGGGTGCAGAGACGGTAGCGTTCGGGTCCTTGACGCCAAAACCGGCGAGGAGCGGCGGCGGTTCACGAAGCACCGCGAACAGATCGTGGGCCTGGCCGTCTCCCCGGACGGCAAGCGAGCCGTGTCCAGCAGCGGGAACGACGAGAAGGGCCGGGGCCGCTCGATCCGCGTGTGGGAGGTGGACACCGGCAAGCAACTGTTCGAGCTAAAGGGGCACACGGATGGGTCCTGGTGCGTTGTTTATTCGGCCGACGGGGCGCGAATCGCCACCGCGAGCGATGACGGGACGGTCCGCCTGTGGGACGCGGCCAACGGGAATGAGCTGCACGTCTTCCGCGGGCACAAGGGAGCGGCGTCGGCGGTCGCCTTCTCGCCGGACGGGAAGCGGCTCGTCTCCGGCGGGCAGGACCTTTACATCCGCGTGTGGGACATCGAGAAGAAGGCACAGATCTACGCCCTGGAGGGGCACGACGCGTGGGTTACGGACATCGCGTGCACTCCCGATGGGACGCGAATCCTCTCGGTCGGCGGGAACTTTGACCAGGAGGCGAGCGACGGGCTGCGGGTGTGGGACGCGGCCACCGGCAAGGCACTCTACGAAGGTGTGCGGTCCGGGGCGCAAGCGGTCGGCGTCGTGGCCGCCCCGGACAACTGTTACGCCGTCACCGGCAGCGGCGACGGCGCGATCCGCGTCTGGCGGCTGCCCGACGCGCCGAACGCGGACCGAAGGTAGGAGCCTCTTGTCGCGCCAGCGTCCCATTCCGTTTCACTCACTCACTCTCAGCCACCGGGGCAAAAAACGCAGGGTGGCAATGACTCGGTCAGGAGTCACCTCCATCGGCATCTTGACTTGACTCGTTCCCGCCTGATAGCTTCCGGCGACGGGCCAGTCTGCGGAACGCCACGGAGGGCGTTCCCTACCGACCCCCCCGTTGGCCGGGCACGCCGGCCAACCACGACCACCCTGCCCCGGAGCCCGGATGGACACCTCGGCGTCGCTGCTGGACCGCCTCGCTGGCGCGCCGACCGAGGCCGATTGGCGGCGACTGGACGGGCTGTACCGGCCGCTGTTGGCCGCGTGGGCCACCCGGGCCGGGGTGCCGGCCGCGGACGCCGACGACCTCATTCAGGAGGTTTTGCTGGCGGTGGTCAAACAAGTCGCGGACTTCGACCGGCGCGGGGAGGGGGCGTTTCGCGGCTGGCTGCGCACCGTCCTCGGCCGGCGCATCACCGACTACTTCCGCCGACAGGCGGTGCGGCCGATCGCGACCGGCCGAACCGACTTGGCGGACCGGCTCGGGGAGCTGGCGTCGCCCCAGACCGAGCTGAGCCGCGTTTGGGACCGCGAGCACGACGTGCACGTAGCCCGGCAGGCGATGAAGATCATCGAGCCGGACTTCGCCCCCGCGACGTGGCAGGCGTTTCGCCGGCAGGTGATCGACGGGGTGCCCGCGGCCACGGCCGCGGCCGAAGGGGGGTTGTCGCTCAACGCCGCCCTCCTGGCCAAGAGTCGGATTCTGAAACGGCTGCGGCAAGAAGTCGCGGGGCTGATCGAATAGACGGGCAGAATCGGCTTCGCGCCTCCTCTGGAGGATTGTCCGATGTCCACGGAAGCGCCGCCGGACGGACGGGAGCGCGACACGGCCCGGTTTTTCGTCACGATTTTGCTCGTCGGCACCGTCTCCCTCATTGCGGCGTGCTTGCTGTTGCGGTTCATGGTCAACGACTGGGCAAAAGAGAAATTCTCCTGGTACGGCCCGGCGGTACTCGCGGTATTTGTCATCGTGATCTGCGCCCGGGTGGTGCGCAATCTCGTCACCCCCGCGCGATCGCGGACGAGTAAAGACCTGGTCGCCGCCGGATTCGTGGTGGTGGCGGGGCTGGCGGTCCTCTACTTTGGGATCGCCCGGCCGGTGCTGCAAGATCGGCAGCGGGATGCCGCCTTCGCCGCCCGGATCGGCGAGCTGCGGGCCCGGTCGGAGGCGCTGGAGGCCGTCGGCCGGGACCTCCCGGATCCGGCGTCCGCGGAACCGGGTGAACTCGGCGAGCTGATCCGACGCGTACGCGAAACCTTCCAACGCGATGTCCCGCCGGCGAAGCCCGTTGACTGGGACGAGTTCGCCCGATTCACCGCGGAGCAGAGGGGAGAGCTGCTAGCGGAAATGCAGCGCGAAGTCCGCGCCCTCAAGGTGATCAACGAGCGAATGGCGGCTCTGAAAGCCGCGCAGAACGCCGAGATCGAAGCGGTGCTCAAGGCTGCGAACGACAAGATCGAGGCGTTGAAGAAGCTATCGAAGCCGAAGTAGCCGCGACCAACGATTTGCCGAGCTGAAAGACCTGGCGAGCCGGGAGCGTGAGCGAGCGGAGTGGCTTCCTCCGGTCGCTCACGCTCCCGGCTCGCCAGGTCCCCCGCGTCGAACTCACTTCACCAACCCCAGTTCCTTGCCGACCACCTTGAACGCCGCGATCGCCCGGTCGATCTGGTCGTCGGAGTGCGCCGCGGACACTTGCAGTCGAATCCGCGCCTGCCCCTGGGGGACCACTGGGTAGCTGAACCCGATCACGTAGATCCCGTGCCCGAGCAACTTGTCCGCCATTTGCGATGCGATCGCTGCGTCCCCGAGCATGACCGGCAGGATCGGCGTCGGCCCCGGCTTGACCGTGAACCCCGCCCCCTCCAGGCCGGCCCGCATGCGCTTCGTGTTCGCCTTCAGCCGCTCCCGGAGCTCACCGCTCCGCCCGGCGACCTCCAGGGCCTTGAGGGCAGCATTTACGAGTGACGGGGGGACCGAATTGGAGAACAGGTACGGCCGCGACCGGTTCTTGAGCCAGTCCACCACCTCGGCCCGGGCCGCGGTGAACCCGCCGGCGCCACCGCCGAGAGTCTTCCCGAGCGTGCTGGTGATGACGTCGACCCGGTCGAGCACCCCGAGCTCCTCCGCGGCCCCGCGACCGCCCGGGCCCAGATGCCCAGTCCCGTGACAGTCGTCGATGCCGACGATCGCGTCAAACCGATCGGCCAGCTCGCAAATCTCCGGCAGCCTCGCCAGGTCTCCGTCCATGCTGAACACGCTATCGGTGAAGATCATCTTGAACCGGCAGCCCTTCGCCTCCTCGAGCCGGGCCTTGAGGTCGGCCATGTCGTTGTGCTTGTACCGGAACCGCTTCGCCTTGCACAGGCGGACGCCGTCGATGATGCTCGCGTGGTTCAACTCGTCGCTGAGGATCGCGTCGTCCTCGCCGAGGAGCGGCTCGAACAGCCCGCCGTTGGCGTCGAAGCAGGCGATGTAGAGGATCGCGTCCTCCTTGCCGAAGAACTTCGCGATCGCCCCTTCGAGTTGGCGGTGCAGGTCCTGGGTGCCGCAGATGAACCGGACGCTGGAGAGACCGTAGCCCCATCGCTTGAGCCCGTCGTGGGCGGCCTGGACGATCTCCGGGTGGTTCGCGAGGCCGAGGTAGTTGTTGGCGCAAAAGTTGACAACATCCTGCCCGCCGACGCGGATAAACGCGCCCTGGGGGGTCTGGATGAGCCGCTCGCGCTTGTACAGGCCGGTCTGCTTGAGCTGGACGAGTTCGGTGCGGAGGTGGTCGCGAAGGGTCGTGTCGCTCATGGCATACTGCAGTGAGTGAGCCGGGAGGTGAACATCTTAGCCGACGGCAGGCTGTGCCGACATTGGCGCCGGCCAGGAGTCCGGGAGTGTCAGATATGGCTACCGGACCGCGGCCAGCACCTTGGACGCCCAGCTTTCATCGTCCGGCGACACGACCAGGACGCGAAACCCGAACCGCCGGCCCTCCTCGGCTACGCCCTCCGAGTCGTCCACGTGCAGGTCGATCCCGTATGCCCTTGGGTATTTCGACGGCGGGTACTCGTTCCCGAAGTCCGACCGCCGGAGGAGCCGGTCGTGCCGATGCTGATTGACCACGCCGCCGAGTTGCACGCCGAGGGCCCGGAACCAGCCGTTCAAGTAGCGGGCCGGGCGAAACGACGTGGTGTAGATCCAAATGTCGCACCGCCGGGTGACCAGCTCATGCATCAGATCGCGCGTACCCCAGCGCATCGGCTCGTGGTAGACCCACCGGCGCCATCGCGAGACGAACTGTTCGCACGGGGTGGCCGGCCCGCACACCAGTGTGTCGTCCACGTCGAACGAGATTCGCATGCGCCCGGTACGAACCGGCGCCCGTCTTCGTTCACACCTTGTCGGCCCGGCCGCGTGGCGACAGAACAGACGACAGACTCTCTCTACTGGGGACGACTCGTGCTTCTTTTGACCCTGTTCGCCGCGCTGACCATCGTTGTCGCGGCCGTCCTGTGGCTCGTATCCGTGCTCGGTCAGGGTTGGTTGTACAACGACCTGGCGCGCCACCTGCCCCTCCGGGCCCTCGCCGGCGGCGCGGTCATGTCGCTGTTCCTGACGGCCTGGTGCGCCATCTACCGGGCCGACCCGGGGCGGTTTGACACCCTCGTCAGCTTCAAGACCGAGCGACTCGAGGGCACCTACGACGAGTTTGAGTCCATTCGCAAGGTCGGCAAGGACGAGAAGAAGCCGGTCCGGTTCATCCGCCGCGGGGAGACGAACGACTTCGAGTCCGCGGAGAACCGCAAGCCGTGGAACCGGTCGGACGCGGACGGGATGGTGGTCGCCCTGTTGATCCGCGAGAAAGGGAAGGACCAGCCGACGCGATTCGATGCCAACATCAAACCAGACGGGACATTTCCGCAGCCGGAAGACACTAAGTTCGAGGCGGACAGGGGGCGACGGTACATGGACCAGTCGGGGCTGGGAAAGGTCTACCGCAAGCGGTCGATGGCGGTGATCGGCAACCTCTTCGCCAACGGCTTGCACCTGGCCTTGTGGGTGGCGGTGCTGTGGCCGGTGATGCGGTTCACGCTCGGGCACGCGGTCGGGTTCGGGCTGGTGTTGTGGGGGGTTACGATGATCGCGGTCCAGCCGGCGCTGTTTGGGCTGGTGACGAAGTGAGGATCGCCCATGCCGGTCGCGGTGTACCTTGTAGTGTGCGACGATGTAAGGCCGGACCCGGTCAACCCAATTCGCGTGGACCTGATCGGACTGCTCGCCCAGGTCCGGTCCTACGCATCTCCGCCTTTCCCGATCTTGAGGCCACAGTTCTCCGTGTTTCTGATGCTCGCCGAACCTGACCCGATCAAGAGCCTGACAGTTCAAGTGGTTCGTTCGGACACCGGGGACGTCATCCGGCGGACTCGGACCTACACCTGCAGTTTTCCTGGAGGCCCGAGCCAGCTATCCGGAGTCACGTTCAAGATTCAGAACGTGCGGTTTCCAGTCGCCGGATTGTATTGGGTAGAATGTTGGAGTGCCGGTACCTGGCTGGCGCGGCAGCGCTTGTACGCCACCGCATGAGGGAAAGTTATGCAACCCTACGGTGAGACTGAAACGGAGAGCATGGACTCGCCGCTCGTCGAGTTTGAAGACGTCGCTCTGCCCGACGGGACTGTGGTAAGCGTTGGGCCGGAGGTCGTCTTCCTCGGGAAAGGCTCGCAAGTCCGATGGGGCAATGCACTTGCCCGTCTGGGGGTCTGCCTCGACCGCGATCACTTGACGTGGCGCGCGCAGCACGGGGACCGGTTCTTCGTTTCGACGGCAACAAGCGAACTCGTCGGCGATGTTGCCGAGTTGGCCGACCACGAGAATCTGACGCTGCTCGAGCGACCGGTCGGCGCGACTGGCTCTGGCAGCCGGCATACCGTCGCGTGGGACCAAATCACCCGCGTCGGAATTTTGGCGGCCGCTACCGGTGCGCCAAGATGTGCATGACGTCCCCGTCCTTGACGACGTACTCTTTCGACTCCTGCCGCAGCGTCCCGTGCGCCTTGCAGTTTTTCTCCTCGTAACCGGCGGCCAGGAAATCGGCGTAGCTCATGACATTGGCGCGGACGAACCCCTTTGACAGATCCGTGTGAATGGCCCCGGCCGCATCCACAGCGTGAGTATTCTGGTCGATCGCCCAGGCCCGGCACTCGTCGTCGCCGACAGTGAAGAACACGATCCGGCCCATGCCGTAGAAGATGTCGCGGAGCGCTTGCGGCCGGTCCGACCCGCTAATCCCCAGTTCGGCCGCGAAGACGGCCCGGCTTTCCGGGTCCAGTTCCTCCAGCTCGCGCTCGAGCTTCACCGGCGCCGCGATTGCGCTTGGGGAGAGCTTTAATAGGTCATTGGGTAGCGGCCCGGCCCCCTCTCCGCGGTTCACGAAGACCATCTCTGGCTTTAGCGTGAACAGTTGAAAGCTCCGGACCAGCTTCTCCTCTTCCGGCCTCAGGACGATGGATCGTGGTGGCTGCCCGGCCTCCAGCGCCGCGTGAATGTGCTTGACCTGGTCGAGTTCCGCCTGATCTTGCTCCCGTTCCTTGACGGGCTTGGTCCGCTTGAATTGGGCCGTCAGTTTCTCAATGCGGTTCGCGAGAATGTCCAGGTCGGCGAACACCAGCTCCTCGCGGAACTTCGTCAACTGCTCGGCCAGATTCGTGGCGGAAAAGCCGTCGAGGACGACGAGCAGGCCATTCGCTTCGCGGAGGATGCCGAGCCGGCGGGGGTTATCCTTCCGTTCGCCGAGCATGAGGCCGGGGGTATCGAGGAAGGCGATGGCCGCGTACTTGGTCCCCTTCTTCGGTTTGAAGTGAGCGGAGAGCTTGTCGAGCCGCTCGTCGGGCACGTCGGCCATGGCCATCTGGCCCTGCTGCACCTTGGCCGGGTCGGGGGCCTCACCCGTGAGCCAGTGGAAGACGGTACTCTTGCCCGACCCGGAATAGCCAACCAGCCCGACTTTCATCGCTCGACCTCGTCTTATGTCGTGAGTGAGCAGTAAGCAGTGAGCAGTAAGCAGTGAAATCATTTACTGCTT
>DATFWZ010000144.1:0-17504 GCA_035258765.1 Gemmataceae bacterium
GGCAACGGCCGCCGGTCCGTCTATCTGGCCGTACGGCGGAACTTCCTGTCGCCGATGCTGCTGGCGTTCGACACCCCGATCCCGTTCTCCACTGTCGGCCGCCGGCAGGTGTCGAATGTGCCGGCGCAGGCCCTGATCCTGCTCAACGACCCGTTCGTCCAACAGCAGGCGGCGACCTGGGCGAAGGCCGTCCTCGCCCGACCCGGAGCGCCTGCCGAGCGGGTGGGGCATATGTATCGAAGCGCGTTCGGGCGCGCGCCGACGGGCGATGAATCGGCCGCGTGCCTGGAGTTTGTGCAATTGCAGGCCGCCAGGCACGGGACGACCACCGACGACGCAAGGCCATGGGCGGACCTGGCGCACACCCTGTTCAACACGAAAGAGTTCATCTACCTCGACTGACATGCCCGACGGAATTGCGATGTTCGGCCGGCCGACACGCCGCGAGCTGCTCGCGCGGGCGGCCAACGGGTTCGGGGCCGTCGCCCTCGCGGCATTGCTCGCGGAGGAGGGGCGGGCCAGCGACGCCCCGGCTCCCGGCAAACCGGTTCGCCACCACCCGGCCAAAGCGAAGTCGGTCATCTTCCTGTACATGGACGGCGGCCCGTCGCAGATCGACACGTTCGACTACAAGCCGCTCCTGGAAAAGCACGACGGCAAGGACCCGCACAAGGTCTTCAAGGTCGAGCCGACGCAGTTCAACGACGTCGGCAAGGTGATGGCCTCGCCGTGGCAGTTCAAGCGGCACGGCGACACCGGCCGATGGGTGAGCGAGTTATTCCCGCACGTGGCGACGCACATCGACGACCTGGCGATTGTCCGCTCGATCGTGTCGAAGTTTCCGGAGCACACGAGCGCCAACTACTTCCTGCACACCGGCATCGGCGTGCAAGGGCGGCCGAGTATGGGGGCCTGGGTCGCGTACGGGTTCGGGAGCGAGTCGAAGGAGCTGCCCGGGTTTATCGTCCTCAACGGCGGATTGATCCCCCCGGGGGGTCTCGACAACTTCAACAGCGGATTTCTGCCCGCGGCGTTCCAGGGCTCGGTCTTCCGCGCCGGCGACCCGCCGGTGGCGAACGTCGTCCCGCTGGAGTCGAAGCCCGAGCTGCAGCGGGGCAAGCTCGAGTTGCTCCGCAAGCTGGACGCGGCGTCGCGGGAGCGGTTCGGCGGGGCCGACGAGGTCGAGTCCGCGATCCGGAACTACGAGACCGCGTTCCGCATGCAGGCGGCCGTGCCCGAGTTGATGGACTTGAAGGGCGAATCCGAGGCGACGCGGAGGCTCTACGGCCTCGACGCGGCCTTCCCGCAGACGCAGACCTTCGGCCGCCAGTGCCTGATCGCGCGGCGACTGGTTGAGCGCGGCGTGCGGTTCATCGAATTGACCTGCCCGGTGACCAGCGGCGACCGGTGGGACCAGCACCAGAACCTGAAGGAGGGGCACGAGAACAACGCCCGGGCCGTGGACAAGCCGATCGCCGGGCTACTCACGGACCTCAAGGCCCGCGGTCTCCTGAAGTACACGCTGGTCGTCTGGGCCGGAGAATTCGGCCGGACCCCGTTCGCCCAGGGCGCCAACGGTCGCGATCACAACCAGTACGGCTTCACCGTCTGGCTGGCCGGCGGCGGCGCGAAGCCGGGGGCCGACCACGGCGAGACCGACGAGTGGGGGTACAAGGTCGTCAAGGACCGCGTCGAGATGCACGACCTGCACGCGACGATGCTTCATTTACTTGGCGTGGACCACAAGCGGCTGACGTTCCGGTTCGGCGGCCGCGACATGCGGCTGACGGACGTACACGGCGAGCTGGTGCAGTCAGTCATCAGCTGATTCTTAGCCGAATCCACCCGCCCGGACTCCGGCGAGTCCGCCGGCCGCGTCGGACCGGTTGGCCGCGATCAGACCTCTTCGCCGCCGATAGATTGTGCGATTCGTTAAGTTCAGAGCGGTTTTTGATTGACATCTGTCTCAGGATTGGCGACAAAGACTTTCACCTCTTTTTCATTTTTGCTGTTCGCTGCCGGCCCATTCCCCTCGAGGGTCGTTATGCGTGAAACGTGGCAACTGAATAGGTTCCTCACCTTTGCGGCCGGCGTCTGCCTATTGGCCGGCTGCGGCGACCGGTACGACGGTCGGCTCGCCGTGTCCGGCACGGTCACGTTGGAAGGCGTGCCCCTCAGCGGGGGGACAATCATCTTCGAGCCGATCGACGGGCAAGGCAGCACGTCCGGCGCGGCGATCGAAAATGGGGAGTACTCGATCGATCGAAAGGTCGGGTTGAAGCCCGGCAAATACCGGGTGGCGATCACCGCGGGCGACGGCAAGACTCCGGCCAACGAGGACGAGGCGGCGGCCCCGGGCGGGTCGACCAACATCGTGTCCGTCGATCGCATCCCGCCGGAGTACAGCGAGCGTTCGACGCAACAGGTCGAAGTCAAGTCGGACTCCCCGAACAAGTTTGATTTCCCTATCCCGAAGGCCCGTGACACCAAGGCGAAGAAGGGAAAGCGGTAACCGCCCCGGGTGCGGGGTGCAATCTATTGGTTGAGTCATCCCGTCAGTAGGTTCAATTCGGAGGACATTGCGATGCGCAATCGTCGAGCGTTTACGCTGATCGAGCTTCTAGTCGTCATCGCGATCATCGCGATCCTGATCGGTCTGTTGCTGCCCGCGGTGCAGAAGGTGCGGGAGGCAGCCGCCCGGATGAGCTGCACGAATAACCTGCACCAGATTTCCATCGCCAACATGAACTATGAGAGCACGTACAAAACGTTCGTCCCGGGGATCGGCAAGAACGGCTGCTGCTGGGGCACGTGGATGGTCCCGATCCTGCCGTTTGTGGAGCAGGACAACCTGTACCGGATCTACAAGAACTTCGGCGGCCTTGACGCCAGCCCGGGCGGGCCTGACGCGAACTACCCGCGCTACGGCACGAACAGCGACCCGACGGCCATGACTACGCCGAACGGGAACCGGTGGGTTTGCTCGCAGCGGCTCAAGACCTTCACCTGCCCGAGCGACTCGCCGCAGTTGTGGAGCACCATGACCAAGCACAACTACGCGCTGAACGCCGGGAACACCAACCTCTACCAAGTGAACGTGCCGATGGGGTGCACCAACCCGACGATTGACGGCAGCTCGGGCTGTCGGCTGTTCGGCGGGGCCCCGTTCGGGTGGTACGAGCGTTCCAACCTCGTGAACGACTCAACCTTCCCGTACAACATCACCCAGTCCAACCCGGACAACGGGACCATGGGCCGGCCGCGGGCGATCGGCGACATCACCGATGGCACCAGTAACACGATGTGCGTGACCGAAGTGATCCAGGGGAGGTCGAATGACCTCCGCGGGTTCACCTGGTGGGGCGGTGCGGCCGGCATCACGACCGAATTTGCCCCGAACAGCCCGTTCCGGGACGTCCACACTGGTGGTATCTGCCCGGCACAAGACTTCCCGAACTTGCCCCGGTGCACGACGACCTCGACGAACGTACTGGCGCGCCTGGGAGGCGCCCGGAGCTACCACACCGGCGGTGTGAACGCGGCCATGTGCGACGGTTCGGTCCGGTTCGTGCGGAACTCGATCAACATTCAGGCATGGAGGGCAATGAGCACCTCCCAGGGCGGTGAGGTCATCACCGACAATTGACGTTGGTGCGGCGGATCGGGGGCCGTCGGGTGCGGGTGGCGTCGATGAGTGCACGCCAGCCGCACTCGACGGCCCCTCGGTGCGCGCCTGGGCGAGCCCCCAGAGCGGGCTGTGCCCGCAACCCATTGTCCGGTTCCCCCCTCTCCGCTTCGGAGAGGGGGATTAGGGGGGAGAGGTCTGGCGCCGCGAGCCCGCCGACCGCTCCCGCCGGCCCCCCTCTCCGAAGCGGAGAGGGCGGAGAAAGCCCTCGCAGCCCGCGAGGAATTCGACCAGATATCAATGAAGCGCAAGCGAGGGATTCCGGGTCGCCGGCCCGCAATTGAGTCCCGTTCCCCGGACTTCTCCCCGAGCGCCGGGATGATGCCGCGCCAGCATGATGTTCTGCAAACGAATTGGGCATAACTTGGGCCGGCTTTGAGCCCCGTTCACGGGGCTTCCCGCGGAGCGGTGTAGGCCCGGCCTTCAGGCCGGGTGGCCGGGCGACAATTCCCCAAATGCGCGGAGCCCCGTTCACGGGGCTTCTCGCCGTTCCGGCTTGAGCCACAGGGAGCGCGGCGGCTGAAGCCGAACCGCGAGAAGCCCCGTGAACGGGGCTCAAGACAATGGAATCGAGCGCCCCAAATTACCCGCCGTAAACGACGGGCCTACACCGCTGCGCGGGAAGCCCCGTGAACGGGACTCAGTCCTAATCGAACTTGACGCTCCCGCCCTCGGCCTTTGGCTTCGGCGGCTTTGGCTTCGGAGCTTCCACCGTCCGCATCGGCGGCCGTAGCCACGTGCCCGCGATCCGGTTCGGGTCGTATCGCGGAAGCCTGGTGGTCTTCACATCGGGGCGCGGCTTCGAGCTGGCCGCGTACAAGTCGCGCACATCCGCCCCAGCCGCCCACGCGGTCAGTTGCTGCTTCCGCTGGCCGTGACTCGGGTGGGTGGAGGTGAAGCTCGGCTGTAAGGGCCCCCATGATGACTTGGCGAGCGGAGCGGCGTCAGCCGCCCGATCTTGTCAACATCGGGCCCCTCACGGGGCGTCCGCTCGCCGTTGCCCGGCGCCCAGGTCGGGTGGGGTTGATAAACCAGGGGAAACCAGCCAAACTGACTCGCCTCAGTCAACAGGAGAATTGCTCATGACCTTGCGCCAGGTGTGGTGGGTCACGGCCGTCCTCGCGGCCGCTGCCGTTCCGGCTCGCGCCGCCGACGAAAAGAAGGACGAGAAAGCCCTCATCGCGCACGTCGCCCTCAGCGGCGACCTCGACGAGGCCCCGGCCGGGGAGTCGATCTTCGGCAGCGACCCCGGCCAGAACCTGAAACAGAAACTCGACCGCATCGCCAAGGCCAAGACCGACGCCAAGGTGAAAGCGCTCCTGATCGAGCTGCACGACCTGAAGCTGGGTCTGTTCGGCTTCGGAAAGGTCAACGAAGTCCGAGCGGCGATCGCCGACTTCCGAAAGTCGGGCAAGAAGGCGTACGCGTACGTCGAGGAGGTCGGCGGGCTCGACTACCTCATTGCTTGCGCGTGCGATCGGGTCGTCGTCCCCGAGGGGGGCTCGTTCGGCCTCACCGGCCTGCACCTGGAAATGTCCTTTTACAAGAACCTGTTCGAGAAGGTGCACGTCCAGGCCGACTTCCTGACGATGGGCGAGGCGAAGGGGGCGGCCGAGCCGTTCACTCGTACCGAGATGAGCCCGGAGAACCGCAAGCAGTACAACCTGGTGCTCGACGACCTCTACGATCGCGGGATCGTGCAGACGATCATCGACTCACGGCCCGACCAGAAGTGGGACACGCCGCGGGTCAAGGCCATCATCGACGAGGCCCCGTACACGGCGAAGCGAGCAAAGGAACTGGGCCTCATCGACCACGTCGCCTACTTCGACGCCATCGATGGGCAGGTCAAACAGGACCTGAAGGCCGACCTGAAGCTCGAGAAGGACTACCTGAAGCCGAAGACGCCCAAGCTGGACGCGCTCGACTTGCTCATGAAGATGATGAGCCCGCCGAAGAAGAAGTCGTCGAAGAAGACGAAGGTGGCGATCATCTACGCGGTCGGCGGGATCGAGACGGGCAAGGGGGGCCCCGGGTTGTTCGGCTCAAGCGTCGGCTCGACGACGTTGGTGGAGGCGATCCGCGAGGCCGAGACCGACGCGACGGTGAAGGCCATTGTCCTGCGGGTGGACAGCCCCGGCGGGTCGGCCCTGGCCAGCGACCTGATCTGGCACGAATTGAAGCGGTGCCAGAAGCCGGTGGTCGCGAGCATGGGCGACGTGGCGGCCAGTGGTGGGTACTACATCACGATGTCGGCGAAGAAGGTGTTCGCGGAGCCGGGCACGCTTACAGGGTCGATCGGCGTCCTGGGCGGGAAGATCGTTATTGGCGGCGTCCTCGACTGGGCGGGGGTGAAGACGGAGAACCTGGTCCGCGGTAAGAACGCGGGCCTCGACTCGATGTACCGGCCGTTCTCCGAGACGGAGAAAAAGGCGGTGATCGCGACGATGCAGGACGTTTACGACCAGTTCCTCGACAAGGCCCTCGCCGGGCGAAACGCGAACGGGGTGAAGATGGACAAGCCCAAGCTCCTGACCCTCGCGGGCGGCCGGATCTGGACGGGCCGTCAGGCCAAGGAGGCCGGGCTGGTGGACGCGCTCGGCACGCTGGAAGACGCGATCGCGGAGGCGAAGTCGATGGCGAAGTTGTCGCCGGGCGAGGAAGTCGAGTACCTGATACTCCCGGAGCCGGGCAACCCGCTCGACGCGTTGCTGGATGGCAAGTTCGGCCTGAAAGCGATCGGCACGGACGCATTCGGGCTTCTCAAGAGCCTGCCAGAAGCGCAAACGCACTTGCGAACAGCTGAGAGCCTTCTGCGAATGCGTGGGGACAAGGTTTGGCTGATGCTGCCGTATGGGATGCGGATGAAATGACCTGATCGTAGCCGTCACGCACCGCGTGACGAGCCCCAGGCAGTCCTGCGGTGCGTGACGGCTTTGAACCAGCAACGACTTGTGATCGCCGTCGTTTAGCGGTGAACCGGTTCACCATCGGTTCACCGCTAAACCGAAAATCGTGTTGACTAAAGCCAGGGCCCGGGCCGCACGAGAAATGCAGTTGTGGCGACAAGATTCCGATCTTGTCGAGTTTCGCGCACAAGATCGGAATCTTGTGCCCACGTGGGGACAAGATTCCGATCTTGTCGAGTTTCGCGCACAAGATCGGAATCTTGTACCCACAGAATGACCGGCCCGGGGCTCACGTGGAGCGTGACGGCTACTGTTGACAGAGACAAGCTCAGTGCGCAAAAAACCCCGCCGACTTCGGCTTGCGCCTCGGTACGACGGGGCCGGAACAGAGAAGAGGCCGGTTTTGGGCGGGTGGTAAATTACGCTACATAAGTTGAATTGTCAAGCATCCTTTCGCCAAATCCCTGAGTTTCCCTCACTTGGTGGCATAACCTCCCACCTGCGCCACATCATTACGTGGTATACATTCGCATAAGTTGTTTATGCCTATTGGGATACAGATCAATTGCTCGGATGTCCCCGTGTTCGCTCCGACGTCGAGCCACGGCGACGGTCGTGGTAGTCATCTGACTGTCATTCAAATGTCCGTCCGATCATACGGCATCGGTATTCGAGGCGGGGCGTACAACTGTTCCGCTGCTCAATTGGGTGCCGGGAAACCTGATCGTGCGGGCGGTGCGAGGGGCAGAGTATCCGATCCTTTTCGGCCTCTGTCAAGTTTTGAACCCCCGGAAAGTGTCCAGAATCCCTCAGGCCGCCACTCGGTACGCATGTGTGGCGGCCTGAGGCGGTCTGACGAGTCACCTGTAGGTGCAAGGACTTGCGCCCATTTGTCCGGGCGCCAGAATGTCGCAATTGGCGGCCTGAGAATTGAAGGCGCATGTGGGGGGCGAACTTTCGCGGCCGACCAATAGGCAGTAGCCGCACTTCGAGTCGGCCGCCGCCATTGGGGCGCCCCTCTGGGCGACCCCATCGAGTTCGCTTCAGGCGGCAGGAAGTGTGGACGTCATCGGTCTGTGACTCGTAGTGCCTGTCCCTCGACGGTAACTCGCGTCGCCGTTCAACTCCCCCCAACCCCGAGGCCCTAACATAAATTGATCAGAACCACTCCCCCGCGGCCACGGCGGCCTCATGCAGATCGTCCCGGTCCTCGGCGTTCTTTTTTCGTCCCCGCTGGCGGCCCTCGCGGTCGCGGGCGGGGCGGCCGCGGTGCCGATCATCATCCACCTGCTCAATCGCAAGCGCTACGTCGTCGTCCACTGGGCGGCGATGCGCTTCCTCCTCGCGGCGCAGAAGAAGAACGTCCGCCGGCTGAAGCTCGAGCAGTGGCTGCTCCTGGCGACGCGGACGTTGCTCGTGTTGCTGATCGTCCTGGCGATGGCCGCGGTGATGCCGTGGTTCGAGCCGGTCTGGCAGCGGCTCTTCCCGGGCGATGCGCTGACCGCCCCGTCGCAGGGGCGGACTCACAAGATCATCGTCCTCGACTCCTCGTTCACGATGGCGGCCCGGCGCGGCGACGACATCGCCCGGTTCGACGCGGCCAAGGCCCAGGCGAAGGCCATCCTTGACAAGGCCGCACCGGGGGACGGGTTCAGCGTCGTACTCCTGAGCTCGCCCGCTCAAGTCGTCGTTCCCGGGCCGGCCGACGATCCGGGTAAGGTGGCTCGCGAGGTGGAGGAGTTGAAGCTGCCACACGGGTCGGCGGACGTCGCGGGTGGACTCCACGCGGTCGCCGAGATGGTGAGCAAGCCTCTCGGGAAGTATGCCCGCCGGGAGGTGTACCTGGTCAGCGACCTGCGTCGCAGCGCCTGGCCGCTCCCCGCGGGGAACGTCGCGAAGTCGGCCGACGCGTCGCCGGGCGGCGCGTCGTCGGCCGTGGCGGAGTCGTGGGCGCGGATCGCGGCGGGGGCGCGGGTTATCGCCATCGACGTGGCTAGTGCCGACGTGGACAACGTGGCCGTCACGTCCGTCTCCCTCGGCGATCCGCTGCCGCTCGTCCACACCGACCTGAGCTTGACCGCGACCGTTCACAACTACGGCCGGCAAACGCGCAAAGAGCTGCCCGTGACGCTATTTGTCGGCAGCGCGCGAGGCAAGGGGCCGCTCACGGAGCTCGGCCAGAAGCTGGTGGACGTCCCGCCGAGTGCTTCGGTCACGGTGCCGTTCCCGCTGGAGCGGCAAAACCGCTTTCGCGAGCCCGGGCAATACGTCCTCCAGGTCCGCGTCGGCGACGACGCCTTACGACTCGATGATTCGCGGTCGCTGGCCTTGACCGTTCGCGACACGATCCCGGTGATGGTGGTCAACGGGCGGTCGTCCCCGGACCCGCTCGACCGGGCGAGCGGGTTTCTGACCCGGGCGTTGAACCCGTTCCCGGAGGAGGAGCGGTCGCCCGAGAGCCCGGCTGCGGTGCGGGTATTGAGTCCGCGCGAATTCCAGGACGCGGGGCTGGGCGACTTGTTCCGCCCAGAGGCCCCGGTCGAGGTTGTCTTCTTGTGCGACCTGCCCGTGATCGGCGGCAATGAGGTGGCCCGATTGGAAGCCCACTTGAAGCGCGGCGGGAGCGTGGTGATCAGCCTCGGGCCGAGCGCGGCCAAGAACCTCGACACCTACAACCGCGTGCTGTTCAACGACGGCAAGGGCCTTCTCCCCGGGCCGCTTCTGGGTGTGCGTCGCGCCACCGACGGCCAGTATTTCACCCTGTTCGCGGACGACGACACGTTCAAGCAGCCCCCCCTGGCCGCGTTCCGGTCGGACAAGGAGCGGGCGAGCCTCGGCACACCACAATTCGCGCGCTACGTCCGTCTCGACATCCCGGCCAATGGGACGGGCCGTCGGTTGTTCTCCTTCCTCCCGTCCGAGCGCGGCGACAAGCAGGACCGGCTCGACCCGGCGGTTGTCGAATGGCCGAAGTATCGCGGCCGGGTGATCGTCTTCACCAGCAGTCTGAACGCCGACTGGAACGACTGGCCGCGGACGCTCTCGTACCCGCCGTTCATCCAGGAGCTGTTGCGGTTCGCCGTCGCACCGGCGACGCGGCAGACGATCCAGGCCGGGGAACCGCTCGAGGAGTATGTACCGGGTGCTTTCGTCGGACTGTCGGCAACGGTCACCTACGACGACGGCTCGTCCGGCGAAACGATCCCGGTCGTGGCTCAAGACGAGGCGGGCCTGGTGCGTATGCCGGCCGCGGACCGCTCGGGCGTTTACCGACTCAACGTGGGCGGCAGGCATGAGGCGCTCTTCGCGGTCAACGTACCGGTCGTGTCTCCGACCGGCGGCGCCGAGAGCGACCTCCGCCGGCTGACCGCGGCCGACTTCAAGGCCGCCGCACCGGACGCGGACATTCAGGTCGTCAGCGACTTGTCGGAAGTTCAGCACAGGCCAGCTACATCGGCGGCCGCGGACGGTGAGCCGGCGGCCGTCGAAGCTCGCGGCCCGGCCGTGGCCCGTGTGCTGTTGTTCGTCGCGCTGGGGCTGATGCTGCTGGAGACGTTCCTCGCCTGGCGGTACGGGTCGGCCCGGGCCGGCGGGGCTGCCGATCCAATGCGCGTGCGACCGGCCTGGTGGCTGACGCCGTTGTGGCTGGTCCCGCTCGCCGTCTGCCTGGTCGCCTGCGGGGTCGTGGTCCACGCGATGACGACCGGGGAGTTCCTCGGCTTCCTCCCGACATCCGTGCGGTCGCCGATCGAACGCTCCCTCGGAGTACCCGAGGCGGTGCCCGGGGAGGGCACGCGGTGGAGGCTGGAATCGATGGCCTTTCTCACCGGCGACGCCTCGTCGGATCGCTGGCTCGCCGCGGGCCTCTTGCTCCTGGCCGGACTGTTCGTCTGGCAGCTCTACTGCCGGGAGCGGCCGGGTCCGAGTGTCGCCCGTCAAGGCGCCTGGCGCAACCCGATTTTGCGCCTGGGCGGCCTCCGCCTCGGTCTGCTCGTGCTGACAGTCGCCGTCCTCTTGCCCCAACTGAGGCTGGCGTTCGAGCGTGAGGGTTGGCCGGACGTGGTCGTCGTCCTGGACGAGTCGCGGAGCATGGCGGTCGTGGACACGTTCCGCGACCCGGCCGTCCGGGCCCGCGCCGAGGAGCTCAAGCGCGAGTGGGCGAAGATCGCCGCCCCGCGGATCAAGAAGCTGCGCGAGCGGGCCGACGAGATCAACCGCACGATCGCCCGCGACCCGAATTCCGCCGACGCGGTCCGCCAGCGCGAGGAGCTGGCCCAGATCGAGGCCCGCGTCCAGGACCTGCAGACGCCGCACCGGCTCAACCTCGTCAAGGCAATGCTCGCGACCGGCAATGGCGATTGGCTGCAAGCGCTTCTGAATCAGCGGCAGATGCGAGTTCACGTGTACCGCGTGTCCGGACAGGCCACGCGGATGGCCGAGCTCAACGACTCTGAGCAGTGCCAGAAGCTCCTCGACGAGATCGTGGACGTCATTCCGGCCGGCGAATCCAGCCAGCTCGGCACGGGGGTCGGCAGCATTCTTAAAACGTTTCGCGGGGGGTCGCTCAATGCGCTGGTCATGTTTACCGACGGGGTGACCACTCGCGGCGAGGACCTGCCAACTGTTGCCCGGGCCGCTTCCCGGGCCGGGGTGCCTCTGTACTTCGTCGGCGTCGGCGACGCGGCCGAGCCGCCGGACCTCATCCTCTCGGACCTCCGCGCCGAGGACATGATCCACGTCAACGACCGGCTGGTAATCGAGGCCCGGGTCGCGTCGCAAGGTGCTGGCATGCCCGGCGCCGTCCCGGTGATCCTGTCCGAGGTCAAGGACGGCAAGCGCGTCGAACTCGACCGTAAGACGGTCAGTCTTGACCCGGCCGGCAAGCCCGTGAAGGTGCGGTTCGTCCACCAGCCCAAGGAGGCCGGGGAGAAGACGTTTGTCGTCGAAATCCCGGTGCAGCCGGACGAGGCCGAGCAAGGCAACAACCGGCTCGAGCAGCGGGTCTTCGTGGCCGAGGCGCGCCGGTTGAAGGTCCTGATCGTCGAGGGTTATCCCCGGTACGACTACCGGTACGTGAAGTCGCTTCTGGAGCGCGAGTCCGACGACGCGGCGGGCGGCAAGTCAATCGACCTCAACGTCTATCTCGTCAGCGCTCACCCGGACTACGCGAAGCAGGACCGCTCGGCGATCAGCCGGTTCCCAACTCCGGAGGAGCTGCGGAAGTACGACGTGGTCATTCTCGGCGACGTGGAACCGAAGCACTTGCCGCGGCCGGAGGCGACGCTCGAATCGCTGGCGAAATACGTGAAGGACCAGGGCGGCGGCCTGTTGATGCTGGCCGGGGAGTACGCGTCGCCACATGCCTACCGCGACACGCCGCTAGCCGACGTCATGCCGGTCGTCTGTGACGGCCCGCCGCCCGACCCGCCCCGCGAGGCGATCAAGGAGGAGTTCCGCCCGCGATTGACACCGACGGGACAGGGTCACCCCATCTTTCGTTTCAGCACCGAGGAGGCGGAGAACGCCCAGATCTGGGACCGATTGCAACCACTGTACTGGTATGCCCGAGGTTACCGGCGCAAGCTCTCGGCCGAGGTCTTGGCCGTCCACCCCAACCGGCCGGCCGAGCCGCAACCGGGAACGGCCCCGAGGGACGAGAACCATCCGCTCGTGTTGCAGCAGTTCGTCGGGACAGGCCGCGTCATGTTCGTCGGCTTCGACGACACCTGGCGGTGGCGGATGCGGCAGGACGAGGTTCGTTTTAATCAATTCTGGCTGCAGGCCGTCCAGTCGCTGGCCCGCGGGCGGGTCGGGCGAACCGAGATTCGCACCGGCCGCAAGACGTATCGCCGCGACGACGCCATCCGGTTGACGGTGCGCTTTCCGGACGACGCGCCACCCCCGGAAGGCCCGGTGCGCGTGACGGTGGACCGGACGCCGCCGAAACAAGCGGGCGGGCCGCCGACGGAGGCGGAGACGCAAACGATCGACCTCGCACCGCGGGAAGGGGCGCGGGCCACGTTCGAGGCGCTGGTCACGCGGACCCCGGAGGGGGACTACTCGTTCACGGTGTCCAATCCGGCGACGCCCGGCTCGCGGCCAAAGGCCGAGGCGCGCGTTCTCCCGCCGCCGGGCGAGCTGGACCGCATTCAGCTGAACGAACAGGACCTGCAGCGGGCCGCTCGCGAGTCGCGTGGTCTGTATTTCTCGCTGGATCGGGCCGGCAAGTTGCCCGAGGAGCTGCCGCCCGGCCCGCGTGTCGCGCTCGATCAGCCCTGCGAGCCGCTGTCACTCTGGAATCATTGGGGGCTCTTCGCGCTGGTGATGTCCCTGCTCACCGCGGAATGGGTTATGCGCAAGAAATGGCGCCTGTTATAGTCGGTGATTGAATCCGTCCATGTAGACAAGGCCATGCCCTTCACACTCCTCCCGCCGCCGCTCTCTCGCGAAGACGTACTGACGCGCCACCTGGACGGAGTGGCCGCGCGGCAGCGCCGCGTCGTCCTGCTCCGGGCCGGGTCGTGGCTCGTCGTCCTGACCGTCTTGTTCGTGGCGGCAATGGGATTCCTGGACCAGCGGTACCAACTGCCCCCATTGGTCCGGGCACTCGGGCTCGCCGGCTATTGTGTCGGAGTCCCGTTGCTCGTGCGCCGATGGATCCTGCGGCCGCTCGACGGCACCGGCGACCCTGTCCGTGTGGCGCTGCGGGTCGAGCGCGCTTACCCCGAATTCAACGACTCGCTGGTGAGCGCGGTGCAGTTCCTGCGTCAGGGCGCGGACGACCGCACCAGCTCGCCCGGGCTTCGCAAAGCCGCCATTAGCCGGGCCTCGCGCAAGGCGGAGAGGTACGAATTTGATCGGGCGGTGGACGGGCGGTGGGTCCGGCGCTCGGTCCTTGCGGCCTTGCTGGCCATCGCCGGGGCCGCGTGGTTCGTCTCTTCCGCGCCGGAACTGTCGGTGGCCGCGATCAAGCGGCTGGCGTTGCCGTTCGGCGGCACCGCGGCGCCCACGCAAACGCGGATCGAGATCCTCGCGCCCAGGCCGCTGCCCCACCGCATGGCTCGCGGCGAGCCCCTCGACATCAAGCTCGCGCTGAGCGGCGCGATCCCGGAACGCGTGAGCCTGTCGATAAAACTCGACGGGTCACTGGCCGTGGACCAGGCGTACGCCGTCCCGTCGGCCGACGGGCCGGCCGACGCGACCGAGCTCACAGTTCGAATCGAACCCACGCGCATCCCGCGCGACTTCCAGTTCAAGGTCCGGGCGAATGACGCCGACACCGGGTGGCAGACCGTTCAGGTCCTCCCGCCGCCGGTACTCGTGCCGCTCGACGGCCGGCCGTCGCCCCAGCTCCGGCTCGAATTCCCGGCCTATACCGACCTGCCCGCGATCGATCTGCCGGACGGCAGCAGCGTGATCGAATGTGTCGCGGGCACTCGCGTCACGCTCCGGGCCGCCACCGACCGACCGGTCGCGCGGGCCTGGATTGGCTACCGGCCCGACCAACCGGTTCTCCGGCTCCTACCCGCAATGTCACCGCTCGGGGCCGACCGCGAAATGGCCGTCCCCGGATTCGAAGTGCTCGGTCGGGAGGTGTGGGCGGACGTCCCGCTGACCCTGGGTCGCAATGGGACATTGATGGAGGTCAGCTTCGTCCCGCGAGTGCCCGGGCCGTACGCGCTGCGATTCGAGGATGACACCGGGTTGGGCACGACGCGGGCGTTTGACGTTCGGGTGCAGCCGGACCCCGCCCCGCTGGTGACCCTGGAGCGACCCTCGGCCGGCCGCGAATCGCTTCTGGTCCTGCCGGACGCCGAATTGACATTCCAGGCCCGGGTGCTCGACAAGCAATTCGCGATCCGCCGCGCCTGGCTGGAGTACCGGACCAATCGCGGCGGTGCAACAGGGTCGATCCCCTGGTTTGACGCCGACCTGGCCGGCAGGACACTCCCCGCTGCCGCGGCGTTGATGCGTGCCGGCGTCCCGTACCCGCGGTTCGACACGTTGCGGCTGCGCCCGCAACAACTCGGATTCGAGGAGCGCCTTTCGTTGACTCGCTTCCGGCACTCCGACGGTACACAACTCAAGGAGGGGGACGTCGTCACGATCTGGGCGGCCGCCGACGATTTCGATGAGGTCACCGGATTCAAAGCGCCGGGACGGAGCCACGAGGTGGAGATCGTCATCGGCACCAAACCGGATCTGGAGGCTACCGAGCAGCGGGCACAGGGAGACTTGCGCGCCGAGCTATTGCGGCTCCATGCCCAGCAGCGCGAGGCCCGCGTGCGGGTTCAAGATGTGATTCAGCAGGTGCGCAACACCGGTAAAGCGCGGCCGGAGGACTTGGACAAGTTGACCCGGGCCGAGCAGCTCCAGCAGCAAATCCGGGCCCGGATTACCAACCCCGATGATGGGCTGCGGGCGCAGCTCACCAAGTTGAAACAATCGGAGCAGGACAATCACCTGCCGCGGTCGGCGGCGACCGACCGACTGGACGAGGCCGCCAGCGAGCTCGGCCGTCTCGCGAACGAGGAGTTGGAACCGCTCGAGGCCGACCTGGCCGCCGCCCGCCGCCCACCGGATCCGAAGGAATCGCCGGCGGTCCCCCTCGGCCGGGCCGCGAAGCGGCAGAAGGAGGTCGAGGAGACGCTTCTGTCTCTCCTCGAGCGACTCGAACCCTGGAGCGGGGCTGGTGAGGTCCGCGGCGAGGCACGTTCGATCCTCAACGAGTTGAAGCGGCAGATCGAGAAGGGTCGGCAGCTCACCGCAAAGGTACCGGAGTCCACTCCCCCGGAGAAATTGACCCCGGACCAGAAAGCCGAGCTCGACAAGGCGGCTGTGAACGATGACCGGTTGTCCGAACGCGGCCGCCAATTGATTGAAAAGATGAACCGCATGGCCGTCGAGAAGGATAGCACCGTCCGCGAAAAGCTTGACCTTGCCGACCGCAAGGACGCGCAGGCGACGGCCAAGCGGGGAGAGGCCGACCGCGCCCCACCAGCGTCCCCGGAACGGAAGGACCTGAACCGGCAGGCGGACGAGCTGAACGCCCAGGCGCGACAATTGCGTGACACCTCCGAAGACTTGCAGCGCGAGGCCGACGCGCTGCGCAAGGCCGCCACGAGTGGGAACGGCGAACAGCTCAAGGAGCAGCTCCGTATGGCGGGTCAACTCACTCGCCAGAATCAGACGGGTCGCGCGACCAATGAACAGCAAGCCGCGGCTAACAACCTGGAGAAATTGCTCAACGCCCTGGAGGAACAGCAGGCCGAAGACGCGGATCGGATGGCCAAGCGACTCAAGGACGCCGACCGCGACCTGGAAGACCTCGTCGACCGCCAGGAACGGCTCCAAAAGAAGATCGAGCAGGCGCAAGGCCTCAAGGACCCCGAGCGGCGGCGGCAGGAACTCGAAAAGCTTGCCCGCGAAGAGGAGAAGCTCCAGGCCGAAGCCCGTGATCTCGCCCAGCGACTGTCGCGCAACCAGGGCGAAAACGCGGCTCAGGAGTTGCGAAGGGCCGCCCGCGAGATGGCCCAGGCCCGCGACCGGCTCGAGAATGGCGAACCGCCCGGCGAGAAGATCGACGACGCCCTCGACCGGCTCGACGACGCCCAGCGCGAGCTGGATCAGCTCCGCGACAAGAACGACGAGCAGCTCCTGCGCGAGCAAGCGGTCAAATTTGCCGACGAGATCAAGTCGCTGCGGGACCGGGAACAGCGGTTGGTGGACGAATCCGTTCGCATCCACGGCCTCGTCAAGAAGGACAAGAAATGGGAGCGGCCGGTGAGGACGAGTCTCAACGACCTGCGGGAGCAGCAGCAGGGCTTGTCCGGCGAGTTGCGCACGTTGATCGAGAAGAAGTTCGAGAACGCCGCGGTCTTCGCCCGGATGCTCCGCCAGGCGGCCGACGCGATGACACTGGCCGTGAAGCGAATGGACAACCGGCTCGAATCGGCGGAACTCGGCCCGTTTGACCTGGAGTTAGAAGACATCGCGGACGCCGGCATCCAGTCACAGCAGAAGCTGGCGGTGAAGCGGCTGGACCAGCTCCTCGAAGCCCTGAAGCCGGACAAGCAACAGGCCGCGGCGCCGGCCCCTAAGTCCGGGGGAATGCCGCCGGACACGCCTCCGATGCCGGGCATGAAGCCGGGCGAGCAACTTCCGCCACTCGCCCAGTTGAAGGCGCTGCGGGCGCTCCAGGCAGACATTGCCGAGCGAACGGAGGCCTTCGACAAGGCCCACCCAGACCGGAGCAAACTGAACGACGACGAGACGGCCGAACTCGAGGCGCTCGAGCGAATGCAGCTCGACGTGGCCGAGCTCATCAAGCAGTTGACTCAGAAGGATGTGCCGGGGATGTGACGCCCCCACAGTCGGAGTAAAATGTTCAATTCGGTCCTCCCCGCCGGGAGTTGGAAATGAGCCGGGTCTGCGCGATCGTCCTTTGCATTCTGCTCGTGAGCCTCGCGGCCGCTCAGGATACCGTGAGACCGAAGGCGGACGAGAAGAAGGCCGAGCCGAAACACGAGCTGCCGAAGGCGGAGATGCCGCCCGCGGACGAGGAGGAAATTGACGTTCACAAGACGGCCGAGCGCATCGCCGAGAACGCCCAAAAAGCTGGGGACCGGCTCAAGGACAAAGACCCGGGCACCGAAACGCGGAAGATCCAGAACGATGTACTCAAGGACATTGACGCCTTGATCAAGAAGGCGCAGCAGCCACCGCCGCCGCCCATGAGCAGTGACATGCCCCCGCCGATGAGCGACATGAAGCCGCCGCCGAAGGGCGGCGGGGGGCAGCCGAAATCCCCGATGGGCATGGGAGGCGGCGGGACCCCACCGCCGAAAATGGGCGGGGGTGGGGGTGGCGCGGGTTCGGACAACAAGTCGGGCCGACGTCCCCGCCGCGAG
>DATFWZ010000145.1:0-14006 GCA_035258765.1 Gemmataceae bacterium
CCGGCTCCGCCGCTACTGGCAGTTCTTCGAGATGGACGCCTGCCTCCAGGTGCAGGCTCGAGGATACCGTGTCCTGTTCGATTTCGGGACCGTGATCGAGCACTACCCAACCGAGACGACGTTCCGGGCCGGGCGGGACGGGGACCTGTCCGTGAAGGTTTACCACCCGGCGTACAACCATGCGTTCGTGCTCAGCAAGCATTTGACGGGGTGGCGGCGGTTGGCCATCCTGGGTCACATGCTCGGGATCGGTTCGGTCGGTGGTCCGGGCCTGATGGGGTTCCTTGTGGCAGCCCGGCGGTACGGGCATCCGCTCCGCGAAGCGAGAATCCTCTGGCGGACATGGGAGGCCCGGCTGGCTGGTTGGCGGGCGGGACGGCGGGCCAGAGCGGCCGGTCGGCACGCGAGCCAGGGAGACCGGGGAACGACCGCTGGCACGGCCCTGGCGGTGACATGACAGCCCGATCATCGATCAATCGATTGCGGATCGCCCTCGTCGTCCACGACTACCACCGACACGGCGGGCACGCCCGCTATACCGCCGAACTGGCCACCCGCTTCCGCCGCGATCACGACGTCCATGTCTTTTCGAACACGGTCGACGATTCGGACACGGCGGGAATCACATTCCATCGCGTCCCGGCCTGGCGGATCAATGCCCTGTCCACCATCGTGTCGTTCGTCCTTCCGGCGACTGCAAAAGTGCGCGGGCATTTTGACATTGTTCACGCTCAGGGACTGTGCGGCCTCCGCCAGGACGTGGTCACGGCGCACGCTTGTCAGCCGGCGTGGTTCGCCGCCGCCGACCGGTGTGCCGGCCGGCCCCGATGGCGCAAACGCGTATTCCGGGCCCTGATCACCCCGCTCGAGCGCCTCGCCTTCCGTCCCGGCGCGGCGGCCCGCGTCATTGCGCCGTCGTCCCGCGTCCGCGACGACCTGGCCGCTCACTGCGGGCTCCGGGACGGCGTTCGCGTAGTGCCGCACGGCACTGACTCCGATGCCTTTCACCCGCGCAACCGGGACATTTGGCGGGACCGGGCCCGGTCCCAACTGGGTCTCCACCCTGAGGACGTCGTCGCCCTCTATGTCGGCGACCTGCAGAAGGCGATGCCGCCCGCTCTGCAGGCGCTCGCGTTGACGCCGGGCGTCAAACTGGTGGCGGTGTCCCGGACCGACCCGGCTCCCTATTCGGCTGAGGCGGCGGTTGCCGGCGTCGCGGACCGCGTCCTCTTTGTCCCGCCTACCGCAAACATTTCCTGGTACTACGCCGCGGCCGACCTGTTCCTGTTCCCGTCCTACTACGACACGTTTGGTCTCGTGGTCACCGAGGCGATGGCCTCCGGGTTGCCCGTCGTCACCAGTCGGGTGGTCGGGGCGGCCGAGCTGATCAGCGACGGCACCGACGGCTTGCTGATCGAGCGTCCCTGGGACGCGGAGATGATTTCGAACCATCTCGCACGGCTTCGGGACGACCCGGCGCTGCGCGAGCGCCTTGGAATTGCTGCGCGCAGGAAGATCGAGCCCCTCACCTGGGACCGCACGGCAGAGCAGACGCTGGCCGTGTATTTCGAAATTCTCGACGAGCGGAAGCGATGAGACGACCGCGCTTGGCGTTTCTCGTCAATGGTGCCCCGGGTTCGGCAATGGCCGAACGCGCTCAAGCGTTTGCCGACCGGCTGACCGAATTTTCCAGCCGGGTCTTCTTCCGCACTGGTGGCAGACTGGCCGCCATCGAGCGGATGGTCCGGGGGATTTCTGTGGTTCGGCCGGATGTTTGCTATGTGGTGGACTGTGCGCTGAGCGGAGTGGCCGCGGCCGGGATCTACCGACGCGCGACCGCGACGCCGTTCATCCTCGACACGGGGGATGCGGTCGTCGAGCTCGGGCGGGTACTGGGCCGCGGCCGAACCGGTGTCGCGGCGACGCGAGCCCTGGAGGGCTACGCCCTTCGAACCGCCGCGGCAGTGGTCGTGCGGGGCAGCTATCATCGGGAGCTGCTGTCCGCTCGCGGGGTGCCGGCTACGGTCGTGCCGGATGGCGTCGCGGTTGACCAGTTCGCTCCCGTCCGGCCGCCGATCCGGGATGCCGGTGCGCCGCCCACGATTGGGGTGGTCGGCAGCTCGGTCTGGGTCCCCACCCGCCAAACGTGCTATGGGTGGGAACTGGTCGAATTGATTCGACTGCTGCGCGGCCGGCTCCCGCTCCGCGGGATCCTGGTCGGCGACGGATCTGGAATTGAGGTACTCCGTCGTCGCTGCATCGATTACGGCATCAACGACTGTGTCGAGTTCGCCGGCCGCGTGCCATACTTCGAACTGCCGGAGTGGCTCCGCAAGTTCGATGTCTGCCTATCCACGCAAACGAACGATGTGATCGGGAAGGTCCGGACTACCGGAAAGCTGCCCTTGTACCTGGCCGCCGGGCGGTTCGTGCTGGCCAGCCGAGTCGGCGAGGCGGCCCGCGTGCTGCCGGGCGACATGCTTGTGGAGTTTGCCGGTGAGCATGACCCGGACTACCCGGCGCGGCTGGCGGCGCGGATTGAAAGCCTGACGGGCCAAGGGACTGATTTCTCTCACCGCCCGGAGTGCGTGGACATGGCCCGCGAGCACTTTGACTACGACCGCCTCGCACCGCGCGTCGCCGAAGTGATCGAACGGGTACTCAGCCGGGCCGTGCGGCCGAGGTCGGCGCGATGCCACAGTCGATAGCCCGGCCGCGGCTTGCCATTGTCCGCGACTTCCGGGCTGAGGGCTGGCCGAGCATGGACCTTTGCGCGGACCAGCTTCTGGCTCACTTGCCGGCTGTGGCCGCCGGCCTCGTCCCCGTCGATTTCGCCACGCCATTCCGCCGCCGGATCCAGCGTATTCCCATCCTCGGCCGGCGCCCATCGGCTTTCAACGCCGACCGGCTGTTCAACCGTCACCTCACCCTTCCCAGAGCCCTAGTCCGCGCGGCCGGGTTCGAACTTTACCACGTCGTCGATCATTCATACGCCCACGTCGTCCGAGCCCTACCGCCCGGCCGAGCCGGCGTCTATTGCCATGACGTCGACGCCTTCCGCTCCCTGCTGGACCCGGCGAAGGATCCGCGACCGCCGTGGTTTCGCCGGCTTGCCGGTCGTACGCTTGCCGGTCTGAGAGCGGCGGCGGTCGTATTCCACAACTCCGGCGAGGTTGGCCGTCAGCTGGCCGGGACGGGGCTCGTTCCGCCGGATCGACTCGTGCACGCCCCACTCGGGGTGGCCGCGGAGTTTTCCCCTGCACCGGGCATACCGGTCGAACCGGTCGTGCCCGCGCTCGCAGGTCAGCCCTATCTATTGCACGTCGGTAGCAACATTTCCCGAAAGCGCCTCGACGTATTGCTCGACGTCTTTGCGGCGCTGCGTTCCAGATTCACCCGATTACGGCTCGTGCAGGTCGGTGGGCCCTGGCCGGCGGACCTCGCGGCCCGGATCGAGCGGCTCGGGATCGGGGGGGCCGTTACGCAGGTCCGAGGACTATCGCGCGCGCAGCTTGCGCGACTGTATCGGGAGGCGGCGGTCGTGTTGGTGCCGAGCGAAGCGGAAGGGTTCGCACTGCCAGTTATCGAAGCCCTGGCCTGCGGCGCGGTGGTGGTGACCAGCGACCTCCCGGTCCTGCGCGAAGTTGCCAGCTCTGCGGCCGTCTACTGCGGAACGGCCGATATCGCGGCGTGGGTCAAGGCAGTGGGCCGGATTCTAGCTGATTCGGGAAATGCGCCGCCGCGTTCCGTCCGGCTGAAACAGGCCGCCGGATATTCCTGGCAGGCGCACGCCCGAATCATCGGTGCGACCTACCTGAAACTGTTAGGGGTGCCGTGCGACTCCTCTTCTTGAGCGCGATCAGCAACTTGGGCGGAGCGGAGCGCGTGCTGCTGACCGCGGTCACCGGGCTGCGCCGGGCCGATCCCTCGCTAGCAATTCGCGTCGTCGCGCCGACCGACGGACCGTTGCTCGATGCCGTTCGGGCCACCGGAGTCGATGCCGAAATCGTACCTATGCCGGCCGCTTTGCGCACCCTTGGCGATAGCCAGCGCGGGTCGGCCGGTCGAACCTTCGGAACCGCCGAATTGTTCGGACGCGCGCTGCGGACCGTACCGAAAATGGCTGCGTACGTAGCACGACTACGGGCAGCGATTCGCAGGTTCGATCCGCACCTCGTCCACTCAAACGGGATCAAGACTCATTTGCTGACGCGCGTCGCGGTCTCCCGCCACGTGCCAGTCGTCTGGCACTTGCACGACTTCTATGGTCTTCGCGCGGTCGCGGCAGGGCTCCTCCGATGGGGTTGCGGGCAAGTCCGGATGGGAATCGCCGTTTCGCGGGCGGTCGCCGCCGACGCGGCGCGCGTGCTGCCCGGGGTCCGGGTCGAAGTCGTCGCCAATGCGGTGGACGTGACGCGATTTAGCCCGGGGATGGGGAGCGACCTCGACAGACTGGCGGGATTGCCGCCAGCCCCGGCGGGGACCGTCCGCGTCGGTCTCGTGGCCACGTACGCCCGGTGGAAGGGCCAGCTCACGTTCCTCGAGGCCGCACGGCTGGTGTCCAAGTCCGACCCGGATTTGCGCGTCCGGTGGTACGTCGTGGGCGGGCCAATTTATCACACGGGCGCCCAGTTCTCCCAGGCCGAGCTGCACGCGGGCGCTTCCGAGCGCGGTATCATCGACCGGGTCGGCTTCGTCCCATTCCAACCCGACCCCGCCGGCGCCTATCGCGGGCTCGATGTAGTCGTTCATGCCTCGACATTGCCGGAGCCATTCGGCCTCACCGTGGCCGAGGCGATGGCCTGCGCGCGGGCGGTAGTCGTGTCGGCGGCCGGCGGCGCCTCCGAATTGTTTGCGGATGGGGTCAATGCCGTCGGTGTCACGCCTGCCGATCCGACAGAACTAGCGGCCGTTGTCAAGCGCCTTGCTCTGGATCCGCAATGGCGGGCCCGACTGGGAATCGCTGCCCGGGACACCGCCGTGTCCAGGTTCAACGATGCCGACTACGGGCATCGCTTATCTCACTTGTTTGTCCAAGTCGTTCGTGGCGCATCGGACCAGCCGACTTGATCCCTGGTCCGACCTCGCGTCTCACATCTCGATCTTCTTGATCGTCGAACCTGTCCGGGGATAGCGTGCATTTCTGACCCACACCCAACATGCTGGCGATCTGCGGTTGGCTCGCGCTGAATTGCATTCAAAAGGTCGGGGGTTCAATTCCCCTCATCTCCACTCAACAAAAGTCCTGGTGGTCCGCCGCAGCCCAATCGGGTGGCGAAGAACTCGACGGTGCCGGGCGGTCCGAGGCGCGGTGTGCAACCGCGGGCCCGGTCGTCAATGTCGGAACCGCAGGAAAGTGCGCGGAATTCCTCAGGCCGCCATGTGATGTGCATGTGTGGCGGCCTGAGGCGCGTCGGGGGAAGTTTGTACCCGACAAGGAGTTAGACATCATTTGTCGGGCGGCTAGAATGTCGCAATTGGCGGCCTGAGAAGAGTCCCCCGGACCGGGGGGCACAATCGCGAGCCCGACCAAATGGCGGTCGCCGCCCCTCTAGTCGCCGGGCGCCACGCTGGTGGCCCGCCACCCAATGAGTTGTGCCGGAACACTCGTGCCGAAAGCTGATTGAGCTTACCTGCCGGCGTCAGCGCGGCGGGCTTCCGGGCCGGGCCGGTGACGCTCCTCGGGGGCGGCGGGGCGGACACGTTGATCGGGACGGTCATGGCGGGCGACGTCCTCGTCGGCGGGGCGGGCGCCGATACGCTCAACAGCGGGAAGGGGGCCGACATGGTGGACGGGGCGCCCGACCCATACGCGCTCGTGACCCTCGGCGGGACCGCTCTGGGTGACATCGTCAGCAACGTCCCGTGACGGCGCAGCGGTTGGCCGGCGTGCGGTGGCGCGATGATTTGCGTAAGCCTACTCGACCGCGGCCACCGGGAGTCGTCGAGGAGGTTCGGGGTTAGGCCGCCAGTCGCAGCGAGCGCGCCCGTCTGCGACTGGCGGCTAACCAACCGCCGATCCCCGGAGCTCCGTCATGCCCGAGCCGTTCTCCTACGACGTCGTCGAGTACCCGTCGGCCCCGCTGCCCCAGATGCACCCCGGGCACCTGTTCGCGGTCGCCCGGCTCTACGGGTTTGACGCGGCGCCGGTCGAGCGGTGTCGCTACCTCGAAATCGGCTGCGGCGGCGGGACCCACCTGATCGCCTGCGCGTACGGCGTCCCGGATGCCACCTTCGTCGGAATCGACTTGTCGTCGGCCGCGATCGACCGCGGCAACCGGATGATTGCCGAACTGGGCCTCCCCAACGTCACGTTACACGCCGCTGACCTGACCCGGTGGGAGCCGCCGGACCAGCGGTTCGATTACGTCGTGTCCCACGGGCTCTACTCGTGGGTCCCGGCCCGGGTCCGCGACGCCCTGCTCGGGTTAGTTGCCCGGTGCCTGCCGCCGACCGGTGTCGGCTACGTGAGCTACAACGTCTACCCCGGGTGCTTCCTGCGGCGGATGGTCTGGGAGATGATGCGGCACCACACGGCCGGGTTCGACGACCCGCGGCAGAAGACCGAGCAGGCGATCGAGTTCGTGAACTTCCTGGCCGCTGGCCAGCCCGCCAAGCCGGACCCCGGCCTCGCCGCGTTCGCCAAGGAGCTTAACGACATCAAGGAACGGAACACCGGGCTCCTCTACCACGACGACCTGTGCGAGACCAACGAGCCGGTCTACTTTCACCAGTTCGCGGCGCACGCCGGCCGGTTCGGGCTGCGGTTCGTGGCCGAGGCCGACCCGATGGTGATGGCCACCCGGGCGATGCCGCCGCCGGTCGCGCACGTGCTCGACGGGATGGCCGAGCAGGACGTCCTTGACAAGGAGCAGTACCTCGACTTCCTCCGGCTGCGGCGGTTCCGCCAGACGCTGGTCTCGACGGACGGCCGGGCCCCGCGGAAGGAGCCGGACCCGGCCGCGGTCTCGGTCCTGGCGGCGAGCGGGAGGCCGAAGGCGGACTCGGACCCGGTTGACCTGTCTCCGGGGGTCGGGGTGACTTTCTCGACCGGTGCCGGGGCGGCGATTCGGACCGACTCGGACATCGCGAAGGCGGCGCTGACCGTCCTGACCCGAAGGTGGCCGGGGCGGGTGTGGTTCCGGGACCTGGTCGGGCTCGCGGCCCGTGACCTCCGCCGCGAACCGACGCCGGCCGACACGGACACTCTGGCCGACTTGATGGTCCGGGTCTGGACGAACGGGCTGGTGGAGTTGCACGGCCACGTCCCGCGCTATGTGGAGGTGGTGTCGGAGCGGCCGGTGGCCAGTCCACTGGCCCGCATTCAGGCGCGGACTGGGCCGCTGGCCGTGACCATGCTGCTGACGCCGATGCTGTTCGACGACGCCCCGAGCCGGCGGATGCTGCAGTTGCTCGACGGGACGCGGACCCGGGAGCAGATCGCGGAGGAAATGGAGTCCGCGTTCGCGCCGGAGAGCCGCCCGGACCCGGCGGCGCTGCGGGCGGGCATCGACCAGCGGCTCGAACGCATGGCCCGCGGCGGCCTGCTCGTCGGTTGACGTCGGGATCGGGGCCCACCCTCCAGTGGGAACTGGCGCGCGAGAGCGGCTGAGGGAATGCGCGGACCGGCTCGTCCTCTTGGTGGGCAGGAAGGACGAGGTCGTCCGCCGGCCGCGTCGCGGGCCGGCCTTCTCGGTCCGCAAGCGCCCCCAGTTTCCGGGATTCGCAAACCCAATCAGGCGACAGAGCCCGTGGCCCGCGGCAGGATCGCGACCGTTCGAGTGGCGTGCATGCGGTACGCCAACTCCAAGAGTAGCCCTTGAACCGAGCGAGTGGGGATAGCCTTCCGGCTCTTGCGGGATGCGGGGCGATGTGTCTTGGTTCTCGAGGTGCCCATGTGGACTTCCTGTGCTTGAGGTGACATGCGTCCGTCGCCGTTGAGAAATGCAAGTCCAATGCCGGGAATCCACGAGACAAGCGGGGTAGATTAGCGAAACCTGGGGGCCGGGTCCGACGAGTTTTTTGCACCGGATCAGGCGGCTGACTTCCCTACTTGTGGAAGGATTACTACCAGTCGCGGCCGGGGGGCACGAACGTCACACCGGCCGCGGGCTCCATGTCACAGACCGTGACGGTCTTGCCGCCGACCGCGACTGCAAGTGGCCGCGACCCGCCCGGGAGTGAGCAGCTCCCGGCCCGTCCTTGTCGGGTAGATCTTCACGCTCCGTCAATGTTGCCCGCCAAACGGCGGCAACATTGACTACTTCGCGGCCGAGTCCGGTTCGCCGGCCGGGGCCGCGCGCCAGAACTTCACCGTCCCGCCGTGATCGGCCGAGATCAGCGTGTTCCCGTCCGGCGTGTAGGCCAGCGCACCGACGGCCGCGGTGTGCCCTTCCAGCGTCAGCCGCACCTCGCCGGTCACGAGGTCCCAGATCTTCACCGTGCGGTCGCGGCTGGCCGTGGCGAGCACCTTCCCGTCGGGGTGGAAGGCGAGGCCGGTGATCCGGTCGCCGTGGCCGCGCAGGACGGCCCGCGGCTCGGCCCGCGGCCGCTCGCCCTTGGGGATGAACGGCTTCGCCCACTCCGTCAGGTCGTCGCGCAACTTCTGGAGCGTCGGCTCGGACACGTCCCACAGCGAGATGGAATGGTCGTTGTGGACCGCGGCCAGCGTCCGCTCGTCGGGCGACAAGGCGAGAGACGGCCCGGCCTGTTCCAGCGTCTTCGGCAATTCCAGCGGGCAGGCCACATGGCCTGTGGCCGCGTCCCAGGCGATCACGTACCGCTCCTGGCCCGTGAAGATGCGCCGCCCATCGGCAGAGAAGCGGATTCCCACGCCGTTCCCAAGCCCCCCCCAGCCTCCCAGCTGTTGCTGGGCCTCCGGGAACCAGGAGCCCGGGTCGGCGGGGAGTTGGGTCGTCGCGCCCGTGGCGAGGTCGTGCAACTGCCAGCAGTGCGGCCCCCCCTCCATCCGCAAGGTCTTGCGGTTGTAGCTCCAGTCCGCGTGGTTATCGGGATAAGCAAGTCGGGTCCCGTCGGGTGAAAAGGCTTGGACGGGGGAGAACGGAGAATGCTTCTGCGGGGCGAAGAAGGTACGCTTCAGGGTCGCTCGGGTGCTCGCCGACTCACGGCTCAGGCCCCACAGGTGGAGGTGACCGACGCGCAGCGAGCCGTCGGGGGAGAGCCCGATGCCGCTCACGGCCATCCACCGGCCGTCGCCGGACAGGCTCACCCGCTCCGGACGGAAGTCCTTGGGGGTGTCCGCCCGGGCCTCGGCCAGGACCCGGCCTGGCGACCCGGGCGACAGGTCGTACAGGACAACCGTGCCGGACGGTGGCGCGCCGGGCCGGGAGGCCCGCGCGGCCGCCAATTTCTGGCCGTCTGGGGCGATGCCCAAGCCCGCGATCTCGTACTCGGCGCCGGCGGGCCGGTCCAGGGTGAACCGGTCCGGGGCGGCCCGGACTTCCCAGACGCGGGCCTCGTGCGCGCCGAAGACGTCGTGGCGGGCCAGTGTGATGGCGGTCCGGCCGTCCGACCCGAACCCGCAGGCGACGATGGAGCTGGGGTGCCCGCGGAATTCGCCGACCCGGCGCTTGGTGTCCACGTCCCACACGTCGAGCTCCGCCCCCCGAGAGACGGCCAGGGTCCGCCCGTCCGCCGAAAAGGCGATGCACCCGAACGGGTCCGCGGCGAAGGCGTGTACTTCCCTACCCGTCCCGGCCTCGTGCAGCGTGACATGCTCCCCGATATGGTTGGCGAGGTACTTGCCGTCCGGCGAGATCGCGAGATGGTGGCCCTCGAACGGCCAGGAGGCGTCCTTCCCGGCGCCGGACGCGTCCGTAACGGTCAGCGGCGTTTCCCACGCCCGGCTCCACAGGAGGGCCTTGCCGTCGCGGGTAAAGGCGAACCGCACCACCCACTGCTCCGGCGACTTCTTCTCGCGCCGGGCGAGGATCTTACCCTCGCCGACCGGACCGTCTAGCCCCGGAGGAAGTTGCCAGACCGTGACGGTGTGAACCGACGTGCCTTCGGCCGGCGTCGAGGTGAGCACGGCCGCGACGGTCCGGTTGTCGGGCGCGAGGGCGATGCGGTCCCCAAGGGCGAAGCCCGGCAGCGGGATGGTCGCCCGCACGTCCATCGTCCCCGCGTCTAGGACCACGATCCGGGGCGATCGCTGTTCCCGGTCGCCCGGGGGGTAGTCGAAGGCGACCGTGGCCAACAGAGTGCTGTCGTTGGAGAATACGAGCTGCTCGTGCACGGGCCGGGAGTCGGTGGCGGGCGGGTCTCGGTCGTCGCCGAAAGTGCGGCGGAGCACTCCGGTAGTCATGTCCCAAAGCCGGATGTAGCGCAGCGTCGGGGTGGCCGACAGGACATCGAGTTCCATGTGGCCCACGGCCAGCCAATGGCCGTCGGGGGAGACCGCGTAGGCGACCGGGTGCGGGCCGGACGAGGGGAGGCGAAACGTCTGCCGCTGGGAGTTGGCCTTGTACCATAGGTACCGCCATTCGAAACTGCGCAAGTCCTCCTCGCCCTCCCGGGGCCGGTGCTGATCCAGCAGCTCGAGCAGGAGGGGCACGTCGCCGCGCTTCCAGGCGTCGTGGGCGAGGTTCATGCGCGCCGAGTACAAGTAACGCCGGGTCAGCCGCTCGGACGCAGTCGCCCGGTCCGCCTCCGTCGTCGCCTTCACCGCCAGCTCCGTCGCCCGGTCGGCGTCGCGCTTGGACCGGAGCGCGAAGATGGTCGAGGTCACGCTGGCGGACATCATCACCAGGACGACCGCCGCAGTCAGGGTGGCGACGGCCGGGTTGCGGCGGCACCAGCGCCAGAACCGCTCGACAGACCCGACCGGCCGGGCCTGGATTGGCTGACCGTTCAAGAATCGCCCCAGGTCTGCGCCCAATACCTGCGCCGACGAGTAGCGCTTCCGCGGGTCCTTCTCCAGGCACTTCAGCGCGATCGTCTCCAGGTCGCGGGCGACGGCCGCGTTGAGCTGTCGCGGCGGGACCGGCTCGCGCTGGACCACTTGCATGAGCGTGTCGAGAGGATTGTCGGCCTGGAACGGCGGCCGGCCGGTGAGCAAGCAATAGAGCACGGCCCCGAGGGAGTAGACGTCCGAGAGCGGGCCGACCGCTCCGCGGCCGCTCGCCTGCTCGGGCGGCATGTAGCTCGGAGTGCCGAGGATTTGCCCGGTGGCGGTCAGGCCCTTGTCTCCCTCGACCCGCTTGGCCAGGCCGAAGTCGGTCAGCCGCGGCTGGCCGCTCTTGTCGATGAGGATGTTGGCCGGCTTAAGGTCACGATGAACGACCCCCTCGACGTGGGCGTAGGCGACGGCCTCGGCGACCTTGCGGGTCAGCTCCGCGGCCTCGCGGGGGGCGGGGAGGCCCTGGGCGAGCCGGCGGGCCAGGCTCTCGCCGTCGACGAACGCCATGGTGAAGTACTGGTGGCCGTCGTGCTGGCCGACCTCGTAGACGGGGACGATGCCCGGGTGGTCGAGCCGGGCGGCAGCCTCGGCCTCGGCCCGGAACCGGCGGACGTCGGCCTCGGTGGCGAGCTGGCCGGTCAGGATCATCTTGAGCGCTACGGTCCGGTTGAGCGTCTCCTGCCGGGCCTTGTAGACGACGCCCATGCCCCCGCGGCCGACCTCTTCGAACAGGTGGTAGTCGCCGAAGTAGGTCACCCGGTCCCCCGGTACAGGGGCGGTTTCCAGGCCGACCGTTTCAACTTGGTCCGGGACGGCGGCTGGTTCGCCGGCGACGCGGACGAACCGCTCCCGGTCGGCGAAAAAGGACCGCAGGTCGTCAGCCAGGTCGGGGTAGCGGGCGATCACGACGTCCGGGGGCTCGGCCCGGCCGGCTCGCTCGGCGTCCAGGTACGCCGCGATGACCTCATCTACCCGCCCTTCGCGGTCGGTCATGGCTCGGCCCTCTCGTGCATCACTTCCCGCAAGCGCCGCAGGCCGCGCTTGATCAGCCCGGCGACGGCGGCCGGGGTGCGGCCGAGCCGCTCACCGATCTCGGCCAGCGACAGCCCCTGCCAGTGTTGCAGGACCAGCGCCTCGCGCTGCAACTCGGGCAGGTCGGCCAGCGCCTCCGCGAGCCGCACCGCGCTCTCGTCCCGCGCCACCCGGTCGCTCGGCGACGACTGGTCGGCGGCCAGCCAGTCCCCCAGCCGGGCCGACGAGGCCCCCAGCTCCTCCTCCAACGAGCGTTCGGCGGCGACGTCGCGCTTGGCCCGGGCGAAGTCGCGGATCAGCCGGGCCAGGTGGTGGGCGAGGATCTGGCGGAGCCACGCGGCCAGCTCGGCGTCCGTCCGGCCGCGGAACCGCCCGAGGTTTTGGTGCGCCTGCAACAGCGTCTGCTGGACCAGGTCGGACGGGTCGAACTTCCCGCGCAGCCGGTCGGCCAGGTTGAGGCGCGCCAGCAGGTGCAGGTACGCCCGGTAGCGGTCCAGGTCGGGAGGTTCACGGCTCGGCATTGATGACCACCGAGGGAATGGACCCCGTCCGGGACAATGATGGGCGCGCGAATCGCCAAATGGAACTGCGAAATGGCGAACGCCGGAGGCAGGGCGGCGCTAGTTCGTCAGGGCCGGCGAAGGGTGTTCGAGGCGGCTCGACCTCGGCCAGTTCGCGGCTGCGGCAATGTGTTCGGGATCGAGGGTCGGTTCCTCTCGGCGTGGGCAGTTGTCACGAGTGCCCAATCATCGATGAGCGGGCTTGGCAAATCTTGGAATTGGTGGCTAACCTGACGGTAGGTGCTCCCAACGATCTCGCGCGAACCCACTACCCCCCGGGCCGCCCATGAAAACTCTCGCCTCGACCGGTGTCGTCGTCCTCGCCGCGACCTGCCTGGTGAGCGCCGCCCCGGCCCTCAAGCGGGAGCGGTCGGCGAACCTGCTCGTCAACGGCAGCTTCGAGGAGGGGCCGGCCTTCACGGTGTACAAGCCGCTCGACAAGGACTCGACGGAAATCAAGGGGTGGACCGTGACCCGCGGCCAGATTGACGTCGTCGAAGAAAACAACGGAGTCTGGAAGGCCGCGGACGGCAGCCGCTCGCTCGACCTGCACGGGTCGCCCGGTCACGGGGGCGTCCAGCAGTCGTTCGCAACCCGCCCGGGCAAGAAGTACCGCGTGACGTTCAGCATGTCCGGCAACCCGGGCGTCGGTCACGCGAAGGTCCAGCTCGCGGTCGAGGCGGCGGGCAAGTCGGCGGAATTCGAGTGCTCGATGGAAGGCAAGAGCAACGAGGACCTGAAGTGGGAGAAAAAGTCCTGGGACTTCACGGCCGTGGACAAGACGACCGTGCTGGAATTGCGCACTGCGATGCCTGCGACGTCCAACGGATTCGGCGGGCCGGTCATCGACGACGTCAAGGTCGTTGAGGCCAATTGATTGCCTGCCTGGAGTCAGTCCCGTGTCCAGCCGGGCGATTCTGCGTGCGGTCCTCGCGACCCTGGCCGTGCTCCCGCCGGCGGTCGGGGCGAACGAGTTACCGCCGCGAGCTGTCGCCCGGATCGGCGACCACCGCTTCTATCACGGGCCGGGCGTCCGGTGTGCCGCTCTGTCCCCGGACGGCAGTCGCGTCGCCTCCGCGGCCGCGGTCCCCATTTACTTCCACCACGCAACCGACAAGGACCGCGAACCGTACGATCGGACCATCGTCCTCTGGGACGCCGCCACGGGCGAGCGCCTCCGCGAAATCCGCGTCCCGCGCGGGACGGTGGATAGCCTCGCCTTCTCCCCGAACGGCAAGCGAATCGCCGCGGTGGGCGGATCCGGCATCACCCTCTCCGAGGTCGAAACCGGCCGGCTCCTCTGGCGGTCCGAGGGTGACAAGTGGGACGGTTACCCGCAGTTCTCCACCGACGGCAAGGAGCTTCGCGTCGGCGAACGCGATGGGCCCTTGACCGCGTGGGACGTCGCGACCGGCAAACAGCTGCGGCGCTGGCGCCCGCCCGCCGGTCCGTCCGAGTGGGTCAAGGAACGCGAGTCCATCATGGACGTCGCGCCG
>DATFWZ010000146.1:0-9515 GCA_035258765.1 Gemmataceae bacterium
CTTGCCGTCGCCGAGCGCCGCTGCCACCGATTCGAAGTACGCGACCAATTTGCGCCCCTTGGCCGTCAAAACGCCGGCGTCGTACGCGGAGAGGGAATAGGGGGGACTCTGAAGCCGCTCCCGTTGCCGGGCCGGAAGCTCGCCGGTCGCGGCCCGGGCCGCGTCGATGTCGTTCTTGGAAACGACGACGGGCACGAGGTCCGGGTCCGGGAAGTAACGGTAGTCGGCCGCCTCCTCCTTGTGCCGCTGGACGACGGTCTGGCCCTTCGCGTCGTTCCACCCGGCCGTCGTCTTGAGCAATTTCCCGAAGCGGTAGTTCTCGGGGTCCTTTTGGAACTCGCCGTACTGCCGGGCGGCCTCGTACGCAATCGCCCGGCCGACGCTCGAGATGCTGTTCAGGTTCTTGACCTCGACGAGGGGGGTCGCGGCGGATCCGCCCTCCCATAGGACGTGGATGTTGACGTTCGCATCGCACCGCAGGCTGCCCTCTTGCATCTCGCAGTCGGACACCTCGATCTCGCGGAGCATCAGTCGCATCTCTTCCAGAAACGCCTTCGCCTCCTCCGGGCTGTTGATCTCCGGCCGGCTGACGATTTCCAGGAGCGGCGTACCCGTCCGATTCAAATCGACTTTCGAGTCCCCGCCGCGGCCGGACTCGTCGTGCAACAGCTTGCCCGCGTCCTCCTCGAGGTGGGCCCGGATGATGCCGACGCGCTTGGGCGTGTAGGCCTTCTTCGGGTCCGCGGCCGCGTTGATCTCGAGCCACCCGTCGGCGGAGAACGGCAGGTCGTACTGGCTGATCTGGTAGTTCTTGGGCAGGTCCGGGGAGTAGTAGTTCTTCCGGTCCCACTTGGTGAACGCGGCGATCTTGCAGTTCAAGGCGACGGCGGCCCGCAAGGCCAGCTCGAAGGCCCGGCGGTTCATGACCGGCAATGCCCCGGGCATCCCGAGGCACACCGGACACACCTGCGAGTTCGGCGGCGCCCCGAACGTGGTCCGGCAGCCGCAGAACAACTTGGACTCGGTCAGGAGCTGGACATGGACCTCCAGCCCGACGACGATCTGGTAAGGCAATTCGGCCATTTCCACCTTGAATGGTACGACCCCAGCACAACGACACCCGCGCCGCCCCGACAGTTCTCGCAAGCCGGCGGCTAGCGAAGGACAGGCAGCGTACGGCTGTCGTCTGCCTCAGCACCGGACGCGTCCGTCAATGACAGCAGCACCTTGACCTCCGCACCCGCCAAGTCGACCAGCACAATCTACTCCAGGCCGTGGGGCGTGAGCTTCATCCCGTCCGGCCCAACATTCCGGGCCGCGGGCGGTCGCGGACATGATCGGCGGCCCTGAGGGTGGATACGGGGAGTATCGATGATACCGAAGCCCGGGGGCGTGGATCAACCGCCGGACCGGGGGACGTAACGTGGGCCGTCGGGGCCTCGTCAAATCGCGCCCCGTCGTGGGTCGCCTTTAGGCAGAAGTGCGATGTGCACGTCGCGTCCGTGTTTCTGAAACATGTGGACCAAATTCTCTCCATCGAGAAGCGAAATCGGCTTGTCCTTGGCAAATTCACGACTGTCGTGTCCAAAGTAACTGGTGGTCACGAGAATTCCCTTTGCCGCCCCCTCCGCAATCATCGTTCCATACAAGTCTCGGACGGCTGACACAGGGACGACGACGTTGTAGCGCTTCGCTTGGATGACAAACTTGCCACCCCGAATCGGGTCCGGGTCGAATGCGATTGCGTCAACGCCTCGGTCCCGACTAGCTTGAGTCACCCGGACCTCACCACCGTGTTTTGCAAACTCCTTCTCAAATAGCTCGCGCACGAGATGCTCAAAGTCCTCCCACGCCATTGCCGCCAAATTGGTCTCGGGATGAAGGTAACCGAGCACTTCTTTCGACTCGACAAAACGATCGTCTTCGCGATTGATATCGAGGATTGGCTTGACCGGCGCTAACATGGCCAACGGGCCAGCGGTCAAGCCCTTAAACGCTCGGATACACTCTCGTGGCGAAACCCGTGTCAGGTCCAAGTCGAGGAATTGCTGCCGCGGGGCTTGGTAGCTCAGGATGCAAGACGTAAATGGCCGTCCCGTTTTCGTGTCGATCCCACGTACCCAACCGTTGAACACCACGCCACCGACCTGCGCAGCGTGGTCGGCCACAAGCACCTCGTGCACCGTCCTCAACGCAATCTGGTGGATTACGTCGTCGTATAGGGCGTCGAACTCCTTCGGCTTCATTTCGATCGGGCGGATTTCTCGACGCGACGCGATGTAACGATGCTCAACGATACGTGGGATATCTGTCGGGTTCGGCACCCAAGAGTTGATTACCAGCAACCGGCTGACGTCGTCGAATAGCACGTCCGGATCGCTGGACACACCTTCGGGGTACTCTGAATTCTCGAGTGCCATTTGGGCATACCGTTCCACTGCTTCCACGGCACCGTTTCGATAGCGTTCGCGGAAGCCGAGGACCGCGCGGTTATGAGCCTCTTGCTTGGCTAAGTACGTCATCCGCTCGGCGTCGTACGCATGTTTCGCCTCTTTGAGCTTGCCGTTATACGCAGCGACGGCTGCGTTGTACGCGGCCTTGACTCGGGGACTTCCGGATTGGTACTCCCTCATCGCCCCCGCAAATGCCGACCGGGCCCGTTTCTTCCTCCGTTCGTAGTCCTCATGAGCCTCCGCCTCTCGTCTCAGTCTCTTTCGCCGCAAGAATGGGAGGATCACTTCGAAAATGTCGGGCTGTTTTGCCCGCGGCGCAGGTATGTGCTCTTCCTTGGGTTCGGGTCCAAGTAAGCCGAGGCGAATTGCCTCCAGATCCGGTTTGGCTTCGCGAAAATGGAAGGGCGGGAAGGTCGAGCGATCGACCATTGATTCCCAGTCGGGCGCGAGATTTTTGTTCAAACCAGTCGCCAAGATTTCCCGGAAGGAGTCGATGCGCTTGGTCGCGGCCTCAGTTTCCAGGTCGGCCTCGTCTTTGAGAGCCTCAGCTTCACGCTGAGCGCGCTTTCGGTCCGCCTCTTTCTGCTTTTGTTCCCGCTTGCGCTTCTCCTCTTCATTCCATTTGGCATGCTGGCAGTCGACCAGCCACTGCAACTCGCTGCGCGTCATCGCCTTGATGACTTTTCTGACGCCCAGGTACTCGTTGCAGATCGTGGTGTGATAAGGGTATTGCGAGGGCATGGTCTGTCCCAACCGAGTCCCGCGCGGACCGGCCGTCTAAAGTCCGACGCTCGCAAGGGGCAAGACGATCGCGGCCGAGAGCAATTGACCATTTTGAGTCGATTCGCTCTCCGGAACCAGAGTTTTCTCAAGTGCTGTAGCGCGAAGTCGGGTCAAACAAAGTTGGGCCTTCGCGTGTGCCAGTCCGTCGCCCGCTCGTACATCCGCGCCACCCGCAGCAGCTTCTCCTCCTCGAACGGCGGGGCCTGGATCTGTAGCCCGATCGGCAATCCACCCTTCGTAAACCCGCAGGGAATGCTCATCCCCGCGATCCCCGCCAGGTTGGCGCTGATCGTGTAGATGTCCGACAGGTACATCGCCAGCGGGTCGGCCGTCTTCTCACCGAGCTTGAATGCGGCCGTCGGCGACGTCGGGCCCATGATCACGTCGCAGTCGGCGAAGGCCCGGTCGAAGTCGGTCTTGATTAATCGGCGCACCTTGAGCGCCTTCACGTAATAGGCGTCCTTGTAGCCGCTCGACAGCGCGTACGTCCCGAGCATGACCCGCCGCTTGACCTCCTTACCAAGCCCCTCGGCCCGCGTCCGGCTGTAGGTGGCGATCAGGTCGAGCTTCTCCCCGGGCTTCGGCTTCGCCCGATGCCCGTAGTGCATCCCGTCGTACCGGGCCAGGTTGCTCGACGCCTCCGCGGTCGCCACCAGGTAGTAAGTCGCGATCGCGTACTTGCTGTGCGGCAGCGACACCTCCTTGACCGTTGCCCCCAACTTCTCGTACTCCCGCAGCGCCGCCCGGATCGCGGACTCGACCTCGGCATCCAGCCCGCTCCCGAAATACTCCCGCGCTACCCCGATCGTCAGCGGTTTCACCGGGTCGTTGACAGTCCTCGTGTACCCCGGGACTGGTTGCTTGACGCTCGTGCTGTCGCGGAGGTCGTGGCCGGCGATAGTCTCCAATAGCAGCGCACAATCAGTCACGTTCCGGGCGAACGGGCCGATCTGATCGAGCGAGCTGGCGAACGCGACCAGTCCGTACCGCGACACGCGGCCGTACGTCGGCTTGAGCCCGACCACGCCACACAGTCCAGCCGGCTGCCGAATCGACCCGCCGGTGTCCGTCCCCAGGGCCAGCGGCGCCTCGCCCGCGGCGACCGCGGCTGCCGACCCGCCGCTCGACCCTCCGGGGATGCGTTCGAGATCCCACGGGTTGCGGGTCGGGAAGAACGCGCTATTCTCGGTGGACGAGCCCATGGCGAACTCGTCCATGTTCGTCTTCCCGATCAGGATCGCGTCCGCGGCGGTCAACCGTTCAATCACGTGGGCGTCGTACGGCGGGACGAAGTTCTCGAGCATCCGGCTGCCACAGGTCGTCGGTACCCACTTGGTGCACAGGACGTCCTTGATGGCGACCGGAACGCCGACCAGCGGTCCGAGGGGCTCGCCGCGTTTTCGTTTCGCATCGACCGCGCGGGCCCGCTCACGGGCGGCGGTTTCGTCGACACGGAGGAAGACACGAACCTTCGGGTCGCGGTCCCGAATGGCCGCGAGAAAGGCATCGGTAATCACTTCCGCGGTCGCGTCGCCGCGGGCCTGCAGGACGACCAGCTCGGCGGCGGTGGTATCAGTCAGGGACATGGGGATTTCGCCATTCACTCCGAATCGAGGACGGCCGGGACGGCGAAGAAGTCGCCGCTGCGGGCCGGGGCGTTGCGCAGGGCCTCGTCCACCGGCAGGCAAGGCCCCGGCTCGTCCGGGCGGAACACGTTCTGGACCGGCAGCGGGTGGGCGAGCGGCTCGACGTCGTCGGTCTTGAGTTCCTTGAGCTGGTCCATGTACCCGATGATGGCGGTGAGCTGCCGTGCCAGTTCGGCCAGGTCGGTGTCGGGCAAGTCGAGGCGGGCGAGGTTGGCGACCTTGCGCACCTGTTCGATGTCCATCGGAGGGCTCCGCGGGGGTTCGTGTCACTGTAGAGGTTGAGACCCGTGCGCGTCCGGTGGGGCCGAATCTCGCTCATTTCCGTTGCCCGTGAAGCCGCGACGCGGAGGCTTTGCGCAGCGGAGCGCGTAACGCGGGTGGGCCGGGGCGCCAAATTCGGCTCTCCGAGACGCCCAGCGTGCGCGCTCCGCTGCGCAAAGCCTCCGCGTCGCGGCTAACGAAGCTTCGGGAATACGGCGATTGAAACACCCATATTCTCGTACCCATTCGCTCCCCGGCGGGGACGTACGGGTACAATCGCGCCAATCGAAGGGTCCGCCATGCACGCCGCCGCACTTCCGCCCGTCATCCGCCGGCTCCGAGAGGTCGCCCGGCCGCCGGCCGACGCGACCGATGCCGAATTGCTCGCCCGGTTCGCCCGCGACCGCCACGACGGCGCATTCCGCGCCCTGGTCGAGCGACACGGGCGGCTCGTCCTGGGCGTCTGCCGCCGGCACGCGGGACACGAGCAGGACGCGGAGGACGCTTTTCAAGCCACGTTCGTCCTTCTCGCCCGGAAGGCGGGCCGGCTCCGGCGAACCGCGTCTGCGGCGAGTTGGTTGTGCGCGACGGCCCGAAACGTCGCCCGCAAGGCCCGCCGGTCCGCGGCACGCCGCGCCGCACGCGAAGCCCGGGCCGTTCGACCACAAATGCCCGTGCCGAACCACGCCCTCGCCGACCTCTGCGCCGTCCTCGACGCCGAAGTCGGGCAGCTCCCCGCGAGCGAGCGGGAGGTGTTCACCCTCTGCGTGCTCGACGGCCTGTCGAAGGCGGACGCGGCGAAGCGGATCGGCTGCCCGGAGGGGACCGTTTCCGGCCGGCTCGCCCGGGCCCGTGGCCGCGTCCGGGCGCGGCTCGCGCGCCGCGGCCTGACCCTGTCCGCCGCCCTCACCGCGCTGTCGCTGGCCGGATCGGCCGAGGCCGCCACGCGCTCGCTCCGCGAATGTGCCGTTCGCGCTGCCCTCCAGTCTAAGACTCTCACACCGACGGTCGCGCGGCTGGCCGGGTTCGGGATCCAGCCCTCGAAGACGTTGCTTGCCGCCTTTATTCTGGGCATATCCCTGGCGACTGGCGTTGGCGGATGGCTGGCGCGATCACCGGCCGGCGAGCCGAAGCAGCCGACCACCCCGCCGGCCGACCCGCCCCCCGCGAAGCCCGAACCGCGGACCGACCTCGTCGGCGACCCGCTCCCCGATCGCGTCCTCGCCCGCCTCGGCCACCAGCGCTTCCGACACGAGTCGCAGGTCCGCGCCGTCGCCGTCAGCCCGGACGGCAAGATCGTCGCCTCGGCCACCATGGACGGAGTGGTCCGTCTATGGGAGGCCGAGACCGGCAAGCTCATCCGGGCATGGGACGTCAAGGCCCGGTATCAGGAGATGGAGCTCCGGTTCCTGGGCCGCGGCGAGCGCCTGTTCGTCGGCCTCACCGGCGACGCCCTGCCCCCCCACGTGGTCGAGGTCGCGACCGGCAAGGTCCTCTGGAAACACAGGGAGGAGACCGACCCGGAGCGCAAGAAGTACGCCGCGGCCGCCCTCCTGTCCGCCGACGAAAAGTTGCTGCTCGAGGCCTGGGGCGACGGGACGGTCCGCGTCCACGACCGCGACGCCGGCAAGGTCCGGTTCGACAAGAGGCTCGTCGATTCGGCGAAGGGCCAGTACGTCCGAAACTTCCGCTTCCTCCCGGACGGCAAGACGTTCCTCATGACCTTCGGCCCGGAGCCGAGCGTGTGGGAGTGTTCGTCGGAATCGGGAGCCGTCGTCCGCAAATACGAGACCGGCTTGCCGTATGCCTTCGTTTCCGTCTCGGCCGACGGCCGGTACCTCGCCGCGTATCAGCGCGGCGACTTCCGCAAGCCGGACCCGAAGGACACGATCATCGTGTGGGATCACGAGAAGAACGAGAAGCTGTGTACGGTCGAGCGGCTGTTTCCGGACCCGATCTGCGTGGCGTTCAGTCCCGACGGGGCGACGTTCGCGGTCGGTAGCCAGGGGGGCGACGTCGTGCTCCTCAAGACCGCCGACGGGTCGGAGGTGCGCCGATTCAAGTGGCACCCGTCGTGCATCACCCTGGTCTTCACCGAGGACGGCAAGACCCTGGTCACCGGGGATAGCGGCGGGCAGATCGCCCGGTGGGCGGTGGCGACCGGCAAGCTCCTTCCGGTCGTCGCGGTCGGGATGCCGGACAGCGTGTATCAGGCGACGTTCACGCCGGACGGGCGCGAACTACTCACCCACGGCGACCAGATCGCCTGGTGGAACGCGGCGACCGGCCGGCCGATCCGGGCCCTGGTCGATACCCCGCCCTTGCACTCGGGCGTCCGCGTGTCACCCGACGGTCGCTCACTCGTTTTCCAGAAGTACGACGAGAAGGCGGCGAAGAAGCACTCGATCAGCGTCCGCGACGTGACGACGGGGAAAGAGCTCGTCCTGTTCGACGACCTGACCAACATGCCGGCCAAGCCGCGATTCTCGCCCGACGGGACGCTGATCGCCGTCCCCGGTCGGTTCACCCCGATCGTCTACGTGCTCGACGCAGCCACCGGCCGCCTGATCCACAAGTTGACCGATCACACAACGTACGTGGACCACGCCGATTTCTCGCCGGACGGCAAGTGGATCGTGTCATACGCCGCGGACGCGGCCGCCCGCGGCGACCACGTGATTCGCCTTTGGGAAGCGAAGACCGGCCAACTCGTCAACAAAATGCAGCCGGTTCGCGGGTCGGCCTTCAACGCCGTGTTCACACCGGACGGGCGGTACCTCGTTTCCGCCGGCGGCGAGCCCGGGCGGCCGAATTCCAGGGGCGAGATTCACGTCTGGGAAGTCGCCACCGGGAAATTGGTCCGCGTCTGGGAGGGGCACAAGGAGCGGGTGACTTGCGTCGCGGTGTCGCCGGACGGCCGATCGCTCCTGACCGGGGGCCTCGATCGCGGCCTGCGCTTGTGGGACTTGGCGACGGGACAACTTCGACACGAATTCACGGCCCATCAGGCCTATGTTCACTCGGTCGATTTCGCTCCCGACGGCCGGCGGTTTGTCGCATGCAGCAGCGACGCCCCCGCGTACGTCTGGGACCTGTACGGCCACCTGACGACGAAGCCGGCCCCACTTGCGGGAGACGAGCCCGCGAAGGTGTGGGCGGACCTCGCGGCCGACGACCCGGCAGCTGGATTTCGAGCCGTGTGCCGGCTGGCCGCGGGCGGCGAGACTGCGGTCGCGCACCTGAAGGAGATGCTGAGACCGGTTCCGGCGGCGGACGAGGCGAACGTCGCGAAGTGGATCGCGGACCTGGGGGCGGCGCGGTTCGCGGTCCGTCAGCAAGCCGCCGCCGAGCTGGGCAAGGTCGCGGACCAGATCCGGCCGCAGTTGCGGAAAACGCTGGAAACGGAAACCGCGGCCGAGGTGCGGGAGCAGGTGAAGAAGTTACTGGAGGCCGCGGACGCCGACGGGCCGGACGCCCGCCGCGCCCGGCGGGCGTGCGAGGCGCTGGAGGCAATCGGGACTCCGGCAGCAAAGGGTTTGGCGGAAGACCTGGCTCGCGGCGCGGCCGGGGCGCGGCTCACGGAAGAAGCAAGGGGAACAGCCGAGAGGCTCGGGCGGAAATAGTGGGGCGACAATCCGCGTCAGACCTGCGGGGTGCTGAACGGCTTGCGCTTCAGGGGTCGCTGGACCTTGCCGCTGCGGATGCACTGGACGCACACGTTGGCCCGGACCGTCTTACCGTCCTTGACGATGCGGATCGCTTGCAAGTTCGGGTAGAACGTCCGGCGGGTGGTGCCAGTGATCTTCTTGCCGACGCCACCGAGGTACTTGGCCTTCCCTCTATAGGTCTTCTGGTTGCCGAGGACCGGCTTCTTGTGGCAGACGTCGCACTGCATGCCCATGGTCGGGTCGCTCCCGCGCAAAATCGGAAACTCTCAATATAGTGGGACCCTCGCGGGGGGCCAGGGGATCAGGCGATGCCCGTGCTGTCCTGGAAACCCTGAAAGGGTTTCATCTCAGAGCCGGGGGTTGGCCGCGCAGCGGACTACCCCCGGCTCTGAGATTCAACCCCTTCGGGGTAAAGACAAATCTGGTCCCCGCGCATATCCTCCCCTCCGCCCGCCGCGGAGGTGCACCATGCTCCTGTGCCACGACGTCTACTTCACCCTCAAGGACCGCTCCCCGGCCGCGACCGCCGCCCTCGTCGCGGCTTGCAACAAGTATCTCACCGTCCAGCCGGGGATTTGCTCGTTCTCGTGCGGGACCCGCGACCCCGAGCTGGCCCGCGACGTCAACGACCGCGACTTCGACGTCGCCCTGCACGTCCTCTTCACCGACCGCGCCGCCCACGACGCCTACCAGGCCGATCCGAC
>DATFWZ010000147.1:0-29674 GCA_035258765.1 Gemmataceae bacterium
GATTGGCGCGCACAAGAAATCGAGTTCTACTCAAATCTACAAGCGCCCTCGGCCCTCGAAAAAGTGCTCTACTGGCTCCCCTGGTAGTTACTGCGGCAGCGCACTTCAACTGTCATTGCACAGGGCGTGTATCCCGGCCGAGGGGTGCCTGCGTCTGGCCGTAGGAATCAATCCAATCACGCCGCGACCCGATCAGCGGAAACCTCTTGCGCAAAGCCTGCGCACGACATGTTGGCGACCCCATTTTCGGCGCAACCGGCTTGGAGGAGAGTAGATCGGGCGATTCGACCGAGCTGAGACCGCCAAGTAAGGGGGAGGTGGCGGTCTTAGGTTGGCGATCTTAGCTTTTGCCGGGTTTGCAAGGACTCGCAGCGGCTGGGATCGTCTTTGGAACCCCTCGACCTCTAGGGAACGCCCTCCGTGGCGTTCCAAAAGCTCGCTCCCCCCGGGGCAATGAAAGGTCCCGGGGAAGCCAGCGCTGCAGAACGCCACGGAGGGCGTTCCCTACAGCGCAGTGGGTTCAGCGCGCAAAGGAACCCGACTTGAACATTCGCGCGACAGTGATGTCCTTGCAATCGGCAGACTTCCGGTCCAGGTGTGTGAGTGTGTCAAATGCAAATCCATTCAAGCCCCAAAATGTCTCCCGGACTGTGTCTCCTTTCGTCTCCATCCGTCCCCAATGGTCGCTCACCACAGCGTGTATCCGCCATCAATCACCAAGGCGGCCCCGGTCATGTACCGCGAGGCGTCACTGGCCAAATACACAGCCAGCGGACCCAGGTCCTCGGGGGCCCCAAAATCCCCCATCGGGATCTGTCGCCGGAACTCGTCGATCACCTCCGGGTGCAGCGCCTGCCACCGGCGGTTCGGGTCGGTCATGAACCCGCCCGGGAGGATGGCGTTGACTGTCACCCCGTGCGGGGCCCAGTCCGCGGCCACCGCCCGCGTGAACTGCACCACCGCCGCCTTGGCCGTCTCGTAATGCCGGCCGGCGATCTTCCGCCCGGCCACCAGGGCGTTGATCGAAGCGATGTTGATCACCCGGCCGCCGCGACCGCGGGCGAGCATCGCCCCGCCGAGCACTTTCGTGCACACGAACACGCTCGTCAGGTTGAGATCGATGAGCGCACGCCAGGTGTCGAGGGGCATGTCCTGGGTGGGGATGTTCTCGCGGCGGCCACCGGCGTTGTTGATGAGAACGTCGATCGGCCCAAGGTCGGCCAGGGCCCGGCGACACGCGGCCTCGCACTCGTCCGGGTTGCCGACGTCGGCCTGGATCGGCAAGGCGGTGCGGCCGAGGGCCCGGATGTCGCCCGCGGTCTTTTCCAGGGTGTCCGGGTCGCGGCCGACGAGGGCGATGTCGGCCCCGGCGTCGGCGCAGGCCAGGGCCATCTCGCGGCCGAGCCCGCGGCTGCCACCCGTGATGAAGAGGCGCTTGCCCGTCAGTCGGAAGCGGTCGAGGACACTCACGAAAGTTCTCCCGCCGGAGTGTACCACGCCCGCGCGCCGCGGGGCCAGTGACTTCGCAACCTCGTAGTGCGTGCGTGTGCCCCTGTTGCAGTCCCGGCTTTAGCCGGTGTTCAGGCCCGAATCGGCTAAAGCCGGGACTCCAACACCCGCAAACAGACGCACTACGACGCCAAAGGCGCGCGAGGCGCTTGCATTGCGCCGCGGCGGGCGGTACAACCATTCCCGGCGCTGCTCGCGCCCGAACCCTTGACCGGGCCCCCACGCGGCCCGGCGACGCGGGGGTAAAGGGGATTTCTGTCCTCGAGCACTTCCCAGATTGTTGAACGGCCTCCCCGTCCGGAGCGGCCGCGGCGCGTGGGGTCCGGGCCGGTCCGGCTGGAGAGGGTTCAACAATGACCGTGCGCAAGCACTTCAAGCAACTGGTCCGCGCCCGCATGGGCAAGACGGGCGAGAGCTACGCCACCGCCCGCCGCCACATTCTCCGACAAGCCGACCCGACCACGGATGTCCCCTGGCACTTCCCGGGCAACGTCCCCGCGACGACCGCCCTCCGCGTCCTGCTCACCGCGGCCGGGGTCCGTGACCCGCACACCGGCGGGCCATTCTCCGAGGCAATGCTCTACGGGATCGCGGGCGGCGTCGGCATCGGCGTCTTCTCGTTCCTTTACGAGAAGGAAAACTTCGCCTCCTTCTTCGTCGCCGGCCATCACCTGTTTCACGACCACCGGGCCTACCTGACCGGCGTCCTCGGCCGGTTCGGCATCAAGCCGGTGGTTCACGAGACCACGTCACCAAAAGCGGCCGCGGCCGCCCTGCGCGACGCGCTCGCGAGCGGGCCGTGCGTCGCGTGGGTGGACAAGAGCCACCTGCCGCACCGGGGCCTGCCTTCGCACTTCAGCGGCAGCGGGTACCACATCGTCGCCATCTACCGCCAGGACGCGGACGGCACCGCTCTGATCGGCGACCTGACCGACCGGCCGGTCGCGGTCCCGGGCCCGGCTTTGGCCGAGGCTCGCGGGCGGATCAAGAAGGACAGGCACCGGTTGCTGTCAATCCCGCCATCGGCAAGCCGGACCGACCTGGCGCCGTTGGTGCGCGCGGGTCTTCGGGCGTGCCATCGCGGACTTACGGGCGAGGGGGGGGTGAAGAGCGCCCGGGCGAACTTCAGCCTGGAGGCGCTGGCCCGATGGGCCGACCGGCTGCACGGATCGGCCGGCAAGGAGAGCTGGGAGCGCGTGTTCGCCCCGGGCCCGCGACTGTGGCGCGGGCTGACGTCGATTCCGCTTTTCGTCGAGTACTGGGGCACCGGCGGCGGGCTGGGCCGCCCGCTCTTTGCCGAGTTCCTCACCGAGGCGGCCGACGCCCTCACGGACACTCGCCTGGAGGCACTCGCCGACCGGTACGCCGAGCTGGGCCGGCAATGGTCCGCTTTGGCCGACGCGGCCCTGCCCGCGGACGTCCCCGAGTTCCGCGAGGCCCGGGAGCTGTTCGCCCGGATTGGGGAGCTGACCAATAGTGGCGGCCGGCCGGATGAGATCCGCGACGCCTGGCGGCGCCTCGAAGAGCTGCAAGGTCAAGCCGGGGCGAAGTTCCCAATGCCGGACGCGGACTGCGCCGCCCTGCGGGCCGAGTTGCAGCGCCGCGTCCGCGGGCTGTACGAGGCCGAGGTGGCCGCCCACGCGGAGCTGGGCCGCGTCGCGGGCTGAGCCGCCGGTCGCGACAGAATTCCGATTTCTGTTCCTTCCACCTACTTCCAATGGGGAGAACCCCTGATGTTCCGTTTCATCATCGCGGTCGTGGTCGGTTACCTGGTCATGGTGGTGCTGGTCGTCGCCACGTCAAGTGTGGCGTTCGTAGTTCCGGATGTCGCGTTCCAGAAGGACAGTTTCGACGTGACGCACGGATGGCTGGCCTATGCGCTGGCCGTGGGCCTGGTCGCCGCCGTGGCGGGCGGATTTGTGGCGGCGCGGATCGCCCGCCGACGGCGGGCCGCGGCCATATTGGCGGCGCTGGCGCTCATCATTGGCTTGCTGTCGGCTGTGGGCAACCTGCGCCGGGAGAGGCCAACGGGATCACCCGCCGGGTTGACCACGACCGAGCGGGCGTCGCGAATGGTACAGCCGACGTGGTATGCGTTCACGCTGCCGTTCGTGGGCGCCGCGGGCGTCCTTGTCGGCGGCCGATGCGCGCGGCGGGAATGGTAAGTTGATCGCGGGCGGCCGGTCACGCGTTGGCCCGGCCGCCCAACTCCGGGGCCCTCACCGCCCCAGGCGACTCATCAGCTTTTGCAGTCGCGCCTGGTACCACAAGATCACCACTGTCACGGTGATGAACGCCCCCGCATGCGCCAGCACCACCCCGAACTGCGGCCACGGCGACAACTCCTCCCGGCCAAGCCACATCACGGTGGATTCGGGCAAGAGCCCGTCCAGCGCCCGCCGGCCCCAGAAGCAAGTGATGAGGCCGTAGCCGAGGAGCTTGCCGATGCCGGTCAGTGGCGCGATCACCCCGGCCAGGATGATCTGCGGGATCACCGCGACCGGGACCAGGGCGGACGCCACCTCCTCCGTTGGCGAACACGCCGAGATCAAGAGGCCCAGGGCCGTCCCGGCCGCCATCAGCGCGGCCAGCACCATCCACTGCGCGCCGGCCGGCCCGTCGGGTTCGCACCACGGCCGCACAATCCCGAACAGTAGCGTCACCTGGATCAGGCCGATGGCCAAAAGCACCAGGTACTTGGACGCGTAGTAGCTGTCCGTGCGCAGATTGATGTCGCGCTCGCGGTAATAAATCGCCCGCTCGCGGACCAGCTCCTTGGCCGCGTTGTTGCAACCGAGCCAGAAGCACGACACGTTGAGCAGGAAGAACAGGTTGCCAGTCCGGATCGCCCGCTCGCCGGGGTGTTCCACCCCCGGCAGGTCGCTGAAAACGATCCCGAGCAGCACCGCCACCAGCAGGCACTGCCCGAGCATGGCCAGGAGCGCCAGCACGTCCCCGCACCAAACGGACACGTAACGGCGGGTGAGCACCCGGGCCTGCCGCACGGGGGCCGGCCGGTGCCGCTCGTCGGGCCGGGGCGCCTCGCGGGCCGGCGCCTCGACCGGGTTCGGCAGTCGGCCAACGACGTACTCCGTATATTCCGGGCTCCCCCGGAACCGGGCCTCCCAAACCTCGGCCGGCCGGCTGGCGAGCACGCGGTACACGTCGCCGAGGCGCGTCACCCCGAAGTAGCGCTTGGCTGCGTCCGGCGGGCCGACGAACGCCAGCCGACCGCCCTCGGTCAGGATCACGACCAGGTGGCAGGTCGCCTCCACGTTCGCCAGGTTGTGAGTGATGCAGACGACGGTCTTGCCGTCGACCGCCAGCTGGCCGAACAGCTCCATCATGTCCCGGTCCGTCTCCTCGTCGAGGCCGCTCGTCACCTCGTCCAGGAACAACAGCGTTGGCTTGCACAGGATCTCGTTAGCCAGGCTGGCCCGCTTCACCTGCCCGCCGCTCAGGTGGCGGATCAGGGTGGCTCGCCGCTGGGTGAGTCGGACCACGGCCAGCGTCTCGTTGACGGTCTGGAAGACTTCCCCGAGCCCGGTGTCCGGCGGCAGGCGCAGCTCCGCCGTGTACCGCAGGGCCTTTTCGATGGCCAGCGACTCGTGCAGGACGTCCCGTTGCGGGACCACGGCGATATCCTGCTTCAGGGCCTCGAAGTGGGTGTACAGGTCGAGCCCGTTGACTAGGACTGCCCCGCCGGTCGGCTCCGCGCGGCCGCTGAGGAGGTTGAGCAGAGTGCTCTTGCCAGACCCGCTCGGGCCGAGCAGGCACACGAATTCCCGCGGCCGAACCACCAGGCTGATGCCGTGCAGGAGGGTCAGGCGCTTCCCAGTGGTCCGGTCCCATACCACCCGGGTCAGGTCGCGGGCGACCAGCTCGATATTGTCCGACCGCGTCCGCCCGCTCAGGGCCTGGCCGTCGAACACCAGCGAGTACGGCCCGACGTCGATCCAGTCCCCGGGCTTCATGACGGCCGACCGGGCCAGCCGCTTGCCGTTGAGGAAGGTTCCGTTGGCGCTATCCAGGTCGGAGAGGACGATCTGGCCGTCGTGGACGGCGATGGCCGCGTGTCGGCGCGAGACGGCCGGGTGCGGCAGATGGAACATCGACCCCGGTTCACGGCCAAGGATGCCGCCGCCCCCGATCGGGACCGGGGGGAGCACGGTGACGGCCCGTCGGAGGGCGGCCATCTCAATCGGGGTCGGTGCGATCGTGACTTCGACGTCGTCGTCCGGCCGGTCGGCCCAGACCTCGACCGCGACGACCTCGACGGTCGGCCCGGTGTGCCCGAGGCCGATCCGGTCCCCGGGCTTCAGGACGGCCGGGTGGTCCAGGGGCCGGTCGTTGAGCAGTGTCTGGTTCTTACGGCTCTGGTGGATCAGGACCAGCCCGTGCGGCGTGAGATCGATGCGGGCATGGAGTGCCGAGACCATCGGGAACCGGACATCGTCGATCGCGACTTCCGAGGCCGGGTCGCGGCCGAGCCGGGCGGGAAAGGTCGCGACCGACAGGTCGCGGACGACCTCCCCGGAAGGGGCCCGGATGCGGACGTGCAACGTCATGCGGGATGGTGTAGCGACGCCGGCCCGAGCGCGGTCTTCAGGCGTCCCGTCAGGCCAGGGCGGCCTCGATCACCTCGCCGCCGTTGTCGGTCAGCCGCTCGTCGCGGCCGTTGTGGCGGTAGGTGAGCCGGATGTGCTTGAGGCCCAACAGGTGCAGAATCGTCGCGTGGATGTCGTGGACGTGCGTCTTGTCCTCAGCTGCGCGCAGGCCGATATCGTCGGTCGAACCGATCACGGTGCCGCCCTTCGCCCCGCCGCCGGCCAGCCACATGCAGAACCCGTGCGGGTTGTGATCGCGGCCGTTGGTCCCCTCGCTCATCGGTGTCCGCCCGAACTCCCCGCCCCAGATCACGAGCGTGGGGTCCAAAAGCCCGCGACGCTTCAGGTCGGTCAACAATCCCGCGACCGGCTTGTCGCTTTGCAGGCAGAGCTTGCCGTGGTTGGCTTCGAGGTCGGAGTGGGCGTCCCAGCCGTTGGTGTCGCCGCAGTAGAGCTGGACGAAGCGCACGCCGCGCTCAGCCATCCGGCGGGCCAGTAGGCAGCGCAGGCCGAACTCCGCGGTCTCCTTGCGGTCCATGCCGTAGAGCTTCTTCGTCTCCTCGGTCTCTTTCGAGATGTCTACCACCTCCGGGGCGTGTGCCTGCATGCGGAAGGCCAGCTCGTAGGCGGCGATGCGCGCTTCCAGCTCGGAGTCCGGCCCGCGGGCGGCCAGGTGGTCGCGATTCGACTGGGCGACGAAGTCGAGCGTCCGCCTTTGCTGGTCGGCGGAGACGCCCGGGGGGGATTGCAGATGGGTGACCGGTGTCTCGCCGCCGCGGACGAGCGTGCCCTGGTACGCGGCCGGCAGAAAGCCGTTGCCCCACGCGGGCGCCCCGCCCTTGGGCCAGCCGCCGGGGTCGGGCAGGACGACGAACGCGGGCATGTTGCGGTTCTCGGTCCCAAGCCCGTAGCTCGCCCAGGCCCCGAGACTCGGTCGCCCCATCAAAATGGAGCCGGTGTTCATCAGGTAGACCGACTCGGGGTGCGTGACGCTGTCCCCGTAGCAGCCGCGCAACAGGCAGATGTCGTCCACGCACTCCGCGACGTGCGGGAACCAGTCGGACACTTCGATCCCGGCCTTGCCGTGCTTCTGGAAGGTGCGCTTCGAGGCAAGAAGCTTGTTCTTATCGACCCCCCGCCGTGTCTTGACCGGCCCGAACGACTCCGGCAGCTTCTGGCCGTGGAGTCTGGTGAGTCCTGGCTTGGGGTCAAAGGTATCAACGTGCGACGGCCCGCCGGACATGAACAGGAAGATGACGCGCTGCGCCCTGGGTTTGAAGTGGGGCTTCTTCGGCGCGAGCGGGTCGGTCTCGGCGAAAAGCCTGCCTTCCTCGGCGAGCATCGCGGCGAGGGCGAGCGAGCCGAAGCCACACCCGGCGGTCCGGAGGAAGGAGCGGCGGTCGGGAGAGGGTTGAAAAGTCATCGCCGGCTCTGTTCCGTCTGTGTCACGTCACGTTTCATCGAGACCGTACCACCTCGTAGGTGAAGCCGCGAGCGGTCAAGAGTTCCAAATGCACCGGCAGGACCTCGTAGATGGGATCGCCTGCGACCAGTCGCACGGGTGCGACCTCAATCATCGCCCGCCAGGCCTTGGCCCATTTTGCCATTGGGAGGCGAATCGTTAACATGGTTCTCCTTGCGTATTCGTCAGTCTACGTAAACAAACTCATTCAAGTTTACCAGCGCCCGGCAGAATTCGCTCAGCGGCGACTCACGGAGGAACGCGACCGCCCGGTCCCTCTCCGCTGCGGTCGGCGCGCGGCCGAGCGTCAGCCGGTAAGCCAATTCGATCCGCTCGTCGTCCGATTTCACCTCCTGCATCAATCGGTCAGCGAGCGCCCTGGCCGCGGCCGTCGCCTCCGCGGCGTTGAGCAAGGCCAGGGCTTGCGGGGCGGTCGTGCTGCGCTCGCGGCGCGGGCAGCTCAGGTTGCTGTCGGGCAGGTCGAACGCCTCCAGGAACGGGTGTCGCAGATTCCGCCGCGCGAACAGGTAGACGCTTCGGCGCTCGCGCTCTCGCGCGTCCGTCGTCACCGGCACCGCTTTCGACCCACCCGCGGCCGTCGCGGCTTCGGGTAATACGACGCCCGCCCCGCCCATCGTCGAGTTCAACCGGCCGCTGGTCGCGAGGAGTGCGTCGCGGACTGCCTCGCCTTCCAGGCGCAACCGGTTCATCAGCGACAACAACTTGTTGTCCGGGTCCGCGGCCTGCGAATTGGATGATTGCTGGTACGTCGCCGAGGTCAACATGAGCCGGTGCATGTGCTTCAGGCTCCACCCGCTTTGCACCAGTTCCACGGCCAGGTAGTCGAGCAATTCCGGGTACGTCGGCCGCTCGCCGCGGCGGCCGAAGTCGCTCGAGGTCGTCACCAGGCCCCGGCCGAAGTGGTGCTGCCAGAGCCGGTTCACGATCACGCGGGCCGTCAGCGGATTGTCCGGGCTCGCGACCCATTTCGCCAGCGACAGCCGCCGGCCGGTACTACTACGGACCGATTCGATCTCGGCGGGCGTCGGCTTGCCGCCGGGGGAGAGCACCGCGAGGAATCCTGGGCGGACTTCGGCCGCGGGGCTCGACAGCTCGCCGCGTTCAAGCAGGCGGGTCTTCGGCGCCGGGCCGCTCTGGTCGGTCAGCCCCATCGCCACCGGCAGGGCCGGAGGCTTCTTCGCGTCGAATGCCCTGAGCTGTTCCTGGAGGGTTGCGAGCTTCGCCCGGTCGTCGGCGGGCATGGCCTTGGCGACCTCCGCCGGCGTGACGACGACCTTTCGCTCCGTCTCGGCAACAAGTTCTTGCTGCCCGCCTGTCCGCTGGTCGGCCTGCGTGCGGTGGGCCGCCTGTGCCTCCGGCGACAACTTGGCCAGCTTGGCCTCGAAGAGCTTGGTTCGATGCGGGCCTTCGAGGGCGGCGATCTCGTCGCGGATCGACTTGGTCGCGGCCAGGTAGTCGCGCATCGCGGCCTCGTGTGCCTGCCGCTCCATTGAGGTCTCGATCGGCAGGTCGCGGCGGAACGCGGCCGGGGCGAAGAACGCCTGCAGCCGGTAGTAATCCGTCTGCGGGATCGGCTCGAACTTGTGGTCGTGACACCGGGCGCACGCGATCGTCAGTCCCAAGAAGGCGAGGCCGGCGGTGTCGGTCATGTCGTTGAGTGTGTTCAATCGCCGCTGCGCCTGGTCGCTGGCGTCGGTCATGTCTGGCCCGAGCAGGTTGAACCCGGTGGCGATGAGGGCGTCGTGATCGCCCGGGAACGCCTCGTCGCCGGCGAGCTGTTCGATCGCGAACCGGTCGAACGGCTTGTCCGCGTTGAACGAGCGAATGACGTAGTCGCGGTACCGCCACGCGTCCGGCCGCGGCTCGTCGAACTCGTACCCGTTGGTGTCGGCGTACCGGGCCAGGTCGAGCCAGTGCCGGCCCCAGCGCTCGCCGTAGTGCGGGCTGGCGAGCAACCGGTCGATCACCGTTTCCCAGGCGGCGGGAGACTTGTCGTTGACGAAGGCGTCAATCTCTTGCGGCGTCGGCGGGAGGCCGGTGAGGTCAACGGTGACGCGGCGAATGAGCTGCTCGCGGGTCGCCGGCGGGGCGGGCGACACGCCGGCCGCGTCGAGCCTGGCACGAATGAAGGCGTCGATCGGGTTGGTCGGTTGCGGATCGCGGACGACAGGCGCGGCCGGGCGCACGGGCGGCTTCCACGCCCAGTGCTCCTCGGGCGGCGCCGCCCGACCGAAGGAAGCGACCATCAATACGGCGGCCAGTGTCGGAACGCGGAGAGGCATCGGTCGCGGGGCTCGAGTGTGGCGGGGTGAGCTTCTTCCCAGTGTGAGCGGCGCGGGTGGTAGTGTCAACGGCCAGCGTGCACGAAGGCCCACGGCTCGAAGCCATCGCCGTGGGCTTTAGTGGTAACGCCCGCAGGCCTCAAGCGTTCGGCACTACGTCGACATCACACTGAAGCCCCGGCCGATTGTTTCGAGGCCAGGGCTTCAAGCTTTACCGGCCCGGCCCGCGGCGGTACGCTTGAACCCAATACGACGCCCGCCGCGGGGGGTCCGCCATGAATCGCGAGGGGGGCCGCAAGATGACGCGCCGCCGGTTGCTCCAGGCCGGGGCGGGAGTGGCCGCGGGGAGCGTCCTCGCCACGGGCGACGCCCCGGCCGGGCCGCCCGCGAAAGCCGGCGTGTACGAGGCGCTCGGCATCAAGCCGGTCATCAACGCCGCGGGCACGTTTACCGCGCTCGGCGGATCGGTCATGCCCCCGGAAGTCGTCGCGGCCTGGGTGGAGGCGTCCAAGCACTTCGTGGACCTCGTGCAACTCCAGGACAGGGTCGGCGAGCGGATCGCGAAACTCCTCGGTGTCGAGGCCGCGATGGTCACGACCGGCGCGGCCGGGGCGCTCCTGCTCGGGACAGCCGCCTCCCTCACCCGCGGCGACCGCAAGCTCATCGCCAAACTCCCCGACACGACCGGGATGAAAAACGAGGTCATCCTTCAGAAGGCCCACCACAGCTGCTACGACAACCAGCTCACCGACGTCGGCGTCAAGCTCATCGACGTGGAGACGGCGGCCGACATCGGCCGGGCCGTGAACGCGAAGACAGCATTGATGTTCTTCATGAACATGTCCGACGGCGAGGGGAAGATCAAGCGAGCGGAGTGGATCGAACTGGCCCGCAAGCACAACGTCCCGACCTTGATTGACGCAGCCGCCGACGTGCCGCCGGTCGAGCGGATCGCCGAGTACGCGAAGATGGGCTTCGAGCTGATTGCAGTCAGCGGCGGCAAGGCGATCCGCGGGCCGAACGACACCGGCCTGCTGCTCGGCCGCAAGGACCTGGTCGAGGCCGCGAAGCTGAATGCCAACCCCCACTGCGGCACGATCGGCCGCATGATGAAGGTCGGCAAGGAGGACATGGTCGCGCTGCTGGTTGCGGTGGAGCGGTTCGTGAAGACCGACCACGCGGCCGAGGGGAAGGAGTTCGAGCGGCGACTGGGGGTGATCGAGTCCGCGGTGAAAGGCATCCCCTCGTTGGAGTGCGAGCGAATCGTCCCCGCGATCGCCAATCACGTCCCGCACGTACAAATCGCCTGGGACGAGAAGCGCGTGAAGATCACCCGCGAGAAGGTGACGAAGGAGCTGGCCGCCGGCGACCCGCCGATCCGCATCGGCCGCGTCTCCGGTACTGGTAACAAGGGGATCCTGATCTCCGTTCTGACGTTGCAAGAGGGTGAGGAGCGGATCGTGGCCACACGGCTGGGCGAGATTCTCCAGAAGGCCGCGGGATAGACACCGCCTGCCTGTCGATCAGCGCGGCGTGAGGGTGTAGGTAATGACCGATCTCATTCGGAAATGCACGCTGCTGGCCACCGCGGCGCTGGCCGTCGCCGGACTTGCCGCGGGTCAAGACAAACCCGGCCGTCTCGAGATCACAGTCCTGGACAAGCCCGATGGCCAGCCCATTCCCTGTCGCGTCCACTTGAAGGACGCCGCCGGTAAACCACAGCGCGCCGACAAACTCCCATTCTGGTTCGACCATTTCGTGTGCCCGGGCACCGTCACCCTGGAACTTCCCCCAGGCAAGTACACAATCGAGATCGAGCGTGGCCCGGAGTACGAGTCGCACGCCGACTCGCTCTCGCTGGAGACCGGTGGGGCGAAGAAGATCAACGCTGTTCTCAAGCGCCTGGCCGACTTGCCCGCGGAGGGTTGGTGGCCCGGCGATCTGCACGTGCACCGCCCGGTGGGCGACATCGAGCTCCTCATGCGAGCCGAGGACCTCCACATCGCCCCGGTCATCACCTGGTGGAACAACCGGAACGAGTGGGCGAAGAAAGACTTGCCCGCCGATCCGCTCGTGAAGTTCGACCGCGACCGCTACTACCACGTGATGGCCGGCGAGGACGAGCGCGAGGGCGGGGCTCTGTTGTATTTCCACTTGACCAAACCGCTGGACATCACCGGCGCCAGTCGCGAGTATCCGTCACCGCTAAAGTTCGTCGAGGAGGCGCGAAAGACAAAAGATGTGTGGATCGACGTGGAGAAGCCGTTCTGGTGGGACGTGCCGGCCTGGGTGGCGAGCGGGCAGGTCAATTCCATCGGGCTGGCCAATAACCACATGTGCCGCGACCGCATGTACGAGAACGAAGCCTGGGGCAAGCCGCGCGTCGTCGAGCGACTGCCGGCCCCACTCGGCACCGGCTACTGGACGCAGGAAATCTACTATCACCTGCTCAACTGCGGACTGCGGATTCCGCCCTCGGCCGGAGGCGCGTCCGGCGTGCTGCCTAACCCGGTCGGGTACGACCGGGTGTATGTTCACGTCGACCGAGAGCTGACGTGGGAGAAATGGTGGGCGGGGTTGCGTGCCGGCCGGTCGTTCGTGACGAATGGTCCGCTCTTGCGCGTCCGGGCCGGTGGCGAGTTGCCGGGGCATGTCTTCGCCGGCACCGGGGCAAAGGAGATGGGAATCGAGATCAAGGCCGAGCTGGTCACCCGCGACAAGATTCGCTTCCTCGAAGTGATCAAGGACGGGGAGGTCGAACGCAAGGTGGCCTATGACGATTTCGTCCGGACCGGGTCGCTCGGTACGGTGCGATTCAAGTCGAGCGGCTGGTTCCTGATTCGGGCGATCGCGGACAACCCGAAGACGTTCCGGTTCGCCTCGACGGCTCCCTACTACGTCGAATTCGGCGACCCGAAGCGGCGGGTGAGCAAGGCGTCGGGGAAGTTCTTCCTCGACTGGTCCCGGGAGCGAGCCGGTCGGGTCAAGGTCGACGACCCGGACCAGCGTCGCGAAGTACTGAAACACCACGAGGCAGCGGAGAAGTTCTGGAAGGACGTTCTGGAGAAGGCGAACGCCGATTAGGCGGACAATTTCACCCTACCGTCGGATCGGTGAAGCGGAGTCGCATCATGCTGTCCCTGACGTGCTGGGTCGCCGGGCTCGTCCCGTGGTTCATCGGTGAGCCAGGCGACGGCAAGGATCCGGAGAAACCGATGAAGGCGACGATGGTTTACTATTCGGGTAACGTGCAGGGCGTCGGGTTCCGGGCGACGGCGGTCAGGATCGCCCGCGACTACCCGGTCACCGGGTGGGTCAAAAACCTCGCCGACGGCCGCGTTCAGCTCCTCGTCGAGGGGCCGGAGGACTCGGTCGCGAAGTTCCTCAAGGCCATCCGCGACCACTGGAAGGACGACATCGACAAGGAGAAGGCCGAGGATCAGAAGCCGACCGGAAAGTACAAAGGGTTCGAAATCACACGCTGAATCGCTTGAACCCCGCTCCCGCCGCCATTACAGTCGGCGGCCAACCCACCAAACTCTCCCCGAAGGTCCTGCCATGAGCGATCCCCTACTCTCCCGCCGGCAACTGCTTCAGGCCGGGGCGGCCACACTCCTCACCGCCCAGAGCTGGTCCCGCGTGTACGGGGCCAACGACAAGCTGCGCCTCGCGGCCGTCGGCGTCGGCGGCAAGGGGTGGGAGGACGTCACGAAGGTCGCGGCCAGCCCGCACGTCCGCGTCGTCGCCCTGTGCGACATCGACGAGTCGGAGGGTCACCTCGGCCGGGCGGCCAAGAAATTCGCGGACGCGAAGCAACTCACCGACTGGCGTAAGCTGCTCGACATGCCCAAGGAATTCGACGCCCTGACCGTGTCCACCGCGGACCACATGCACGCGCCGGTCTCCCTGCCGGCCATGCAGCTCGGCAAGCACGTCCACTGCCAGAAGCCGCTCACCCACACCGTCCACGAGGCCCGGCAGATGCGCCTGGCCGCCAAGAAGTACGGCGTCGTCACGCAGATGGGCAACCAGATCCAGTCGCACGAGTTCTACCGCACGGCCGTCAAGCTGGTCCACGACGGGACAATCGGGAAGGTGAAGGAGGTCCACTCCTGGCAGGCCGGGGCGATGCGCTGGCTGCTCGTGGACGACCGCCCGTCGGGGGAGGACCCGATCCCAAAGACGGTCCGATGGGACGACTGGCTTGGGGTGGCCCCGGAGCGGCCGTACAAGGACAAGATCTACCACCCGTTCAACTGGCGGGCCTGGCAGGACTTCTCGAACGGCCAGCTCGGCGACTTCGGCTGTCACATCCTCGACCCGGTGTTCCTCGCCCTCGGGCTCACGGCCCCGGCGACCGTTCGTGGCGAGTCATCGCCACTCAACAAGGAGGTCTGGTACAAGTGGTCGGTAGTCAGCTACGAGTTCCCCGGCACCGAGCGCACCGCGGGCAAGGCGCTGAGCCTCACGTGGTACGACGGGCAGGGCAAATACCCGCCGCGAGAGAAGCTCGGGCTGCCTGAAGGGGTGAAAGTGCCGGGGGCCGGGTCGGTGCTGATCGGCGAGAAGGGGACGCTCTTGATCCCGCACGTCGGCAAGCCGCAGCTGTTCCCAGACCGGGAGTTCGAGATGGTGCCGGGGGTCGATCATTACGTCGGCTGGGCGGACGCGTGCCGCGGGGAAGGGAAGACGACCTCGCGCTTCGGCTACGCCGGCCCGCTCACGGAGGCGGTCCTACTCGGGACGGTCGCGCTCCGCGTCCCCGGGGAGACGCTGAAGTGGGACGCGGCCGCGATGAAAGTGACCAACTCCGCGACGGCCGACGGACTCTTGCGGAAAAAGTACCGCAAGGGTTGGGAGCCGACCTGGATTTCGTAGGGCACGCGTCCCCGCGTGCCCCGGGTGCCGTTTCTTGGCGGCCGACGAGGGCCGGAGTGTCCTATCCAAGACGCGGCTTGTCAACATTTTGATCCCCGAAAAGTGCTCGGAATTCCTCAGGCCGCCACTCGGTGTGCATGTGTGGCGGCCTGAGGCGGCCTGAGGGGCCGCTCGTGCCGGTAAGGACTTGCGCCCATTCGCCTGGGCGCTAGAATGTACACAATGGCGGCCTGAGAATGAGCGCGCAGGTCGGAGGGGCTAACTTTCGCGCCCAGCTACTCCCAATTGAAGTGAACTCTAGAGCCCGGCCGCCGCCTCGCGGGCATTCGCGACGAAGCGCCGGACCTTCTCCGGGTCCTTCCGGCCCGGGGAACTCTCGACCCCACTTGCGACGTCCACGCCAGACGGCCGCACCCGCCGCACTGCCTCGATAACGTTCTCCGGCGTCAGACCCCCGGCAAGGATGATCGGCACGCCCGGACGGAAGTCAGCCAGCAGGTCCCACGGGGCCGTTTGACCTGTCCCGCCGAGTCGTCCTTCCACGAAACCATCCACCATGATCGCCGCCGGCAGGTGCCCGGCCGCCCGGCATTGGTCCAGGTACGACTCGATGTCCGTCAGGCTCTGCCGGTCGCGGACGCGGAAGGCGACGACCAGACTGAAGGGGAACGGGTCGGCCGGCTCCGGCGGGTCGCCGTGGCATTGAATCGTCCGGAGCCCGAGCTGGTAGGCCAGCGCCGTCATCTGTCGGAGCCGCTGGCCGACAAAGACGCCGACTCCGGCCAGCAGCGGCGGGATCGATCGCAGGAGGGGTTGGCTCGCCCGCGGATCGACGTACCGTGGGGACTGCGGGTAGAAGTTGATCCCGACGGCGTCGGCCCCGGCGTCGGCGCATACGGCCACATCGGCCGGGGTGGTGACGCCGCAGATCTTAACTCGCAGGGGGTGCATCGGACGGTGCCGGTGGCGCCGGTTCCTCTTCGGGCAGAACGAACAATTCGCGGATCGGGCACCGGAACCCCAGCAGGACATCGCCGCCGTCGAGATCCTGGTTCGCGGTCAAGGTTTGAGGCGGCTGGCTCGGTCTAAAGATCCGGACGGTTTGGTCCTCCGGATCAACCAGCCAGACCATGCGGACCCCGTTGTTTAGATAATCGTCCACCTTTCCTAGAACCCGGTTCACGCGGTCGTCGGGAGAAAGGACTTCGACCGCAAGCAGGGGCGGATGCTCCCCGTACTTCGGGTGCAAGTCACGAAACGCCTGCGCGTCGGTGAAGTACGCCACGTCCGGACCGCGGACCGTGTCCGGGTCGCGCTCCAGAATTGTGCCCGCGTCGTTCGTTGTGACATACCCCTTGCGTCGCTGGCGAATGTAGAGCCCCAAATGGAAGGAGATGTTTTCTGTAACCACACCATGAATCCTGGTTGGTGGGGGCAATTCGATCACCTCGCCGCGGACGAGCTCGAACCAGCGCCCCGCGTTCTCCGGGCGGTGCACCAAATCGTAGAACTCGTCCGCCGTCATCCATGTCGTCGCGGTGGCCGTCGTCATGCCTCGACACTCCGTCAACACGTGGCGGGGATAGTCTACCCGCCAACCTTGCGTCGGGCCAAGGCCAGCGCCCCGTGGACCACCACCGCCTCCCCCAGCGCAGCCGGGACCACGTCCGTCAACCCGGCGAACGGCCTGAACACCCGATCCGCGATCAGCCGCCGGAGCAGACCGAACAACACGGCCTCGCCCATGAGCGACACCCCGCCGCCGATGACCACCCGCCGCGGGCACACCAGCACGATCAGCGCACAGATTGCGTCGGCCAGGGCCGACACCGCGTCGTGGAGGATCCGGGCGGCCAGCGGGTCGCCCGCGGTCGCAGCCGCGGCCGTGGCCACCGTCTGTGCCGTAATTCCCTCGATGCCCCCGGCCAGCTCGACCAATCTCGCGCCGGCCAACGGGTCGCTTGCGGCGCGCTCACGCGCATAGCGGCTGATCGCCCAGCCGGAGGCGATGTTCTCCAACACCTCCAGCCGGCCGTCGCCCGTTCGCGGGTCCCGAACTCGGAGGTGCCCAATCTCGGCTGCTCCCCGGCCGGTACCGCGGAGCACATCGCCGTTCACCACCAGCCCGCCGCCGATCCCGGACCCGATGGTGATGTAGAAGACCGGAGAGAGTCCCTTCCCGGCGCCGAAGAGAGCCTCGGCCAGCCCGGCGCAGTCGGCATCATTCCCGAGCGCGGCCGGTAGTCCGAGTGCTGCCCCGAGCCAGTCGGCCAGCGGGAACCCGTCCCACCCGTGGATCTGGTGCGACTTGACCACCGACCGGGTGTCGTCGTCCACCGGCCCGCCGAACCCGACGCCGATGCCCTGAAGCGCGGCGCGATCGACGTTGGCATCGGCGAGCAGGTCCGGGACGGCGGCGACGATCTGCCGGCGGATGCCGTCCCCGCCGGCCGCGACGTCGACGGCCCCGCGCCACAGCCCCAGCAGGCGCCCGTCGCCGCGGCCAAGGCCGAGCTGAAGCTTGGTGCCGCCGATCTCGATGCCGAGATACATAGGAGGATCGAAACGCTACCGCGTCCGGGCGCGGAACCAGGAGCGAACAGCATCGGCTCGGGAAGGGTCGATTCGGACCGCCGTGTCGATCTCGGCGAGGGCCGCCCGGGCCTGGCCCTGCTGGTATAGACAGACCGCCAGCCACCCGTGAGCCGATCCGTGGTTCGGCCAGGCGGCAAGGACGCCCCGGAGCACTTCCGCGGCGGCCGCGAACTGCTCCTGTTCAACAAGGACCTCTGCCAGCCGGACTCGATGGTCCGGTCTCCCCGGATTAACGTCGGCAGCCCGGCGGGCGTACTCCGCGGCCCGGTCTAGCTGCCTTAGCTGGACCGCCGCCTCGGCCGCAACCTGGAGCGCCTCCTCCCGGCCCGGGTGTCGCGCGAGGACGCGCTCGGCGGCGGCGAGGGCATCCGCCCACTCGCCGCGGGCCGCCCGCGCTTCCGCCAGGGCCTCCCAGGCGGCCACGTCTCCCGGGTGCCGATCGGTCGCTGCCGTCAATTGGGGGACCGCCGCGGACAACACCGCCGGGGCCGCGTCGCCCGGTTGCTGCCGGGCTAGGGCCGCCAGGGCCACCCCGAGGTCCCGGTCCCGCTCGCCCGGATCCGCGTCGGACTCCGCGGCCCCGGGGAACCGCACGACGGGCAACTCGCCGGGCGGCAGCGCCCCCGCCGCGGCCTTGGGGGGAGGCGGGACGCGCGGCACGCGGTGGTCGGTCACGGCCGTGTGGGCAATGTTCGCGCTGGCCGCCTTGGGCATGTGGCAGACGGCGCACGCGTCCCCCTTCGCCTGACGCTCCGGCGTCGGCAGCGTGCACCCCCGGTCCTGGTGGCAGGCGAGGCACCGGGCCCGGTAGAAAGCATCCTTGGCGTCGGCCGCGGGTGTCGCGTGCGGGTCGTGGCAGGACGTGCAACCCAGCTTGCCAACACTCCCGGTGAAGCACTTGCTGACCCGCATCTGCTCCACCTGTCCGACCGATTTGTGGTAGTCGGTCAGGGCCGGGTGGCGGACGAATACCCTGACGAACAGGTCGAGTGGCAGCCCCGGGCGGTAGTCAAACACCTCCCGGTCCCGCGGGAGGATCCGCACCTCGCCCTGCAGGTGACACTGTCGGCAGATGTCCTCCCGCAAGCCGGCCGAAAGGCGCTTCGGATTGACGATGCTTGTGTCCGCCACTCCGGTGATCGGCTGCCCGCCCGTCCGCTCGGCCACGTGAAGCGCACCCGGACCGTGACACCGCTCGCACCCAATGTTCGCCTGGCCGACCAGGAGGGGCTCGCGGAACCGGTTCACCGTCCGGGGGACCGGGTCGACTCGATCCACGTGGCAGAACAGGCAGCCCGGAATTACCGGCCGCTGTGCGTGCCGGCCGCCGGTGAACCCGGGGGAGACGTCCCAGACTTGCTTCTCCGAGAACCAACTGATCCCAGACTGGTACACCGCCCCGTCCCGGTTGCACAGGTATGACCGCCCGCGAGTCCCGGAGCCGATGGCCACTGCCGCCTCCACCCGGGTCACGGCCGCCGGAGTCCCTTTTGAATCTCGGACCGTTTCGGTGTGAAACACCCGCCCGTCCTGTCGGTCGATCCGGTAATCGATGTGGTCCAGGGCGGTGAACGTCGGGTGAGTCTTCTCGTCGTACCGCTCCACCCCGGGCGGGGCGGGCAGGACGAACGCCGACCGGCCCATGGGGTGCCGGTGGTAAGTGTGATCGATGTCCTGGTGGCAGGGGGCGCACGCGGCGTCGCCGACGTAGCCGACGTCCGGGCGGACGTTCCGGAACGGGGTGTCGAACGTCAGCCGCGGATCGGGGGCGGGCGGGTCGTCAACCGGCTCCGGACCGGCCCCGCGGGGCCACAGGTAGTACGCGGCGGCGCCGGCCCCGACCAGCAGGAGGGCGGCGAGCAAGGCCAGGCGCACGCGAGCGGGTCGGGACATGGTGCCAGGATAAACCCCGCGGACGGGCGATGGAAGGCAAACAAGCGGCAAGCGAGAGAGCTTAAGAGGGTGCCCGATGCGGCAACTCCCCTTTTTGCATTTTCCCTTTTGCCTTTTGCCCCGCGCCGCCGAACAATCGACCTCATCCCGGCCGCGGGTGGCGGCCGCCCCTCTCCCCCGTTGATCACCATGAAACTCGGGCTCATCAACTCCGCCTGGGCGCAGGCCAGCCGCGACACCGCGTACGGGATCCGCATGACCAAGGAGATCGGGTTCGACACGATCGACATCTTCGCCGACCCGCTCGACATCGACGCCAAGGAGCGCCGCCTGATCCGCACCGAGTGCGAAAGGGCCGGGCTGCCGGTCGTCAGCGTCGCCTGCGTGGCCGTCGGGCTGATCGACTTCAACCCGTCCGTCCAGAACTTCCACATCGACCGATGCGAGGTCTACCTCGACTTCTGTTACGAGCTGGGGGCGAAGAACTTGTTGCTCGTCCTTGGCGAGTACATCTGGGAGCGGCAAGTGATCCCGCCGAAGGAGCAGTGGCACACGGCGGTGCGAAACGTCCGGGCCCTGGGCGACTACGCGGCCAACCTCGACTTGCAGATTGCCTTGGAATTGGAGCCGTTCCAGCTCTCGCTGTTGAACAACGTGGACAACATGGTCCGGTTCATCGACGAGGTGAACCACCCCGCGGTGCGCGCGAACATCGACGTGTCGCACCTGCAACTGGCGAAAGTCGCCCCGGAGGAGCTGCGGCGGCTGAAGGGGAAGGCGATCCACGTGCACATCAGCGACTGCGACGGGAACGTCCACGGCGACTTGCCGCCGGGCCGGGGGGTGGTGAATTTCGGGCCGTACCTGAAGGAAATCAAGGCCCTGGGCATCGACGGGGCGATGAGCATCGAGCTTGAATATTCGCCGGAGCCGGGCAAGATCGCGGAGTGGGTCCGCGAAGCCTACACGGCGACGGACCGGCTGATGAGAGAGGCGAACTTGCGCGGCTAGCTCATCTCATAGGACCTACAGGACATATGGGACCTATAGGTCCTATAGGAATGCCTACGCCTCACCAAATGAAAGAGACTCCGCCCAGCTCGCGCTCGACGGAGTCCCCAGCGGAACGGAATGGCGGACGTCCTTCCCCCTCTGGAAGAACGAGCCGGCCACTCCAATCGACTGACGCTCCAGATTGCCGAACTTGCGCCCGACCTGGAGTCATTCGCCGTGCCGTTCAACTTCCCCCGCTGCGAGGTCGTCCCGCTTCCGGACCATCAGGCGGTCTTCCGCGTCGATGGGGGCGAGCGGCTGCGCTGGCACTTCGGGCCGCAGTACCCGCGACCGTTCTTCTACCCGTTCGTTGGCCCGTCCGGCAACCCGCTCACGCGCATGGGCCACCCCGGCGACCCCGGGCACGACCACCACCGCTCCATCTGGTTCGCTCACCAAAAGGTGCTCGGCATCAGCTTCTGGGAGGACTCGTCGCCGGCGCGCATCCGGCAGAAGAACTGGCTGTGCTACAAAGACGGCGCCGAAGAGGCGGTGATGGCCGCGAGCCTCGGCTGGTACGACGGACACGACCCGAAGGAGCTGCTCGACCAGGAGCTCGTGGCGGCATTGCGGCCCGGGCCGGACGGGGAGACGTTCATCGAGATCCAGACGACGTTTCGCCCGACGGCCGAGTCGCTGGAGTTCGGGCGGACGAACTTCGGGTTCCTCGCGGTTCGGGTGGCAAAGCACCTGTCCGCCCACTTCGGCGGTGGGACGCTGACGAATAGCGCCGGCGCGACCGGCGAGCCGGCCATTTTCGGCAAGTCGGCTAGTTGGGTGGATTACTCCGGCCAGTCGCAGAAGGGCGGGTCGGAGGGGATCACCTACTTCGACCACCCGGCTAACCCCGGCCATCCGGCGAAGTGGCACGTCCGCGAAGACGGCTGGATGGGGGCATCCGTCTGCTTCGACGGGCCGGTGACCACGACAAAGAAGGTGACGCTCGTGTTGCGCTACCTGCTCCATGCCCATAAGGGTCCGGCGGACGCCCGACAGGCCGCGGACGTACTCAAAGACTTCGCCGGACGGAAGAGGTTTGAAGTGGTGAAGGCGAATGTCAGGCACCAGACGTGGGACGTGCGGCGGGCGGGATAAGTACTGACTGACCCAGACGGGAGACTTTTCATGAATCCTCGCCTGCGAACCAATCTCGACAGCCTCGTCCGTGAGGACCTGGCGATGCTGCGGCGGAACTGGGTGTGGTTCGTGGTTCTGGGCATCCTGCTCAGCGTGTTCGGAATCGCGGGGCTGTTGCTGCCATGGATCTTCACCGCCGTCGCGCTGATCCTGGTCGGCTGGCTCATGCTCGTCGGCGGGGCGACAGAGATCGTGCACGCGATCTTACGCAAGGGGTGGAAGGGGTTCTGGCTCGACCTGCTCAGCGGACTGGTAACGGCCGCGGTCGGGCTCCTCATCCTCCTGTTGCCGGAGCCGGCGGCCGGGGCGCTGACGCTGGTGATCGCGATGGTATTCCTGTTCGGCGGCGGGATGCGGATGGCGATGGCCCTCGCGGGCCGGAACCCGTACGGGGCCTGGACTCTGCTCCACGGGCTGATCGGGGTGTTGCTCGGCGTCCTTATCCTGGCCGGCTGGCCGGAATCGGCCGCGTGGGTGATCGGCACGCTGGTGGCCGTGGACCTTCTAGTGAACGGAATCCGGCTCATCGCCATGGGACTGGCGGCCCGGGAGCTGCCCCGGGAGGAGCGGACCGCCACCGAGGCGGGGTGATGGCTACGCCACCCGATTGTCGGCGCGAGAGGCATTTGGGGACGTTTTTCTGCGTCCCCCGAGTTCCCCCGATGTCTGCTTTCGTCTCCCTGCATGGGGTAAGGTCGCCAAGGTCGCCAACATTTTTCACATACCCCCTCGGCGGAAGCGGGGCAACTCGCAAGGGGTAGTACACGCCATACCGCGGATGCTGCCTGACCCGCGGCTCGCACCAAGTCGTTGCAACTCCGTCGCATGGAGCGGGTCACTCAGTGATTGTCGTCAAATGGTAGCTGTCACCCGCCCCCGCCCCGGTTGGCGGGCCGGGGCGGGGGTCTTAGAATCCTCCCCGGTCGCGGTCGGGCTCGCGCCGGCCGAACGCCCCCGACCGGGCGGCGTGCCCGGGTGCAGCCCCGGTTCGCGGGGCGGACGTCGGCACCCGGTTTGCGTCCCACAGCCGCCATCCTCTCCCGACCTCGATTGCCGGGCCGTGAATGAATCGCGCCGATCCTTGTGACCCCACGGACGAGCCCTTCCTGAGTGAGGCAGACGCCCCGTTCCGCTCCCAGGTCCTCGGCTACGACCACCTGGATGACCTGGCCCGGACGGTCGCCGCCCGCTGGCCAGCCGCGGTGCACCCCGGGGCCCACTCCCTCCTGCGCCGGTTGCGCGACAACGAGCGCGTCCTGCACGAGGCCCGGGCCGAGGCTGCCGCCGCGGCCGACGCCAAGGAGCCGCTCACCCCGGACGCCGAATGGCTGCTCGACAACTTCTTCGTCATCGAGGAAGTACTGCGCGAAGTTCGCAAGGACCTGCCCCGCGGGTACTACGACGAGCTCCCGGTCGTCACCACCGGCCCGTGGGGCGGGCTGCCGCGGATCTACGCCCTGGCCGTCGCCCTGATCACCCACACCGACAGCCACCTGGAGGACGGGTCGATCTTCCGGTTCGTCAAGTCGTTCCAGGAGGTCGCCCCGCTCACGACCGGCGAGCTGTGGGCCGTCCCGACCATGCTCCGGCTGGCCCTGCTCGAAAACCTGCGGCGGCTAGGGGCCCAGATGCTCGCCGCCCGGACCGAGCGCCAGCTCGCCACCACCTGGGTCAGCCGGGCCGCCGGGTCACCGGTCCCGCCGCCGCTACCGGAGCGGCCGAGCGACACCTTCCTGGTTGCCTGGCACAAGGCCCTGCGCGACCGGGAGAGCGACATCCCGGTCGGCCCGCTCCACGACTGGCTGGCCCGACACTCCGACGACTTGACCGAGGTCCTCTGCCGCGAGCACCGCCGCCAGGCGGCCAACCAGGTGTCGGTCGGCAACTGCGTGACCAGCCTGCGGCTGCTGAACGCGATCGAGTGGCCCGTGTTCTTCGAGCGGGCCAGCAAGGTTGAAGAGGTGCTGCGGGCCGAGCCGACCGGGGTCTACGTCCGCCAGGAGTTCGCCACCCGCGACCGCTATCGGCAGGCCGTCGAGCAGCTCGCCAAGTCGTCCGAGCGCGACGAGATCGAAGTCGCCAAACGGGCCGTCGCCCGGGCCATGGAGGGTGAGGGCCGGGCCGGGCACGTCGGCTACTACCTGGTGGACGATGGGAAGCGTGCCTTCGCGGCCGAGCTTGGCTGCCGGTTCAATCTCCGCGACCGCTGGCGCGCCTTCCACACCGACCACCCGTACCTCATCTTTTTCGGCGGCGTCGCAACGATGACCGTCGGCCTGGTGGCGCTGGCGGTCGTGTTGAGCTGGGCGAGCCTCGGGTGGCTGGCGCTGCTGGTCGGGGTGGCAGTGTTCCTTCCGGCGACCGAACTGGCCGTCGGCATTGTCAACTACTGCGTCTGCCGGGTACTGCCGCCGCGCGTGCTGCCCAAGCTGGACTTCACCACCGGCGTCCCCGACGACTGGCCGACGGTCGTGGTCATCCCCGGGATGCTGTTCCGGCCGTCGAGCGCCGTTCACCTGTGCGAGCGGCTGGAGCTGCACTACCTGGCCAACCCGGACCCGATGCTCCGGTTCGCCCTGCTGACCGACTGGGCGGATGCCCCGGCCGAGCACATGCCGGAGGACGAGGCGCTGGTCGAGGCCGCGGTCGAGGCGATCCGGCTGTTGAACGAGCGACACGCCCCGGCCGGTCCGCCGAAGTTCTTCCTGTTCCACCGCCGCCGGCAGTTCAACACCGGCGAGGGGAGCTGGATGGGCTGGGAGCGGAAGCGCGGCAAGCTCGAAGAGTTCAACGCCCTGCTCCGCGGGGCCCGGGACACCAGCTACGTCGTCCAGACCGGCGACATAGTCGAGTTCAAGGCCCGGTTCGTACTCACCCTCGACGCCGACACGGTACTGCCGCGCGACGCCGCCCGCCGGCTGATCGCCACCCTCGCCCACCCGCTCAACCGCCCGGTCCTGACCCCGGACGGCCGCCGGGTGGCTGCCGGGTACGGAGTGCTGCAGCCGCGGGTCAGCTTCCTGTACCGGACCGGCATGCGGTCGCGGTTCGCCCGGGCGTTCGCCGGGTCGGCCGGGATCGACCCGTACTCCAGCGCCTCGTCGGACGTTTACCAGGACCTGTTCGGTTGGGGGACGTTCACCGGCAAGGGCCTGTACGACGTGGACGCGTTCATGACCACGGCCGGGCGGGCCTTCCCCGACAACCACATCCTCAGCCACGACCTGATCGAGTCGAACTTCGCCCGGTGCGCCCTGGTCACCGACATCGAGGTGTTCGACGACTTCCCGGCCAGGTACCACGCTTACGCCCGCCGGGAGCACCGGTGGATCCGCGGCGACTGGCAGCTCCTGCCGTGGCTCCGCCCCCAGGCGCCCACCCCGGAGGGCGGCAAGCCGAACCCGCTCAACGCGCTGGGCCGGTGGAAGGTGCTCGACAACCTCCGTCGCAGTCTGGTGCCGCCCGCGCTCATCCTGCTCCTGGCCCTCGGGTGGACGGTCTTGCCGGGGCCCGGGTGGGTGTGGTCGCTGGCGGCGCTCGTTGTCCTGGCATTGCCGCTCTTGCTGCAGCTCCTCGACGGGCTTCGCGGGCTGATCACCGGCGCCCCGGCCGGGACGGTGATCCGGCAGTCGCGCATGAACATTGGGGCGACCGCCGGGCAGTTGGCCCTGTCGGCCGTCTTCCTGGCCAACCAGGCGGTCATCGCGCTCGATGCCGTCGGCCGCACCGTGTACCGGCTGTTCATCACCCGCAAGCACCTGCTCGAATGGGAGACGGCTGCGGCCGCCGAGGCCCGGCTCGGGAGCGGGCTGCTGTCGTTCGTCGTCTCCATGTGGCTGGCCGTGGCGGTAGCCCTCGGGCTTGTCGGGGTGGTCGCCTGGGTCAACCCGGCGGCCCTCCTGGCGGCGCTGCCGTGGTTGCTGGCGTGGGCCCTCTCGCCGGCCATCGCCTACTGGGTGAGCCGCCCGCTCCCCGAGCGCGACCCGCCGCTCTCGGTTACCGATCGGGCCGAGCTGCGGCGCACGGCCCGCAAGACGTGGCGGTTCTTTGAAACGTTCGTGACCGAGGAGGACCACTGGCTCCCGCCGGACAACTACCAGGAGGACCCGAAGGGCGAGCTCGCCCACCGCACGTCGCCGACCAACATGGGTCTGTTGGTGCTGTCCACTTTGTCGGCCCACGACCTCGGTTATCTGACGCTGCCGGCCCTGGCGGAGCGGCTGGGCAAGACGTTCGACACGTTCGACAAGCTGGAGAAGTACCGCGGCCACTTCCTCAACTGGTACGAGACGTCGAACCTGAAAGTGCTGGCCCCGGGGTACGTGTCGACGGTGGACAGCGGCAACCTGCTCGCGTGCCTGTTGGTGTTGAAGAACGGGCTTTCGGACAAGGAGTCGGAACCCATTCCGGGGCCGGCGGCGCTCGACGGGCTCATGGACGCGTTGAACCTGGCGGCCGAGGCGCTGCCGAAAGGGTCGGCGGACGAATTGCAGGCGTATCTCGCAGCCGTGTCCGGCGACGCGCCTATAGGGACCGCCCTCCGTGGCGTTTCGAAAGCGCCCCGCGGCGTTGCTGGGCCGGAACGCCACGGAGGGCGCTCCCTACAGGCGTGGAACGAGTGGCTGGCGGAGGCCGAAGAATTGGCTGGAAAACTGCCGAGCGGCCCGGAGATCTGGAGCAAGGCGGTCGGGGAGCACGTGCGGGCCCTGCGGGCGGAGCTGGCGGCGGTGTGCCCGTGGGTAGCCGTCCTGAGTAAGCCGATGGCGGCATTGAGCCGGAGCCCGACGCGCGAAGCGAGGGCGGAGGCGAACGGGCCGGTCCTCGGGATCCCCAATCACACCCCCAATGGACCGCCGTCGCCCTCGCTTGGCGCGTCGGGCTCCGGCTTGTTCCCGGTCCGCACGGAAGACGCCTGGGCCGCCCTCCTAAACGAGCTGGACACCCCGGCCGGCGTCCACCGGTGGGCCGAGCGCCTGCCCGTTCTTCAGGCTGAACTCGCCGGGTGGGCCAAGGGGAAGCCCGCGTCCGGGCACGAGGCCGATGCCGAGGCGCTCGCGGAGGCGCTCGCGCGCTCCAAGGCAGCGGACCTGGCCTTGGCCCTGGAGGGGCTCGCCCGCCGGGCGAACGCGTTTGCCGACGCCATGGACTTCGTGTTCCTGTACAACGCGACCCGCAACCTCTTCGCCATCGGCTACAACGTCCCGCTCGAGCGCCTCGACCCGGCCCACTACGACCTGCTCGCGTCCGAGGCGGCCATCGCCAGCTTCCTGGCCGTCGCCCGCGGCGTCGTCCCGCGCAAACACTGGTTCCAGCTCGGCCGCCTGGCCACCCGGGTTGCCGGCATGCCCGGCCTGGTGTCCTGGGGCGGGACCATGTTTGAGTACCTGATGCCCCGGATCCTCCTGCCGGCCCCGCCGGGCACCCTGCTCGACACGGCCCAGCGCGCCGCGGTCGCCCGGCAGATCGAGTACGGCCGGCAGCAGCATGTGCCGTGGGGCATTTCCGAGTCCGGCTTCTACGTCATCGACGCCAACTCGCTCGACTACCAGTACCAGTCGTTCGGCGTCCCCGGCCTGGGCCTGAAGCGCGGGCTGAGCAAGGACCACGTCGTCGCCCCGTACGCGACCCTCCTGGCCGTCACGGTGAACACGCACGCGTCGGTCGCCAACCTCCACGCCCTCCGGGCCCTGGGCGGCGAGGGGCCGTTCGGGTCCTACGAGGCCCTCGACTTCACGCCGGACCGGCTCGAGAAGGGGGAGAAGTGCAAGGTGGTGAAGGAGTACATGGCTCATCACCAGGGGATGGGTCTGTGCGCCATTACCAACCGGCTGAGGGGCGATGTCCACCCGCGGCGGCTGCGGGCCGAGCCGGCCGTCCGGGCGGTTGAGCTGCTGCTCCACGAGCGGGTGCCGATCGACGCCCCCGAGCTCCGGGACGCGGAGGAGCACACCGAGGGGGCCGGGGCCCCGGCCGCGGACGCGGTCAACCGCCGGCTCACCCGCCCGGACACCCCGGCCCCGCGGCCGCACCTGCTCTCCAACGGCCACTACACGGTCATGGTCACCAACGCCGGGGCCGGTTTCAGCACCTGCCGCGGGCTAGCCGTCAGCCGCTGGCGCTGGGACCCAACCTGCGACAACTACGGGACGTTCCTGTACATCCGCGACTCGGCCACCGGCCGGGCGTGGTCGGCGGGCCACCAGCCGCTCCGGGCCCCGGCCGACACTTACGAGGTCATCTACTCGGCCGACAAGGCCGAGCTGCGCCGCCGCGACGGCCCGATCGAGACGCTCCTGGAGATCACCGTCGCCCCGGACCGGGATGTCGAGGTCCGCCGGCTGACGCTGGTAAACCACGACCGCGAGCCGCACACGCTGGAGGTGACGAGCTACGTCGAGGTCGTGCTGAATGACCACCGGGCCGAACTGGCCCACCCGGCATTCGGCAAACTGTTCCTCGAGACCGAGTGGCTGCCGCAGTGGGACGCCCTGTTGTGCCGCCGCCGCCCGCGGGCCGCCGACCAGAAGCCGATGTTCGCGGTCCATAGCGTCTCGACGGACGCCGACTCCGCGGGGCCGTTGGAATACGAGACCGACCGGGCCAAGTTCCTCGGCCGCCGGCGCACTCCGGCAAACCCGCGATCGCTCAACCGCCCGCTGTCGGGCAGCGTCGGCGCCGTGCTCGACCCGGTGTTCGCCCTGCGCCGCGCGGTCACCCTGGCCCCCGGGACGACTGCCACACTCTCGTTCGCGACCGCCGTGGCCGACAGCCGCGAAGCCGCGCTGGCCGTCGCCGATCACTACCACTCGCCGACCGCCACCGCCCGGGCGTTCGAGCTGGCCTGGGCGCATAGCCGGGTCGAGCTGAACGACCTCGACCTGTCGCCGGCGACGTCGCACGTGTTCCAGCGGCTGGCCGGCCACATCCTGTTCCCGCCGGCCGCACTACGGGCCACCCCAGCCATCCTGGCGAACCGCCAGGGCCAGTCCGCGCTCTGGCGGTACGGCATCTCCGGCGACCTGCCAATACTGCTCGTGTGCATTAGCGAGGGCGACGGGTTGCCGCTTGCCCGGCAAGCGCTGCAGGCGCATGGGTTCTGGCGCGGTCGCGGGTTCCCGGTGGATCTGGTATTGCTGGCCGACCGGCCGGCGAGTTACCGGGAGGAGCTGTACGACGCCCTCGGGGCCCTGGCCCGGGCGAGCGACAGCCGCGACCTGATCGACCGCCCGGGCGGCGTCTTCGTCCGCCGCGCCGGCCAGCTCGGCGACGATCGCGGGCTGTTGCTCGCCGCGGCACGCGTGGTCCTGTACGGGGACCGCGGGTCACTGGCCGACCAGACCGATGCGCTCGGCCGCAGCCGCCCGCAGCCGCCAAAGTTCGTCCCGACCCTGCCCGCCGTGCCGACCGGCCCGGGCAGCACCCACGCCGGCGAGTTGCGGTTCGCCAATGGCACGGGCGGGTTCACCCCGGACGGCCGCGAGTACGTCATCGTCGGCGTCCCGCCGGCCCCGTGGACCAACGTCATCGCCAACCCGGTAACTGGTTGCCTCGCGACGGATGCCGGCCTCGGCTACACCTGGGCCGCCAACAGCCAGGCCAACCGGCTCACCCCGTGGTCGAACGACCCGGTCAGCGACCCACCGGGCGAGGCGGTGTATTTGCGGGACGAGGAGACTGGTATGGTCTGGTCGCCGACCCCGCTCCCGGCCGGCGGCGATGCGCCGACCATCGTCCGCCACGGGGCTGGATACACGACCTACGTCCAGGAGCGGAACCGGCTGGCCACCGAGCTGACCGTGTTCGTCCCGTGCTGCGACCCGGTCAAAGTGGTCAAGCTGCGCGTGGCGAATCGGGGCGGGCGGCCGCGGCGGCTGTCGGCGGCTTTCTACGCCGAGTGGGTGCTCGGCACGACCCGGGACCAGACGGCCCCGTTCGTGGTGACCGAGCTGGATTCGGAGTCGGGGGCGATCCTGGCCCGGAACGCGTTCAACGCCGATTTCGGGTCGGCCGTCGCCTTCGCCGACACCAGCCTGCGGCCGCGGACGGTCACCGGCGACCGGCAGGAGTTCCTCGGCCGCAACCGGTCGCTGGCCGACCCGGCCGCGTTCACCCGGACCGGGCTGAGCGGCGCGACCGGCGCGGCCCTCGACCCGTGCGCCGGCCTGCACGGCCGGTTCGAAGTTCAGCCGGGCGGCGAGGCGATCGTCATCTTCGTCCTCGGGCAAGCCGCCGACCGG
>DATFWZ010000148.1:0-8549 GCA_035258765.1 Gemmataceae bacterium
CTCGAGGTCGCGCTCGTACTGCTCGTCGAGCTCGTGCATCTCGATCGTGTCGCGCTTCGACTGCCACCAGGCCCAACTCACGGCGACTAGCCCAACGACAATCACCATGTACCCGACCCACGAGCCCGCGTACGGCCCGGACTTGATGTTGTAGGCCATGACCAGGGGCAGCACGAGCAGGCTGACCATGTTCATGACCTTGATCAGCGGGTTGATGGCCGGCCCCGCGGTGTCCTTGAGCGGGTCACCCACCGTGTCGCCCGTGACGCTCGCCTTGTGCTGCGGCGAGCCCTTGCCCGAGATGTCGGTCTTCTCCTGGTCCTCGATCATCTTCTTGGCGTTGTCCCACGCCCCGCCCGCGGTGGCCATGAACACCGCAAGGAGCTGCCCGACGACAATCATCCCCGCCAGGAACCCGCCCAGGGCGAACGGGCCGAGCAGGAAGCCGACCAGGATCGGCGTGAAAATGGCGAGCAAGCCTGGGCCGACCAGCTCGCGCTGGGCCGTCCCCGTGCAGATGTCCACGACGCGGCCGTAGTCGGGGCGCTTGGTCCCCTCCCAGATGGCCTGGTCGCGGAACTGGCGGCGGCACTCGTTGACGATCAGGTACGCGGCCCGGCCGACAGCCCGGATGGTCATGCTGCTGAACAGGAACGGGATCGCCCCGCCGATCAGCATCCCGATGAACACCTCCGGCCGGGCAACCGACAGCTCGCCGGCCTTGGTCTGGAAGTCGGCGGTCGTCAGCTCGTTGATCCGCTCCTCGCTCCCCTTGACGAGCACGGCGATGAAGCTGGCGAACAGGGACACGGCGGCGATCACCGCGGACCCGATGGCGATCCCCTTGGTGATGGCCTTCGTGGTATTCCCAGTGGCGTCCAGGTCGGTCAGGATCTGACGGGCGGCGCGAACCTCGTCCTCGGGGATGTAGTCCGGGTCGCCGGGCGAGAGCGGCAGGTGGTGGGCGAACTCACGGTTGTAGCCCATTTCGCCGATCCCGTTGGCGTTGTCCGAGACCGGGCCGAACACGTCCATGCTCAGCGTGTCGCCCGTCAGGGCGAGCATGCCGATGCCGGCCAGTGACACCCCGAACGCGATGAAGAGGGGGCTATTCGTCTCCTGGTAGATGAAGACGCCCGCGAAGACGGCCGCGGCGATCAGGATGACAGCCCAGACGGTACTTTCATAGCCGACGGCTATTCCCTGAATGATGTTGGTGGCGTCGCCGGTTCGCGAGTTCTTGGTGATCGACCGGACCGGGTGGTACTCGGTGCTGGTCCAGTACTCGGTGCAAAACATGAGGGCCAGAGTGAGCACGATGCCGACGAGGCAGGCAAACGCAGGCCGCAGATCGACGCCCTCACGCACCGGCACAATCCGGTCGGCCTCCTCGAAGATCGTCCGCGGCTGCTTGTCGGACGGGACGTTTGGATCAATACTCGCGGCGATCGGCAGGTCGGCAACGGCGGCCCGCCGGTCGGCCGGCAGCTCCTTCCATGCGCGCTTGGCCTCGGCCCGCCGGGCGACGTCCACCTCGTCCGAAACCGCGGCCTCATTCGCCGGCAAGGGAGGTAGGCCGACGGCCGATCGGAAGTCGGGAAGCCGGTACAGCCCGCGCTCGACGGCCTGGGTCACGATGTACGGCCGATCGAACCGCAGGTAGATGCCGCCAAGCACGAGCACGCCGACCGCGCACAGCCCGGCACCGACGCGGAAGCTGTTGTTGATCGCCCTCATGGCGCCGCTCGAGCCGCCATACCCGTCGCGGCGGCCGACCAGAGACGTACTGATCATGCTGCTGACAATACCGATGGCCATGATGAAGAGCGGCAGGAGCATGGCCTTGGTGCCGAAGGCGGCGAACCCGAGGATCATGGCCGCGACCATCGTCACCGTGTAGCTTTCGAACACGTCGGCCGCCATGCCGGCGCAGTCGCCGACGTTGTCGCCGACGTTGTCGGCGATGGTCGCGGCGTTCCGCGGGTCGTCTTCCGGGATGTTCTGCTCGACCTTGCCGACCAGGTCGGCCCCGACGTCCGCGGCCTTCGTGTAGATCCCCCCGCCGACGCGCATGAACAGCGCCAGCAGCGAGCCGCCGAACGCGAATCCGAGCAACGTCTCATACGCCTTCTCGCCCATCGCCAGGACGATCAGGCACCCGCCGAGGAGGCCGAGGCCGGTCGTGAGCATGCCGGTGACCGTCCCGGTCTGGTAGGCGAGGCGCATGGCCGGGGCGAATCCGCGGCGGGCGGCCGCGGCGACCCGCAGGTTGCCCGTGGTCGCCAGCCGCATCCCGAAAAAGCCGACCGTGGCCGAGAAAACCGCCCCGAGCAGGAATGCCAGCCCGCGCGACACCGCCACGACGCGCAAATCGCCGCCGGTGCTGCCCGTGAGGTCCCACGGCCACTTCGTCAGGATCACGACGACGGTCAGGAATACGAGCAAGACGCTGACAGTCGTGAACTGCCGGCGGAGGTAGGCGTCGGACCCGTCGCGGACGGCCTGGGCGATCGCCTGCATGCCCTGCGTACCGCGATCGGCCGCGGACACCTTCTTCCCGAGCACCCAGGCGTACGCGAGGGCGCACAAGGAAACCGCCAGGGCCATGAACAGGCCGGTCTGCTCGGCCGCGGAGAAGCTCGTGGAGAAGAAGGAGGCGAATGGGCTCCACCCGGCACCGGCGTCGGCCAGCGGGGCCGGCGACACGCCCGCGCCGAGGGCGGCCAGGACGCCGACCACCACCGCGAGGTGCAACCACCAGCGCGGTCGGCGGCGGGGGGGCCGGGATTGATCCATTCGCATAGCGCGCGGGGTCCTTGGGTGCGCGAGAGAGAACGAATTGGCCGCCTGGGCGCTGGCACAGCGCACGGCGGCCGCGTGCGTAAGGTACAAACAACCTAGCGGCGGGCCGGGGGGGAGTCTAGTGGGCGGGTTGCGCTACTGCGGCCCCATCTGGGCGCGGACGTTGACGCCGACCAGTCCGCTCCAGGCGTCAAGCAGCCGGTCGCGAATCGGCCCCGGGAATGGCACGTCTTGCCCGCCGAGCTTCGACACCCCGGCCACGCAATAGGGCGTGCTCGCCAACAACACCTCGGTCGCCCGGGCCAGGTCGGTCAGCGTCAGCGGGGCACGCGCGAATGGGATGCCGAGCTGCCCGCAGAGTTCCTCAACCACGGACAGGGAAACGCCGTTGAGCACGCGATCCCGCGGCGGGGACATGACAACGCCATCGACCACTGCCAGAAGGTTGGCCGACGGGGTTTCCAGGACGGTCTCGCTCGGCAGGTCGATGACGAGCGGCTCGGCGTCCGGGTCCAGGGCCTGAACCTCCTGGCGGGCGATCCACCACGGCAGCCGGCTGCGGTGCTTCACCCGCGGATCGACCCCGAGCGGGGCCGCCACCGGGATTAGCCGGAAGCCGTCCCGGTAGTGCCGCGCGAACCGCGTCGGGTCGAGGGGGAGGGTGTAGGCGAGGAGCGACGGTGTCATTTCAGCAAAGTCGATCGGGGCCGCGCCGGGGAGCGGCCCGGGGGTGGCGACCCACACGACCGAAAGCTCGCCGCCGCCGTGGTTTTCGCGGACGAGTTGCTCGGTCACGCGGCCAAGCTTGCCGTCCGCAATCGGCTGCGGGACGCGGGCCAGGTTGCAGCTCTGTCGAAACCGGCGCAAGTGCGCGTCGAGGGCGAACGGGCGGCCGCCGAAGGTACGCAGCCGGTCGGTGACGGTGGCCCCCCACACGATGCCGGCGTCGTCGGGCACGAAAGCGATGTCGGCGTAGGGGAGGAATTGACCGTTGAAGAATGCGAGGGGGTAGGACATCGGTGTCCTTCAGATGGGGGCCTTCGCGAGCGCGCCGGGCGACCTCCCGATCACCTCGTCCATGATATCGAGCGTGCGGGCCGTCGCCCCTTGTTGGAGCCTGACGAACTGGCGCGCGACCGCCCCCATGCGTTCGCGAACTCCCGGGTCAGTTAGCAGACGCGCCACTCCTTCTTCCAGCTCGATCTCGTCGTGGACGCGAATGGCACCCCCCGCTTCGAGAAGCCCGTCAACAGCGTCGCGGAAGTTCCAGGTGTGGGGGCCGAACAGGACCGGCACGCCGAACCCAGCCGGCTCGATCATACTCTGGCCCCCGCGACGGTCGTTGAGGCTTCCGCCGGTGAACCCGATGGTCGCGAGCCCCCACGCGGCGCCCAATTCGCCCATCGTGTCGATCAGGACGACGGGCGCTGTCCGGTCCGTCAGAGCGCTACGCCGCAGGTATGGGAGACCGGCTGCCTCGATCAACTTTGCCACCTCGTCGAACCGCTCCGGGGCCCGCGGGACGAGGACGAGCTTGAGCCCCGGGTGGCTCGACCGGAGTCGGGCGAACACATTCAAGACGATCCGTTCCTCCGGGTCGTGCGTGCTGCCCGCGACCCAGACCAGTTCGCCCTCGTTGATTCCGAGCAGCCGGCGGAAGTCGCGGGTCTTCGGATTGTCCTTCTCGCCGAGGACGTTGTCGTACTTGACGTTTCCGGTCACGCGAACGCGATCGGCGGGAACCCCGAGGTCGCGCAGGTGAGTCGCATACCGTTCCGACTGCATCCCAAAGACCGCTACGCGGCCGAAGAGCAAGCGGCGGGCGATGCCGGCGACGCGAGCGTAGCGGCGGAACGTCCGCGGGCTCATCCGGCCGTTGATCAGCACGACGGGCACGCGGGCCCGATTGGCCGCCTTGAGGAAGTTCGGCCACAGCTCGCTCTCGGCCAGAACGATGAGTCGCGGGCCGACCACCCGGATCGCCCGGCGGACGGCCCAGGAGAAGTCGAAGGGGTAGGGGATGAGGATCAGGTCGGGAAAGTGCTTGCGCGCCTCGGCGAGCCCGGTGTCGGTGGTGGTCGAGACGACGACTTGCCAGTCCGGGTGGCGCTCGCGGAAGGCGCGGATGACCTGGCGGAGCAGATGGACCTCGCCGACGCTGACGCCGTGGAACCAGATGACGGGCTGCGTCGAATTAACCACCGGAGATCCGGGGCCGAGGAGCTTCGCCCCCAGGTGTTGCCGGTAGCGGCCGGTGCGAATCGAACGGATGAGGAGCCACGGCGAGAGGACCAGCAGAAAAACGAGGTAGAGCAGGTTCGCTAACACCGGGATCGACTCGTTCGGTCTCGCGTCGCAGGTTCAGCCGGGGTCGCGGGCCCCGCCTTCTGACGTTCGGCCGGCCTTTCGCCGCCGCCAGGCGTACCGAACAAAGTCGGTCAGCCCGGCGAACTTGTACCCGGGGTCGATGTAGTGCTCGATGACGTAGAAGGCGAAGTAATAGAGCCGGCAAAAGCTCCAGATCGCGACGGCCAGCAAGAAGGCCGTGAGCAAGGCCGGGCTTTCGACCAGGAGGAGGACGGACGCGAAAAGGCCGGTGAAGAGGAACAGGGCCCCTTTGAAGTAGAGCCACGTGGGGCTGGTGATGTCCCGCATATCGGGGCCTGGTGCGGCGCAAGGGCATCCTACCGTCGCTGCGCCATCTTCATGTGGCAGTTCTTGTACTTCTTGCCGCTCCCACACGGGCACGGATCGTTGCGACCGACCTTCTGGCCCATATTGCGGATCGGCTCGGCCTTCTTTTCCCCGGCTGTATTGGTCGTGGCGCTGGCCAGGGCGTCGTTCGCCGGGGTCGTTCGGACCGCCTCGGTCATGGTTGTCGCTTGCGGCTGGTAGGCAGCGGCCCCGGCCCACAGGGCCTCGTGCATCGCTTCCTCCGGGGCGTCTTCCACGCGGAACACCATGTCGGTCACGCGGTCGTCCAGGTTCTCCCACATCTGGCCGAATTCCTGCATGCCCTCCTTCTTGTACACCGTCTTCGGGTCCTCCTGGGCGTACCCGCGCAGGCCAACGACCGACCGCAAGTGGTCCATGCTCAACAGGTGGTTCTTCCAGGTGTGGTCGAGCAGGTCGAGCACCAGGTTCCGCTCCATGCGGTGCATTTCCGGCCGGTACTTGTCGTCGTAGGCGTTCCAGAGGAGCTTGCGCACTTCCTCAACCGGCTGTCCGGTCAGCGTCGCCGCGTCGATCTCGACCGCGAACGTCTTCTTCACCCAGTCGGTCAGCTCCTGGGCGTCGGCCGCCTCGGCGGTCCGCGTCCCAGACATGGCCTCCTCGACCTGGGCGTTGATCTCCGCCTGGTCCCCGGTCGGGTAGCCCTCGGCGCTAATCTTCAGCAGTAGTTCGCGGAGATGGGCCCGCGACTCGGTGCGGAACTGCTCCTCGGTCAAATGCTGGGTCCGGTCGGGGAATCGAGTCCGGGCCCACGCGAAGAGGCCCTCGCGGTTGTAGCGCTGCTGCCCGGCGACGCCGGTCGCCTTCTCCGCCATGAACGAGCTCATCGCCACCTGGACCGGGAACTCGATTTCCTTCTGCCGGTACCCGGCTTTTACCTTGTCGAGGATGAGCGCCGCGGCCTCGTTCTCGTCCTTGTTGCCGACCTCCTCCGCGGTCAGGCCGATGCGGAACTTGTTGTTCGCCCAGTCGCACAGCGAGCTGACGCCCCAGGACCGGTCGAGGAACTTGGCCCCCTCGGACAGGTCCACCTCGTTGACAGCCCGCGTCGCATGCTCGAGGAGGAATTGCGAGAGCTCGTCGCGGCCGATCTTCTTGAGGTCCGAGTCCTTGAACTTGAGTCCGTACTTGGCGTTCACCAGCCGGGTCATCTCCTGCCACTTCCAGTCCTTGGCGTCTTCCTCGGTGCTCAGGTTCTCGTCGATCCCCTCCTGAATGACCGTGGGGATGAAGCGGATGGCCTTGTCGCGGGCGACCTGCTCAGCCTGTTGGAATTCGGAGACGTTGCGGAACTCCCCCTCCTCGAACTCGACCCCGATGCGGTTGCTGGCGAACTCGCGGAAACTCTCGGCCCCGTAGTCCGGGTTGAGGAACCGGCGGACGGCCGAGTCGATCTGCTCCGCGATCATCTCGAGGATCATGGCCTTCGGGCTGGCGTCGTTGAGGATCTCCTGGCGCTTGCCGTAGGTCCGCTTGCGCTGGGCGTCCATCACCTCGTCGTACTCGAGCAGGTTCTTCCGCGACTCGAAGTGGTACTCCTCGACCTTCTTCTGGGCCGCCTGGATGCGCCGCGACACCATCCGGGACTCGATCGCCTCCCCCTCCTGCATGCCGAGCCGGGTCAGCACGTTACCGACCCACTCACCAGCGAAGAGGCGCATCAGGTCGTCCTGCAGCGACAGGTAGAAGCGCGACGAGCCCGGGTCGCCCTGGCGGCCGGCCCGGCCGCGGAGCTGGTTGTCGATCCGGCGGCTGTCGTGCCGCTCCGTGCCGACGATGTGCAGCCCGCCCATCGCGGCGATCTCGCGGCCCGCCGGCCGCGTCTGCTCCTTGGCCTCGATCGCCTCGACCGTGGTCTTCCAGATGTCGTCCGGGACGTCGAGGCGGCTGGGGTACTTGTCCTTGAGCTGGGCCCAGGCCATGGTCTCCGGGTTGCCGCCGAGAATGATGTCCGTGCCGCGACCGGCCATGTTGGTGGAGATCGTCACCGCGCCCTTGCGGCCGGCCTGGGCGACGATGTCGGCCTCGCGAGCGACGTTCTCCGGCTTGGCGTTCAATAGCTCGAACTTGATCCCCTTCCGCTTGAGCATGGCGGCCAACTTCTCGGACTTGGCCACGTCTGTGGTGCCGACCAGGATCGGCCGACCGGTCTCATGGACCTGCTCAATCTCGCCCATGATCGCGTTCCACTTCTCCCGGTCGGTGCGGTAGACCAGGTCGGGGTGGTTGACGCGGACGAGCACCTTGTTCGTCGGGATGGCAATGACGTCGAGCTTGTAGATCTTCCAGAACTCGTTGGCCTCAGTCATGGCCGTGCCGGTCATGCCCGCGAGCTTCTTGTACATGCGGAAGAAGTTCTGCAAGGTGATCGTCGCGAGGGTCTGGGTCTCCTGCTTGATCTGGACCCCGTCCTTCTTGTGCTTGGCCTCGACAGCCTGGTGAAGCCCGTCGGACCACTGCCGGCCGAAGAGGGCCCGGCCGGTGTGGGTATCGACGATGATGATCGCCATCTCCCGAGTCTCCGGGTGGGGGATGACGAGGTAGTCGCGGTCGCGCAGGTACAGGTGGTGGGCTTTGAGTGCGTTGTCGATCAGGTGGGGCCACTCCATGTTGCCGGCGGTGTAGAAGCTCTCGACCCCGGCCAGGTTCTCCGCCTCGCGGATGCCTTTATCGGTCAAGTGGACGCTGCGCTCCTTCTCCTTGACCTCGAAGTAGACCCCAGGTCGCGCTTTTCGCCCGGCTTGAGCGGGGCGTCGATCGGGGTGCCGGCCGCGGCCAGCTCCGCCCGGGCCTTGGTCTCCATTTCCCCCAGCTGGCGGGCGATCTTGTCGGCTTCCTCATATCGGCGGACGTCAGAGAAGGCCGGGCCGGAGATGATGAGCGGGGTCCGGGCCTCGTCGATGAGGATGTTGTCCACCTCGTCGATGATGGCGTAGTTGAGCTTTCGCTGCACCTGTCGGTAGAAGGGGTGGTAGCGCTCGTCGTCCCACCGGGCCGGCTTCATGTTGTCGCGC
>DATFWZ010000149.1:0-5216 GCA_035258765.1 Gemmataceae bacterium
CCCCGGGTCGTCCCCCCGCCTGCGGAGTGCCCGCCGGTGCCGCGGCCGCCGACTGTTCCGCCGACGGTCCCGCCCGTGGAGCCGACCGTCCCGCCCGAGGCGGTAGCGCCCCGCGCGCCTGAAGCCGGCGGGCTCGCGGCCTCGACCTTCAACCCGAACATGTTCGGCGACCGGTTCGGCGGCTCCGGAACGAGCACCGCCTTCCGCACGCTCAACTTCACGATCCTTCGCGCCGACGGGACCAGTTTCGCCCACTACGATGGGGTGGTCAACCCGCCTCGGTTCGTCCCCTCGGACAGTTTCCCGACGGACTTCCCGGCCGTGATCCGGATCGATGGCGGGACGATCACCGTCGGCCGCCCGGTGTTCATGTCGTCCGGGCCGATCGCTCCCACGGCAGGCGTCATCACGACCAACCAGCTCCTCGAGAACTCCCAGGTGACGTCGCTGCTCCGCGGCCGCTTCCCGGGCGCGATCGTCCAGTTCGTCAACGGCACCGCCACCGAAAAGGAATTTCTCTCGAGCGGGTTCGTCGAGCACCAGATCGATCAGGTGTACGACCTCTTCCAGGGGCAGGTGGCGCTGCCCCTGCCGTCCTCGGGCGGCACCGTGGGCCGCACGCGGCTGTCGGACGACAACAACCCGCTGCCGCGCGACCGGCTGATCTTCAACTGGGACTACTTCGAGGACGCGACCGTCTCGCCCAACGGGTTCGACATCCACCGGTTCTCGGTCGGCGTCGAGAAGACGTTCCTCGATCAGTGGGCGTCGGTCGAGGTCCGGCTCCCGTTCGCGTCGACGCTGGACAGCACAGTCGGGAGCGACGGGACCATCGCCCGCGACACCGAGATCGGCAACTTGTTCACCGCGTTGAAGGTCCTCATGATCCGCGGCGACGTATTTAACATGTCCGCCGGCGTCGCCGTGAACTGGCCGACGGCCGAAGACACGCGGTTGCGCGGGGTCGACGGCCGGGAGTTGATCGTGATCGAGAACCGGTCCTACATTGTGTCTCCGTTCGTGGCCATGCTGTTCACTCCAAACGACCGCCTCTTCGCCCAGGCGTGGGTCCACGGCGACATCGACGTGACCGGCAGCCCGGTCTTCACCAACTTCGACGGCCGCGGCCGGATTCACGTCGGCGACCTTCGCGACCAGCGGCTCCTGACGACGGACCTGCAGGTCGGCTACTGGATCATCCGGAACGACTCCAGGCACGCGCTCCGCGGCCTCGCGCCGTTCATCGAGGCCCACTACACCACGACCCTGACCAGCGCCAACCAGGTGACGGCGGGGAACGGGTTCCTGGTCGGCGCGTCGGACCGCCGGTACGACGAGATCAACGTGACGACCGGTATCACCGCCTTGTTCAGCTCGAACCTGATGCTCACCGCCGGCCTGGTCATTCCGGTCGGCGGCACGGGCGACCGGTTCTTCGACTACCAGTTCGGCGTTCGGGCCAACTGGTTCTTCGGGCCGACGGCCCGCGACATGACCGGGTTCCCGTATGCCGACGGCTACGGAGCGCCGGCCGAGCTCGCGGGCGCCGCCCCGCCGGTCACCGGTACCGAGCCGGGAGTCATCCCGCCGGGGATGCCAGCAGCGGTTCCGCCGGCCGGCGCGGCGGCGCGGGCGCCGGAGGCCGGCGGCGTGGCCCCGAGCACCTTCAACCCCAACTTCTTCGGCGACCAGATAGGAGTGCTGGGCACGCGGACATCCACGACCACCGCGACATCGCGGGTGCAGATCCCGATCCTGCCCCGCTACGTCGGCCTGAAGCCGACCGACAACGACGGCCCGCGGCCGCAGGACCGGGCGTTCTTCTCGTACAACTATTACTCCGGGGTGAACGCGTCGGTGAATCCGGCCGGCTCGCCCAGCATCCACCTCGACCGCGAACTGATTGGCCTGGAAACGACGCTCGGGACCGACGCGTCGATTGGTGCCCGGCTGCCCTTCCTCCAGTCTGGTGGCGACCCGAACTTCACGGCGCATGACGTCTCAGACTTGACGATTGTCGGCAAATACGCGGTGTTCAACGACCCGGCGACCGGCAACGCCGTGACCCTCGGGCTCACCGTCACCGTGCCGACCGGCGTCCGCGGCGGGCCCCTCGGCACACTCGACAACGGACAATCAGCCCCCCGGGCGGTGTTCGTCCAGCCTTGGGCCGGGGTCGCCTGGGCGGACGGGGACCTGTTCGCCCAGGGGGTGACGTCCCTCCTGCTGCCGACCGATCCGATCTACCCGGCCGTCTGGTTCAATAGCGTCGGGGTCGGGTACTGGCTGTACCGGAACGCGTCCGACGCCCTGGTCCAGGGGGTCGCCCCGGTCGTCGAGCTGCACGTCAACACCCCGCTGACCAACCGGGAGGAGGAGACCTCCGTCATCTTCTTCCGCGACCAGGTGAACCTGACCGGCGGGTTGTACGTGCAGTTCCCCCGCCTCGCGCTGGGCGGGGCGGTCTGCGTCCCGCTCGCCGGCCCGCGGCCGTACAACATGGAGGCGATGCTCAGCCTCAACTTCCAGTTCTGAGCCGGATTGCCGGCCCGGGCACACTTGTCAGAGGACTGAAGAACCGAATGGATCGATTAAAGCGAGTAGGCGAGTTATGACGATTACAAGGGAGTGCGTCGGATGGCGCGCTCCCGCTTTTGTTGGAGTCGCGCGGCGACGGAGGGTTCGCGATGTGGCGCTTGTGCTGCGTATGCGGTCTTTGCGCCGCCCTGGCCGCGGCGGCCTCGGGCCAGGATCCGGACCCGGACCCCGACGTTCTTCCGACCGCGGCGACGATCAAGCACCCGCCGCGGCCGTCCGCGATACCCCCGGAATGCCCGCCGTCTCCGCTGCCGTACGAACCGTCGCGGCCGCCGACCGTCCCGCCGACGGTCCCGCCGACCGTCCCGCCCACTGAGCCTTCCGTTGCCCCGCCCCGCGCCCCGGAAGCCGGCGCCCTGTCCAGCTCGTCATTCAATCCGAACATGTGGGGCGACATCTTCGGTTCGCAGCCGCGCGCCCTCCAGGTGACTAGTACGCGTACCTTCCAGCAGGTCCTTGCCGACGCGAACGGCCAGACCGTGCAGTACGCGGGCAATGTCGGCGGCCGGACCCTTAGCCCATTGGGAAGTTCGACCGGCGGCACGCCGTTTGTCGTCCTCCGCGACAACGGCCGGTCGTCGCCCCCGTTCTTTACGGGCAACTTCACTACCGCTGCCCCGATCCCGGGCACCGGGAACGTCGGCCTGTTCGAAAACGCGGCCGTCACGCAACAGCTCCAGGCTCTCAACCCGGGTGCGTCGGTTGTGTTCCTGGCCAACCAGAGTGAGGCCCAGCGGACCGCAGTCGCCGGGGCCTCGATCTTTCAGATTCTCCAGGGCTATCGCATCACGTCCGTCCTGAACGCGAGTGTGCCCTTGCCGTCGGCCGGTGGCGTGGTGGGCAAGACCAAGCTCTCCGACGACGCAAACCCGCTGCCCCGCGACCGGGTATTCCTCATCTTCGACCTGTTCGGGCAGACGGTCCTCGTGCCGGGCGGGTACGACGTCTACCGGTTCACGCCGGGGGCCGAGCTCGCCTTTTTCGACGGGTGGGCTTCGGCCGAAGTCCGATTCCCCTTCGCATCGACTCTGGACAGCGTCGGCACTACCAATGGGCTGTTGAACCGCAATACCGAGTTCGGGAACATCAACCTGACCCTGAAGGCCCTGGCCCTGCGTGGGGACGTCCTCAACGTGGCCGCCGGGGTGGGCGTGTCCTTCCCGACGGCCGACGACGCGATTTTGATCGGACCGAATGGGGCCGAACTGGTCCGCGTCAAGAACGAGTCGTACACGCTTACACCGTTTGTCGCCGGATTATTCACCCCGGACGACCGCTGGTTCGCTCAGGCCTGGTTGCAGCTCTCGTACGACGTGTCGGGAAGCGAAGTGTTGGCGCCCATCAACGGTGTCGGCCCGCTCGTGCCCGCGGGTCGGGTCCACGACCAGGCCCTGCTTCAGGCGGACTTCCAGGTCGGCTTCTGGGCGATCCGAAACGACGCGTCCACCGGCCTCCGGGGCGTGGCGCCGTTCATCGAGCTGCACTACAACCGGCCGATGGAGCGCGGCGACGCGGTGGTGACCAACGGCCTGTTCATCGGCGGCGGGGACTTCTTCAACGAGCTCAACGTGTCACTCGGCGTCGCGGCCGTGGTCGGGTCAAACTGCCTGGTGAGCGCCGGCATGGCATTCCCGCTCGGGGAGGGGACGAACGGGTTTTTCAATTACCAGGTCGGCGTCCGGGCCAACTGGTTCTTCGGCCCGACCGCTCGCGACATGGCCCCGGTTGCCGCTTTGCCGCTCGGTGCCGTGCCCGGACCGATCGCCGGCCCGGTCGCGCCCGTCCCCGGCGTCGAGCCGGGGGTGGTGCCGCCAGTCGTTCCGGAAACGATCCCGCCGGCCGGCGCGGCGGCGCGGGCGCCGGAGGCCGGCGGCGTGGCCCCGAGCACCTTCAACCCCAACTTCTTCGGCGACCTGATCGGCGTCTCGGGCCGGACGCGCACGCCGGTGATCGTCCAGGCGCCCGGGCTACCGCCGCGGCAAGCGCTGGTGCGCATCCCGGTCCTGCCGCGATACGTTGGCCTGAAGCCGACCGACAATGACGGCCCGCGACCGCAAGACCGGGCGTTCTTCTCATACAACCATTACGCCGGGGTGAACGAGTCGGTCAACCCGCCCGGGTCGCCCAGCATCCACTTGAATCGGGAGATCATCGGGCTCGAAACGACCCTCGGAAGCGACGCCTCGATTGCGGCCCGGCTGCCGTTCCTGCAGGCGGGCGGCTCTCCGGAAATCGAAGGCCACGAGGTCGGAGACTTGACCGTCGTCGGCAAGTACGCCCTGTTCAATGACCCGGCGACCGGCAACGTTGTGACCCTCGGGCTCACCGTCACGCTGCCGACCGGCGACCGGAACGATTCCCTCACCGTGCTGGACGACGGGACGCGGGCGCCGCGGGCGGTGTTCGTGCAGCCTTGGGCCGGGGTCGCCTGGGCCGATGGGGACCTGTTTGCTCAGGGGATCACCGCCCTGGTCCTACCCACCGACCCGGTCTACCCGGCCGTGTGGTTCAACAGCGTGGGGGTCGGGTACTGGCTGTACCGGAACGCGTCCGACGCGCTTATCCAGGGGCTTGCCCCGGTCGCCGAGCTGCACGTCAACACCCCGCTGACCAACCGC
>DATFWZ010000150.1:0-4054 GCA_035258765.1 Gemmataceae bacterium
CACCGTCCACGGCGGCCTGGGCGACGACACTTGCAAGGGCGGGGCCGGAATCGACGAAGTGAACGGGGACACCGGGAACGACGATTGCCAGGGCGGCGAGAACCAGGGGTCTGAGGCCGACTTCCGGGCCAGTCTGACCGACGCCAACGGCCAGACCGTGGGTGCCGCCGAGGTCCAGGTCGAGGACAACGGCGCGACCGAGTTCCAGGTCGAGGTCCACGGGGCCGCGGCCAACACGACCTTCGACGTGACGATCGATGTGGCCGGGGACGGCACTAACGTGGTCACCGTCGGGCAACTCGTGACCAACGCCGAGGGCGAAGGGGAGTTGGAGGTCCATGACGTGGCGAACCTGCCGCCGCTGCAGGACGGCGTGTCCGTCCTGCATCTGACGGCCAACCCGGCCGATCCGACCAAGGACCTGTCGGGCACGTTCCTGGCCCACACGAACGACTCCGGCGACGAGCTCGAGGCCGTCCTCACGGACCCGGCGGATCCGAACGCACCGCGGATCGGGCAGGCGGAACTGAACTCCGCGGACGGGGAGTTCCAGGTGGAGGTGTTTGGGCTCGCCGCAAACACGACCTACGACATCTACGTGAACGGCGACGCCTCCACGGGGACGCTGGTCGGCCATGTGACGACCAACGACCAAGGCCAGGGCGAGCTGGAGCTGCTGACCGACGCCAGCTTCCCCGCTGTCAAGGTCGGCTCTGTAATCACGGTCGCCGATTCGGCCGGGACGACGGTGATTCAGGGGACGTTCGGCACGGGCGATGACAATTGAGCCAACACCAGCCCGGGCAGCACCCGGTGCCCGGGCCGGCTTTCGCAGGAAAGTACGATAAAGTAAGAGGGGTCGGGAGGTCCCGATCCCTCATCTCCTTTTCTCCCCGATCACAGACCCAATTCTCACTAGATTCGCCGCCGCTTCCGGGTCCCCGTCCCCGCGAGTGACAGGCCCAGGACTTTGCGACAGCTCCGGACTTCTTACACGACCCGCACCTGCACCTGGTCGGCTACCGGAATGTGGCGGTGGAGCTGTGGACGCACGCGGTCAACGGGCTGACGGGGAACGACTTCATCCTGGCGGCGCGGATCAATGAGTTGCCGGTGGACGTAAGAAAGGCTGCGCGGGCTCCGGTTTTGAGCTCAGTCGGACGTCGCCCTCACGGAGCCGAGCCACGAACCGCTGTCAAGGAAACAGAGCCCCCTGTACTGACCCGGATTCAACTGGGCTCTCAGTCACGCACGCCCTGAAGGCGGATTCCCAGCGCCTTGATCCGCGACGCCAAGGTTGTGGGCTTCAGTCCGAGCAGTTGAGCCGCGCCGCCGGTCCCGGACACCTTGCCGTTGGTGGCCTTCAGCGCCGCCCGGATGTTGTCCGCTTCGAGCTGTCGGACCTGGGCATCGGTCCGCACGCGGTGGGCATCGGTAACCGCCTCCTCGGCAACCCGGGTGGCGCCGGGCGAGGACGGAAGTTCGACCTCGATCCGGGTACCGGTTGAGGTGATGACCGCGCGCTCGACGACATGCTGTAGCTCGCGCACGTTGCCGGGCCAGTCGTACTGCTGCAGCCGTTGCACGGCCGCCAGCGTCAAGCGCGGCGGCGGACGGCCGACCCTGCGGGCCGACGCCTGGAGGAAGTGTTCGGCCAAGAGCGGGATGTCTTCCTTCCGCCGGCGGAGCGGGGGGAGTTCGACCAGAAACACGCTCAGCCGGTAGTACAGGTCCTGGCGGAACCGGCCGGCCTCCACCTCGGCCCGCAGGTCGCGGTTCGTCGCCGCCACGAGCCGTACGTTCACTTTGCGGGTGCGCTCCTCGCCGACTCGTTCGAGCTCCCCTTCCTGTAGGACACGCAGCAGCTTGGCCTGCAGCTCCAGGGGGATCTCCCCGATCTCGTCGAGGAAGAGCGTGCCCTGGTCGGCCAGCTCGAATCGCCCAACCCGGTCCCGCAACGCCCCGGTGAACGCCCCGCGCGCGTGTCCGAAGAACTCGCTCTCGTACAGTTCCCGCGGCACCGCGGCGCAGTTGACCTTGATCAGCGGCTTCACCGCCCGGCTGCTGCGCCGGTGGATTTCCCGGGCCACGAGCTCCTTGCCGGTGCCGCTCTCGCCCAGGATCAAGACGGTCGCATCCGTCGGGGCGACCCGGTCAATCTGCCGGGCCACCGCCTCCAGGGCACGGCTCTGCCCGAGCAGTTCGCCGAACGGCCCGGCCGGCGTCACCTCTTCGCGCAGGTACTCGTTCTCCAACTCGAGCCGCTTCTTCAGCCCCTCGATTTCGGCGAACGCCCGGGCGGTGACGATGGCGGCGGCGGCGTGGTCGGCGATCATCCGCAGCCAGCCCATACAGTCGGCGCCAATTACCCCGCGGGCGAACACGGCCAGCACGCCCAGCACCTCGTCGCAGTGGACCAGCGGCTGACCCGCAAACCCGCGGATGCCTTCCGCCCGCGCCCAGTCCGGTACGGCAACCCAGTCCGGGAAGGGCTCGGCCAGGTCGGGAACCTCGATCGGTTCGCCCGTGGCCGCGATCCGCCCGACCTTCCGCACGCCGAAGGGGAAGCGCTGGAACGCGCCGTTGAGTCGGGTCCATTCCGTGGTCGGGCGCGCGGCCGACCGTCCGCCGCTTGCCACAAGGTGCAGGCAGTGTGACTGCTCCCGGCACACGTCGGGCAGCGGGCAGCCGGTGCATTTCGCCGTCGGTTGAGCCAGCCAGATGCGGGCGAGCGCGACGCGGGGCGAGTCGCTCAGACGGGCGACGATCAGGTGGAGCAAACCCGCGAGCGAATGCTCCTGGGCCATGTCCAGCAGCAGGCGCTTAGGATCGGTTAAGAGCGGCTCGAGGCGGACTGCGTCGCTCATACCTGGTGGTCTACGAGTTTTCGTGACGGCAAGATGAAATCTCGTGATTTCACGAAGTCTCGTCATGACGTTCGGCCTGCATTGATGGACTTAAGAAATTTCATCGTAGTTACTTGCGACTACTAGGAGTTATTGGCGCAGGAAGTGATTTCTGCCTGCTAACATCCGCCGAGCAAGCCGCTTGGAAACGCAAACGCCCGAAGTTGGGGCCAAGGGCAAGGAGCTTGCGTCGGGCAACTTATCCGACGAGAAAAGGAGACACGATCGTGACCGGTTCGACGAATTCCGCCTTGGCCGTCTCACTGTTCGCAGCCATCGCGTGGACCCTCGGCCTGACTGACTCGGTCGCCGCTCAACAATCCGCCAAGGTGCTTCACAAGACCATGAAAGTCGGCGACCTGGACATCTTCTATCGCGAGGCCGGGCCGAAGGACGCCCCGACGGTGCTGCTGCTGCACGGCTTCCCGACCAGCTCGCAGATGTTCCGCAACCTGATCCCAGCACTGGCCGACCAGTACCACCTCGTCTCTCCGGACTACCCCGGCTACGGCCACAGTTCGATGCCGTCGCGCGACCAGTTCTCGTACACCTTCGACAGCCTGGCGAAGGTGATCGATGAGTTCACCGAGAAACTCGGGCTGACGAAATACGCCCTCTACGTGCAGGACTACGGCGCCCCGGTCGGCTACCGCCTGGCCGTGAAACACCCCGAGCGGATCACCGCCATCGTGGTGCAGAACGGCAACGCCTATGAGGAGGGGCTGGACAACGACTTCTGGAAGCCACTCAAGGCTTATTGGAAGGAACCCAATAGCAAGGAGAAACGAGACGCCCTTCGCGGGTTCCTCAAGTACGAGGCCACCAGGTGGCAGTACACGCACGGCGTGAAAGATCCGGAACTCGTCAGTCCGGACGGAGCGGCCCACGACCAGTTCCTGCTCGACCGCAAGGGCAACGACGAAATCCGCCTTGGCCCTGTCCCTGGTCGCGGCCATCGCGTGGACCCTTGGCCTGACTCACTCGGTCGCGGCTCAACAATCCGCGAAGGTGCTCCACAAGACCATGAAGGTCGGCGACCTGGACATCTTCTATCGCGAGGCCGGGCCGACGGACGCCCCGACGGTGCTCCTGCTCCACGGCTTCCCGACCAGTTCGCAGATGTTCCGCAACCTGATCCCCGCGCTGGC
>DATFWZ010000151.1:0-4863 GCA_035258765.1 Gemmataceae bacterium
CCGCGACGATCAGTCCGACCTGAACCAATGACGCGAACGACAGGGCAGACTTGATATCCGTCTGAACGCTCCCGGCGAGGTACGCAAACACGGCCGTGACCAGACCGAGCGCAACAACTGCAATGGCCAATTTCGGAGAAGCATCCAGGATGGGGCCGGCCCTGAGAAGCAGATACGCCCCGAGGTGGACCGAGAGGGCGCCGTAGAAGACGGCGCTCGACGGGGTCGGCCCTTCCATCGCGCGGGGAAGCCATCCGGAAAACGGTACCAGGGCCGACTTCCCCGCGGCGGCCACAAGAAGCAGAAGGCCCGCCACCAGCGCCTGACTCTCCGTGAGCGCGGCCCGGCCTTCGGGCCACGGACCCGCGCCGAACAGGCGGTCGAAATCCCCGACGCCCGTTTGGTGGTGCAGGACGATGACGGCCAACAGGAGGGCAGCGTCCGACACCCGGTACACGACCCACACCTGCAGCCCGTTCCGCGGTGGGGCGGGCCGCTCCTGAAAGAACGCCACCAGCAGCGCACTCGAAAGTCCAACCAGTTCCCAGCCGGTGAAAAGCGTCTCGATCGTGCCGGCAATTGCCGCCGTCACCATGCCCGCAACGAACAGTGAGTACAGGACGAAGAAGCGGTTGTAGCCTCGCTCGCGGTGGAGATAGCGGATGCCGAACGCCGTGATCGTTCCGCAAAGGACGAGTGTCAGGATGGTAAACGCCACAGACAGCCGGTCGAATACCAGCTTCACCGAGAAGTCGTAGTCCTGAACTACGACCCACTCGCCGAGGTCGATCACCTCGTGCCGCGTCCCGCTAGCCAGCATGATCGCCAGGATGGCAACGGCCGAGAGGAGCCCTGTGAGCACGGCCGTCTGACAGAGCCGGCCGGTCGCCCGCTCGCCGAACGGCCGACCGATTAGCGTACTCCCGCCCAGGAGGAATAAGAGCACAAAGGGAGCGGCAAAGACGACGAGACCTAGCACGCGAATTACGATTGCATAGTCGATCATGAACGGTCAGTCCGTCCTGGTGGAAACGGCCTCGTCAAGGTTCCGCCGCAGCCGAATCGACGCGTCGACGCCCCGGGGTAGGTCTCGCCTGCTGGGCGGGACCTGATGCCCGGCGGTCGAGTGGCCCGACCGAGCCCCCTTTCGGGCCCACCGCGAGGTCCCACCCGGCAGACGGGACCTACCCCGCCGACGACTCAGCCGCCGATTTCGGCAAATTCCAGGTGGTCGCGCTGGCCGCGATACCAATCGACCGAAGACGGGGCCCGCGGCAGCCATTCATCTTCCGGGCGGTATTCGTGGAACGCCCCATCCCGGTAAACGTCGATCCGATCGGACCGGGGGTCGAGCGTCGCGAGCCGCACCCACTCGTTGCGAATCATCCGCCCGATCGGCGGGTTCCGGTCGATGATCCGAAGCATGGTATCCGGAGTCGTCTCGATCACGAACAGCAGTCGAACCGGCTCGTGAATCTCCACCATTTGCCATGGTAGGCCGGTGCGCAAGTCGCTCGCCGCGCCGTCCATCACCCCGAGCAGGCAGGCGATGTTGTGCGGCAACTTCGTGCCGCATCCCCATCCGGTGTTGTCCACGTAGGAGAAGTAGTACTCGAGGTTGATGCCCCCGCAGACCGGGACGGCCGCGTGGAGGACCCTGGTCAGGACGGTCGCGTCGATGTCGTCCTGGGTCGGGTCGTACGAATTCAGGAATGCCCGCCGGTCGAGAAAGAGGCCGCGCGTCCGGGCCCGGCGGCCGATCACGCAAATCGCGTTGGTTGCGTGTCCCCATTCGGGGCGCACCTGTGCCAGGTCCTCGGCGCGGCCTTCGACGTGCTGTCGGGCCGCCTCGAATGACAGATCAAGCGGGGCGGAACCGAATCGCCGGCAGCGCTCGTGCGCGTCGCGGTCGCAGGCCAGCTCCAGCTCACCCCGCGCGACGTCGAGTTCCGCCCGGTGCGACTCGGGCAAGCAATCGAGGTCGTAGTACGTAACAGCCTCGTTGCTCGTGTTGTGCATTGCGCCGACAAAAAACGTGTCTGCCGGTATGTGAAGCCCGCGGGCGGCCAGGCCGGCGCGGACGCGCGGGTCGTTGAAGATCTGGGCGAGGGCGCGGGCGTTCGGCCCGCCGCGGGCGCCGCCGCACGCGCCGCAGTCGTGGGCCGACTCGTGCGGGTTGTTCATGCTCGTCGACCCGTGACCGAACACGAAGACGAGCCGAGAAAAGCGCCGCGTGAGCCCGGTCTCCCGCAGGACCCGCTCCGCGATGGCGGTCAACTCGTCAAGCGAATACCCAATCCCGCCGTTGGTCGGGCCGGGGTTCGCGTCGGTCCGCTCGAGGGCGAGCCGCGTCCGTGGGGGCGGGCGCAAGAGTCGGCCGAAGGTGGATCGGACCCGGGCGGTCAGCCGCGGTGCCAAGGTCCGCGCGACGAGCGGCACCGACGCAACTACCCCGGCCGCAGCGGTCAGCGCCCCGAGCGCAAAGGCCCGGCTGCCGACGTGAACCTGGTGCGACGCGACCCCCAGCGCCCGCCGGGCGCGGGCCTTACGCAGGTGTTCCTCTTCCAATTCGTCGGACACCTTTTCGACCACCCAGTGGCGCGGAAGGAACACGGCCGGGCACAACGGCGTGAAATGGGCGTCGGCCACGCCCTTGTAGTACATGGCCACGGCAAAGAAACCGGCCATGCCGAACGTCTCCGCGCCCGGGGCCACTTCCTCCAGGTGACGGCGGATCGACTCCTCGCGCTCGTCGATGCAGAAGAGAGCCTGGAACCGCGGCGCCCGCAGCTCCGCCCACGGGCGACGCGCATGCAGGGCCACCGCGTCCAGGGCCTGCGTGTAAAACCGGTGCTCGAATGCCAGTTGAAACACGCGCCGGCGCTCTAACCCGCTGAACCGGTCGATCTCGGTGAGCAGGTCCCTCCATTGCGCGCTCGTCAACCGGCACAGGCGCCCCGGCCCCCAGCCGAGTACCTGGGCCAGGTGGAACACCTGGAAGGCCCGCTGCTCCCGAGCCGGCGGCGGCGCCGGCCGGAGCCGTCTGCGAAGCTCGTCGCGCAGGCCGGCCAGCGGGCCGGTGAAGCCGATTGTCTCGCGAGCCGCGTGCGCCAGGGAGAGCCGGTCCAGGATCAGTCGGACCGCCAGAAACTCGGTCAGGCTCCCCTCCCGGACCGGGTGGATTGCCCGGTCCGGCCGCTCCTCCAGGAAGCGGGTCATCCCCGCCCAGCCCCGTAGTGCCAGTAGCGTCGCGGACAGGAACGGCTCCCACAAGACTTCGCCGACCCCGAGTAGAGTGAGCGACTCCCGGACGGACTCGAGCGCGTCAATTCCGGCCCGCGTCAGGCGCTCCAGCTCTTTCGACAAGTGGCGACGCCAGGGTGCGGGTGGACCGCCCGGGTGCGCGTACAGGCCGCGGAACGCCCGGAAAAACCCCCGGTCCCGCCCGGGCAACCGCCAGTGAGCCAGCCCCTGGTCCAGAAAAGCGCCGCAAAACGGGATCAGGAACTCGTGCACCAGCTTGTCCGCATCCTTGCCGGTCACCTGCAACAAGAGGTCACGGTGTCGAACCCCGGTCGTCGCCAGGGCCGGGGCCGCGGGGACTCGGGATGCGCCGTCGCAACACGCGCGCCACATCGCCTGCAGCGCGAATGCCTCCCACGCCTCCTCCGTCCACTGGTCGAGCCGGGACCCACCGAACCGTTCCAGGACGCTGGACAAGAGTCCCTGCTCCGCAGTGACCACCGTGTCCGAGACTTCCGCCAGGGGCCGGCGCATGGGGCCGGTTGCCCACTCCCGCGTCTCGGCGATTAGTTTCGCTCGAATTCCCGGCGGAGCCGTCGAGCGCACACGCCGCAGGGCGTCGGTCTCGGCCACAAACCAGAGCAGTTCCTCCACCGGGCCGGACCGCACCGGGTATTGGAGAAGTGCCAGTCGCAACTCCGCCCGAGTGCACAGCCCCGCGACCTTCTCGTCGCCGCGGCTGCCGATGTCTTGCCGAATGGCCGCGTGCAGGTCGCCGATGCGGATCCGGCCGCGGGCCATCTTTTCTCGGTACCGGTCCTCGGTGAGGTACGGGTGACATCCAAACAGGCGGGCCCCCCGGACGACTGCTTCAGTGAATGGCAGGTCCTCGAACGCGTGCAGAGTGTTGTGGTGGATGAAGACCGTGATCGGCCCCTGGGCCGGGAGCAAGTGGGCCGCGTGTTCGATTGCCTCATTCAGTCGGGAGAGAGAGGGGTCCGGAGAGTTGTCGCCAGATTGAGTTGCGGGACGAGCACTCGGGGCTGAAGAAGACACCGGATCCTTCGCGGCAGGTGCGGGAGCTCAGCGAGTCGCGGCAAGTGCTCGGGTTCGACGGCCGCACGCACCTCAAGCGGCCGTACTGTCGCTATAGGGCCATTTTGGGCATGATTCCAGCGGAATTGGCGTCGAGGCGGTGGAACGTCGGGCGGTGTTGTTCGGCAAATGGCAGCCTGAGTGTTTTGGCAACCGGAAACGCATTCCGTAACCGCTTACCGGCACGAGAGTACCGAATCAGGTTGGTACTCAGGTTGCTAAACCCGCGCACACGTCGGGCCGCCCGGGTCCGGGGCAGAAGCGGGGCAACTCGAAAGCTGTAGTACATACCGCTTGGGGCATGGTAATAGGCGTCGGGGGGTCGGCGCCTGGCCCCATGACCATTTCATTGCAAAATTGAGTCAAGTGCATCGGGGCTCAGTGCGGACGGACGCAGCGAAACGGGATTTTGCCCGGCACCGGAGGCAGGAAAACAACTCACCCGGGGACGGCGGACGAAGCCAGGAGCATTCGCAGCGTGCCGATCTCGGCGGGCTTGGTAATATGGTGGTCGAATCCGGCCTG
>DATFWZ010000152.1:0-5144 GCA_035258765.1 Gemmataceae bacterium
CCTGTCGGTCGGGCGGCTGACGGACCGACAGACCCTCCTGAGGGAGATTGACGGCCAGCGGCGACTCCTGGACCACGCGGCCGAGGCCCGCACCCTGGGTGGGTACCAGCGGCGGGCGTTCGACCTGGTCGGCTCGCCGGACACGCGGGGGGCCTTCGACCTGGCGGGGGAGCCAACGGCGGTGCGCGACCGGTATGGGCGGACGGAGTTCGGCCAGGGCTGCCTGCTGGCCCGCCGGCTGGCCGAGGCGGGGGTGCCGGTCATTAACGTCCACTACTGCCGCACGCCGACCGGCTCGTGGGACACGCACGGCAAGCACTTCGCCCAGATGAAGGAGTCGCTCTGCCCGACGTTCGACCGGGCATTCGCGGCGCTCGTCTCCGACCTGGACGACAGGGGCCTGCTCGATCGGACGCTGGTCGTGGCCAACGCCGAGTTCGGGCGGACGCCGCGGATCAACACCGGCGCCGGCCGCGACCACTGGCCGTTCGTCTATTCACTCGCCCTGGCCGGGGGGGGGATTGGCCGGGGGGTCGTTTACGGGTCGTCCGACAGGGCCGCCGCGTTCCCGACGTCGCACCCGCACGACCCGCGAGACGTGGCGGCGACGATCTACCACCTGCTGGGCGTCCCGCCCGACACGGTCGTGCACGACCAGGCGGGCCGGCCGCACGCGCTGGTGATCGGCCGGACGATCGACGGGCTCTTGCTCTGAGTGCGCACACCGGAATCGGATCGAGACCGACCATGCGACTGCCTTCGCACCTGGCGCTGACACTCGTGCTGGCGCCGGCCTCGGCAATCGCGGCCGAGGTCCTGTGGCGCGGCGACTTCGAGATCGGCGACACGAAGCTGTGGAATGGGGCGCCCAAGGCCGACGGCATCAAGGTCGGGACCGAGCCCGGACGGATCGAAACCGAAACACCAGTTCTTAGATTCAGTTGGTTTTTGTGATTGCAAGTCTGCGGGCCGCGATACGTGTCGTGGGCGCTTTGCAGCGGCACGCGCCTTCAATCGACTGAGGAGCGGGCTGGCCGCGCCCTGCTTGACGCCGCCCGCCCATGCCGGCCACAATTTCCGCCATGTGCGCCCGGTACACCCTCCGCGCCCCGCACGCCCTGATTGCAGAGTTCTTCGGGCTAGCGGACCTTCCCAAACTCGATGCGCGGCACAACGTCTCCCCGGCGCAGTTCGTGCCCGTCATCGGCGGGAAGCCCGACGGCCGGCGCGGCCTGTCTCTCTTCCGCAGGGGGTTCGTAGCGAGCTGGGCGGACGGCAACCTCAAGATGCGGCCCGTCAACGCCAAGTCGGAAACCGTGGCGTCATCGCCGATGTTCCGGGACTCGTTCCACAAGCGCCGGTGTCTCGTCCCGGCAGACGGGTTCTACGAGTGGGTGCGACGTGAAAGCTGTAGCTGTGATTGTCTGACCGTCGGTGATCAGACCTGCCGTCCCATCGGCAGTACTCTACGAGGTCGGCGGCCCGGCAACGGACCGTCCAAGAGCCCTCGGACAATGTATCCCTCGGCCGCGAGGCCGCTGCACAGACCGCGAGGCGCGTGCGGTTCCGCCAGCACCACGGCGGATCGGGGCTAGAGTGGGTGGTAAGGTCAGCGCATGCGAATCCTCGACAAGCGTCGTCAAGAATGACCAGGCTCATGGTGCTGACGGGCCTGTTTGCAGCGGGTACGGGGGCTCCATTCTCCCCCGTCATGGGCGCCCAACGCTGTCGGCGTGGTTAGAGGAGACCTAACCCACCCGCGTCACGGCTACGGAACACGGTAAGCCCGTACGGCCCCCCTTCCGGGGTAGGACGGCCGCAAGGCCGGACGACAGCCGTGCGGGTCGAGGACGGGGGAGCAAGCGAATGCCCGGCCGTAACCGCCGGGACACGAGTTGCGACATCACTCGACGCGAAAGCGGGCTGACTTCCCCCTGGTCTTTCTTCACGAGAGCGCATGACCAACCGACCCATGAGGCAACGCAGATGACGGTCCCCAAGACCGGTGCAGCCTCACGCCCCGTGGAGCCGTGGGACAGCATCGACTGGTCCGCGGCCGCCACGACGGTGCGTCGGCTCCAGGCCCGTATCGTGAAGGCGACGCGGGACGGCCGATGGAACAAGGTGAAAGCCTTGCAACGTCTGCTGACCCACTCGCGCAGCGGCAAGCTCCTGGCCGTGAAGCGAGTCACCGAAAGCGATGGCAAGGACACCCCCGGCGTGGACAGAGAGATCTGGAACACGCCGGCGAAGAGGGCGAATGCAGTTCACTCGCTGCGGCGCCGCGGCTACCAACCGCGTCCGCTGCGGCGGGTGTACATCCCGAAGTCGAACGGCCGGCGCCGTCCCCTCGGGATACCGACGATCCGGGACCGGGCGATGCAGGCCCTCTACCTGCTCGCCCTCGACCCGGTGGCCGAGACGACCGGGGACCAACACTCCTACGGGTTTCGGCTGGGGCGTTCCGGTGCAGACGCGGTGGAGCAGTGCTTCACCGTGTTCAAATACCGGAACCCCGCGTGGGTGCTGGAGGGGGACATCAAGGGCTGCTTCGACAACATCGACCACGACTGGCTGCTCCGGAACGTCCCGACGGACCGAACGGTGCTCCGGAAGTGGCTGAAATCGGGGTACTTTGAAGGTGGTCTCTTCCACGACACGGTGAGTGGCACCCCGCAAGGGGGCGTCATCTCCCCGGTCCTGGCCAACCTGGTCCTGGACGGGTTGGACGCGCGACTCCGGTCACGCTTCCCACTCGCCGGGGCCGAGTCCGCGAAGGGGCGGGCCGCCCGGGTCCGCCTCATCCGCTACGCGGACGACTTCATCGTGACCGGGGCCTCGCGAGAGACCCTGGAACGCGACGTGAAGCCGCTCGTGGCGGCGTTCCTGCACGAACGAGGCCTGATCCTCTCGCCCGAGAAGACGGCCGTCACGCACCTCAGCAAGGGGTTCGACTTCCTCGGCCAAAACATCCGGCGCTACCCGAACGGGAAGCTCCTGATCAAACCGTCGAAGAAGAATACGCGAACCTTCTTGGGAAAGGTGCGGGAGATCGTTCGGCGGAACCGTGGTGCCCCGGCAGCCGCGCTGATCCGTCAGCTCAACCCGGTCATCCGGGGGTGGGCGAACTATCACCGGCACGTCGTGGCGAAGCGCGCCTTTGGCCGCGTTGATCACGTCATCTTCCGCTTGCTCTGGACGTGGGCACGCCAGCGGCACCCCCGCAAGGGGGCGCGTTGGGTGAAGCGGCGGTACTTCGATCGGGTCGGGACACGGGATTGGTGGTTCTCTGCGGACGACCAGACGCGGGACGGACAGCCCGTCCGCCTCCGGCTGGTTCACGCCACGGCGACCCCGATCCGCCGGCACGTCAAGGTACGCAGCGAGGCGAACCCCTACGACCCCGCGGACTACGAGTACTTCGTGTCGCGGAGACGGAAGGTCGAGCCCTCGCGTCCGGACGGTGGCGCGCCGCGTCCCCTCGCGGGGGGCGTTAGAGAGGCTTGAGCCGTGTGAGGTGGAAACTCTCACGCACGGTTCTTAGAGGGGGGGCCGGTGGCAACACCGGTCCCCTACTCGACCGAACCGTCAAGGGCAAGAAGCTGCCCGTGCACTTCCGCATGCACGACGGGAAGCCGTTCGCGTTCGCGGGTGTGTGGGACTGCTGGAAGGGCGGGGACAAGCCGCTCTACACGGTCGCAATTCTGACCACGAAGCCCAACGAGCTGACGAAGACAGTTCACGACCGGATGCCGGTGATTCTCCCGCCGTCCGCGTTCGGCACATGGCTGGACTCGGCCATTGGCGATCCGCTGGCACTCCGCCCGCTGCTGGTCCCGTACCCACCCGACGACATGGAGGCACACCCGGCGAACCCGGCAATGAACCGGCCGGGGTTTGAGGGGCCGGAGTGTCTGGTTCTGCCGGAGACGGCCGCGTGAGCGAATCCCGCTGCCCGCCGAGGCCGCGCCTTCTCGTGCAACTCCGCGCCAACCCCCACCGCATCGAGGCCGTCGAGACGATCCTCGCCGAATGCGAACCCGACGAGACGACGGGCGCGGAGCTATTCGGCGGCGGCGTTTGCTGGCTCCTCATCGTCGCCGGTGACGACGAGGCCCCACACCTGCGGGCCTGTCTGCCGCCCGCACTCTTTGACCAGTTGCCCGTAGGCGAAAGCGACGACCCGGATTCGGCGGTCAGGTACTACGCGACCCCGAACGCGGCTTACCGGGCCTTGTGGGAAGCGTGCGAGAGCTACGCCGGCGGGCCGAAGGGCAAGCCATGAGTCGTCACGCCAAGCCGCAGGTTATCGACTGGTTCGGCCGCAAGGTCATTGTGGTTGAGAATGGCACCGACCGCGGCAAGCGCGGCCGGCCCCGCCGGTTCACCCCGGCGGCACTCGCCGAACTCCGAAAGCAAGCCGAAACGACGCCCGTTGTGGAGCTGGCCCAACACTACGGCGTGAGTAGGCAACGCATCTATCAGCTGCTCGGCAGGAGCGCGGAGCCGGGCACGCCTGGCGGCCGGTGGACGGCCCGGGAGGACCAGCTGGTCCGCACCCTGCCGATCTTTAGGGTCGTAGCCCGGACGGGCCGGTCCGTGGTCGCGGTCCGGGCCCGACGGCAGTTCCTTGGCGTCACGCGGCCGGCCGCCAGGCTGTGGACGACGGAGGAGGATTTGCTCGTCATGCGATTGCCGACGCAAGCGGCGGCCGCCAAGACGGGGCGGACGGTTTCGACCGTCAGCGGCCGGCGGAAGTTCCTCGGAATTCGCGTCGTCGGCGGCAACGCGGGGCGGGTGCGGTAGCGTTTCGCGGCCCGCCGAAGTATTCCCCTGCATGGCCACCATCACCCATGCCCAAGCCCGGGCACTCTGCGCGACGGTCGGCACTCGCCGCGACTACTTCCGCCGGCTGCGCGAGCACATGCAAGCCGTTGGGTTCGACCATCGAGACCGGCTCTTACTCGCGGTGCGGGACGTGGAAGACACACTGCATCGCCTGTGGGTGTTCCTTCACTACGCCGGGTGCGAAAACGTGAGCGGGTCTTACATTCCGGAGCCACCGCCCGCACCTTGACGGCCGCGGCGGCGTCAGTGACTCTCTACGCCCATATCATGCTCTCGACGGACGTGCCGCCTTATTT
>DATFWZ010000153.1:0-8321 GCA_035258765.1 Gemmataceae bacterium
CGCCGGTAGTCGTCATCACCCTCCTGGCGATCAGCCAGGCCCGGGTGCGAAGCGCCCTGGACCGGGAGCGGGAGACAGCCGGCAAGCTCGCGAATTCGTTGGCCGCCGAGAGATGGAGCGGGTATGAGGGCCGGATCGCTCTCGCCGAGGCCGAGCGACTGGCCGGGCAAACCGACCGGGCTGCCGCCATTCTGGACGAGTGCCCGGATGATTTGCGCCGGTGGGAGTGGTATCACCTCCAGCGCATCAGCCGGCCGTACAGGCTACGCGTGTCCACCGACCTGCGGTGGCGGCCCGGGGCCGTGGCCTGGCTGTCCGACGACGCCCTGTTGATCGAGCACAACGACGCGCTGCGGGTCCACGACGCGCGCACCGGGGCGGTGATCCGCGAGCTGCCGCGGCTGTCGGGCCCGGTCGCGGTCGACGCCGGCGGCCGGGTGCTCCTCTGCTTCGGATACGAGCGTGGGCCGGACGGGACCGAGAGCTTCAACCGGAAAGCCCCGCGCGTGTGGGATGTGACCACCGGAAAGGAGCGGGCCGTGTTCCGTCGGCACACGTACCAGGTCGAGGCGCTCGCCCTCAGCCCGGATGGCGCGTTGGCCGCGTCCGCCCCGGGGACCGGGACGATGGTGAGCTACCCGGGTGGGAGAAAGGAGCAGGCGGACGACGACGACTACGTCGCCCTTTGGGACCCGGCCAGCGGCGAACTGGTTCGCCGCGTCCCGGACACCACCGGGCCCGTCGCCTTCCTCCCGGACGGCAAACACCTGCTTGCAACGACGATCGGCCCGCGAAACCGGGCGACCGGCTTCCGCGACCGGGGCGGGATCAAGACGTACGAGGTGGCCACGGCAAAGGCGGTGCAAAGCTTGCCCGACTCCGGCGCGTATTACCAGTTGACTGTTAGCCCCGACGGCCGCCACGCGGCGGCGATAAGCAACCGGACCGTGCGGGTGTGGGACCTGAAGGCCAACCGGGTGCGGTACACGTGGCCGGACGCCGGCCGGGCGGTTGCCTTTCACCCGACCCGGCCGCAGGTCGCCGTCCTCGACCCGGCCCGGCGGGCCGTCCAGGTATGGGACCTGGATCTCGGAAGGGCCATCCACACCCTCTCCGGCGCGACCGATGGGGGCAACGACTCCGCGCAGGACCTGGCCGTCGCCTGGTCCCCGGACGGGACCCGGGTGGCGGCCCCCGGCCTGGGGCTCGACCTGCGGGTCTGGGACGCCGAGCGGCCGAGCGGGTACGCGGCGATCCGCAGCCCGAACAGCAGCTCGCTGAACCGGGCGGCGTTCAGTGCGGACGGCCGGCGGCTCGTCCTGGCCGACGTGTTCCGGGAAGAGCGCGGGAAGGACCCGAAGACGGGGGCGGAACTGGTGCGCATCGTCGGAGGACCGACCGTGTTCGACGCCGCCACCGGCATGCAGCTTCGGGAACTCCCCCGGTTCCCGCACGGGACCGTGGACGTGGCGTTCCGTCCGCACACAGCGCACTTGCTGGCCCTCGGCGAGGTCGAGCGCACCCGCGAACCGGCCGAGGACGGAATCGTGGACGAATCGACTCGCACGTACGCCGTGCGACTCCTGGACGCGGACACCGGCGGGCAAGTGTGGGAAGTACGGAAGGAGCTGGGCCGGTCGTACCAGGCCGTGGCTTTCGCTCCGGATGGAAAGCGATTCGCCGTCGGGACCAGGGATAGCTTCGAGGTGTGCGACGCCGACACGGGGAAGGTGATCTACCAGGTGGCAACCCCGGGTAACGACTTGATGTGGTCCCCGGCCGGTGACCGGATCGCGGCCAGCGTTGGCGGGCTCGCCGCGGAGGTCAAGGTGTTCGACGCCGGCGACGGGCGGGCCGTTCGGACGTTGACCGTCACCCGGCCGCTGGGCGGGGGGAGCACGATCGGCCCGGGTCGGCTGGCGTTCAGCCCGGATGGACGGCGGCTGGCCCACGGGGACGGGTCGGACGTAGCCGGGGCCGGGGTCGTGACCGTTTGGGACATGGAAACGGGCGAGGTGGTCGCGCGGCTGTCCGGTCACGCGGGTGGCGTGGGCGCGGTGGCGTTCGTGAGCGAGGACCGGCTCGTGACCGGCGGCGGCGACCGGCTGGCCCGTGTATGGGACCTGACCACTGGCCGGGCGGTATACGTCTTGCGCTGGCACGCGGAGCCGATCAAGGCCGTGGCGGTGAGTTCGACCGGGGAGCGGATCGCTACCGTGGAAGGGTGGGAATGTCGCGTCTGGGATGGGACGAGGTGAACGTTTGTCTCACTCTTTTGCACCGCGACGCAGGGACGCAGGGATTCGGAGTGCAACGAATTCGGAAGCAACCGGGAGAGACTACGAGGACGCGGCGGTTGGCCCGTTGCCCGGGCGCAATGATTGCAAGAGAGTCCCGACCACCTGAAGAGCTTGCGCCACCACTTGCGGCGACGGGACCGGCAGGTGCAGGTAGGTCTCTCCCGTCGTCACGTCGCGGCGCACCAGTCCGTCCGTCGTTGGCCCGGCTCGCGATGCGTCGACCATTTGCTGCACCAACCCCATTCCCGCCTGCAACAAGCCGGTCCACGGGTCGGCCGCGGCGGCCGTCGGGGCGGCCGAATCGTCCGGTTGCCGGTCGGGCTTCGGGGCGGTGAGCTCGCGCCGGGCCTCGGCGGCGTCCTGGGCCTCGGCCATCGGGGTCGCGGGAATCTCCGCCGTCGCTGCATCCACCGTCTCCATGAACCGCGTCAACCGGCTGCCGCCCATCGACACCTCGGCATCCCCGCCGTCGAGCACGCCCGCGAAAAGCGACTTCTTGAACTTCAAGAGGCTCAGCATCCCCTCCTCGATCGTCCCCTTCGCGACCAGATTCACGACCCGCACCGGCTGCTTCTGGCCGAGCCGGTGAACGCGGCCGATCCGCTGCTCGAGCACGGCCGGGTTCCACGGCAGATCGACGTTGACGACCACGGCCGCGAACTGCAGGTTCAGCCCGACTCCGCCCGCGTCCGTCGAGAAGAACAACCGGCAGTCGTCGTCGGCACGGAATCGCTCGATGAGGTCTTTCCGCTTCGACCCCGGCACTCCGCCGTGAAACAGGACGTGGCCCCAGTTCCGCTTCTTCGCCTGCCGGACTAGCAGCTCGTGCATCCGCAGCCACTGGCTGAACACCACCGCCTTCGCCCCGGGCCGCTCCAGCAGCTCGCCCAGGACGGTCATCACCTCGGTCGCCTTGAGGCCGTCGTCGGACTTGTCGTCCAGCAGGTACGAGCTGTCGCAGCTCATCCGCATGCGCTGGAGGGCGATCATCAGCCGTTGCTTGTCGGCCTCGGTGAGGAACCGATAGCGCCGCCACTTCTGGACGATCCGGGCGACGATCTCCTGGTTCTCCGTGTGCAGCGTCCGCTGATACGCGGTCATCGGCACGAACAACGTGTTGTCGATCCGCTCCGGGAGCTGGTCGAGGACGTGGTCCTTCTGCCGCCGGAGCAGGACCGGGGCGAGCGTCTGGCCGATCCGATCGAGGTCGCGGTAGCCGACGACCTTGCCGACGTCGTCGAGCTTCTGGTGGTCGTGCAGCAGCCGGAACGTCGGCCCGAGGCGGTACAGATCGACGAATTGAACGATCGACACCAGCTCCTCGAGTCGGTTTTCCAGCGGCGTGCCGGTGAGGACGATGGCGTACGGCGACTGGACCTTCTTGACGCTGCGGGCGACGCGGGTGTTCCAGTTCTTGATCCGCTGCGCCTCGTCGAGGATGACGAGGTCCGGGGCCCACGACTCGATCAGATCGAGGTCGGCGTGGACGGTATCGTAGTTGGTGATCTTGAAGAAGGCGTCGGGGCCGGCGAACCCGTCGGCCCGCCGGGTCCGGAGACCGCCGATGACGTCGGCCTTCCGTTCGGCAAACTTCTCGATCTCGCGCTGCCACTGGTGCTTGAGCGACGTCGGGCAGACGACGAGGACCCGCTCGACGCCGTATTGTTGGGCCATGATCTCGGCGGCGGCGATGGCCTGGACAGTCTTGCCCAGCCCCATCTCGTCGCCGATGAGGCAGCGACCGGCCCGGGCGGCGAACAGGGCGCCCTCGCGCTGGTAATCGTAGAGCGGGACCTTGAGCAGGTCCTTGAACGCGGCGCTGCGGATGCCGCGGGGGAATGCGTCGTCGATCTTACGCCGGCGCTCGTCCGCGTCGCGCAGCTCGGCGAGGTAGGCGAGGACGTCGTCGCCGACGCGCAGGTCCGGGTCGATCTCTCGCGCGGTGGCTACGAAATCGTCAAACTTCGACGACAACTCCGGCCGAAGCAGACCATCCGGGCCGAAGAACTTGTTGGCGATCTTGGCGAGCGCGGACGAACACTCGTCCCCGGGCCGGAAGCGGATGTGCCGTTGCGCCCCGTATTGCAGGTGGACCTCGCTGGCCGGCGGCCAGTGGCCGTTCTTGAGCGCCCGGGCCGCCTCGGGCTTCCGCATGAGGCGCGCGAGGGTGAACTCGACGTGCTTGCAGGTGCCAAGCGTGTTGGTGGCGAAGTCGGGGCAGGTGCACGAGTTGTCGCCCGGGCCGGTGCCGCGAATGGTGACGCGGTAGGTGTTGCCGCTGGCCGGGTTGACGACCTGGAACTCGGACAGGGCCGGGTGGTCGCCGAGGTTTTTAACCCGGAATTTCTGCTCGCGGCCGAACTGCCGGCGCAATTCGACCTGCCACTCCTCAAGCGACATGCCGGCGGGCTTTTGGAGGCGGGAGAGTTTGGGGGCCTTCTTGGGAGTGGAGGTGCGAGCGCGATCCGTACGCGGCATGGCAAGACATCCTGATAGCGAGCGAGCTTGGCGGAGGGAATTGTAGTGAGAAGGTCGGGTCCAGCCGTCGCGACGCGGAGCAAACCGATTGCCAGGAATAGGACGAATGGACCGGTTTTGATCAGCAGCCCGGCCACGTCAACGCCCGCGCGCCGGGCCTCGGTCTACCTCATTGCTTCCCCTTCTCCTTGCCGAAGGACTCGAGCCGGATGTCGTAGCGACCCGGTTCGGGCTTCGCAATCACCTCGAAGGCCAGCCGGGACTTCGTCTTGTCCAGGTAGCGCTCCGAGACGATCGGCTTGTATTCGTACGGGTCGTTCGGGTTGGTCCGAGCCAGGTCCACGGTGACGAAGTACCACCCGACCGGTGCGCCCTCCTTGTCCCGGGTGTATACGGTGTAGGTGCCGTCCGGGCCGATCTCCGCCTTGGTGTCCTCCAAGTTCGTGTTACCCCGCGCGGCGTCGGCGTGGAAGACGACGTAGCCGGTGACGGTCGGCCCGGTCTGGACCAGGGCATCGTCCACGTACACCTTGCCTTCGACCTTGACCAGTTTCGGCCCGCTGCTGCAGCCGGTGAGGGCGACGGCCGCGACGAAGACCACCGCCAGGGGCCGGCGAATCGCGCCGGGGTCAGTTGTCACTGATCACCTCCCCGCCGTTGATCGTCGCGTAGGCGCGGTAGACGTTCAGCGGGATCGAGTCGCGGACGAACCGGACCGACCCGTCGGCCATGGCGAACTGCACCCCGGTGGGGTGGCGGCTGCGGAACGAATACCGCCGCGGCCAGTCCACGTACCCGGCAGCCGCCCCGATCGGCGGGATGGTGATGCCGGTGTTGGGCGGGATGGCGCAGGTGCCGATGGCGCCGTTCGGGTACGCCCAGGCGTTCCAGGCGATGTACTCCGGCACGTCCTCGCCAATCATGTACGTGTTGCTCAGCCCGTCCGTGATGGAGGCGAACGGCATCGGCCCCTTGCGGATGTCGGCCCGCCAGAAGATGCCGTCCCCGTTCTCCAGCCCGTTGAACGAACCGTTCGCCCCCAGGTTCCGGTAGGGGGTGCTGAAGTTTCGGTCGTTCGTGACGCCGAAGAAGTCCTGCCCCCAGTTTGACCCGCTCACGCCCTTGTAGCTGGTGACGCCCACCAGCCTGTTGTTCAGGTCGGCCGAATTGGTCCGCTGCCGGGGGGAGGTGGGGTCGCTTGGGCAAGTGAGGATGGGCAGGACGGAGGCGATCACCTCCAAAGTAGCTGTGTCCTGGTTGAGCCGGTTGACCGGCACGTTCCCCTTCCTCGCCAGGTTGTCCTGCTCGAAGTAGGGCAGCAGGCGGGCGATCCAACTCCACCGCGGTGCGCCAACGCCGCAGCACCCGGTGCCCTGCAGCTCCGGTCCCCGGTTGTGGGAGTCGAGCAGGTTCACCGCACTGCCGTTCCGTGGCAGCGTGCCGTTGGTGTCGTGGTAATTGTGGCAGGCCAGGGCGAGTTGCTTCAACTTGTTGGAACAGCTCATCCGGTTGGCGGCCTCGCGGACTTTCTGGACCGCCGGGAGTAACAATCCGATCAGGATGGCAATGATGGCGATGACAACGAGGAGTTCGATCAGCGTGAACGCGGGGCGTCGCGGTGGACGGGAAGCAAACATGGAGAGGTCCCTCACAGAAACGTGAAAAATTGATTAGTTAGCGATGAGTATAACCGCAGGTTGGGCGGGATCAAGCATTCAATTGAGGATTGGGACCACCAAGAAATGTTCGACAGAGCCGTGGACGAAGCGGGTGCAGCTGAATTCGCAAGAATTCAGCCGCTCGGCTCGCCTGGGCCGCTGAATTCTCACGAATTCCGCTACGCCCGCGTTTCCGAGCGTGCGCCGGCGAGGCCGCCGAATCGCGCGCGGCGGTGTAGCGGCTCCCGCTTCGTCACACGAGCGGCAGCGTCAACCGCGAAGCCGCAAGCGGCGACCGCGGCGTCAGCGCGTCGCCCGCCACTTCGCCCGTCTCCGCCACCCCATACAGTGTGAACGGGCTCGCCTCGCGGATGTGGATTGTTAGTGTCTGCCCGATGAGTCGGTCGTGGCCGTCGAATACGACGATGTGGTCCGTCATCGTCCGGCCGGTGAGCTGGCGCACTCCACCCGCCGGCTGCCGCTCGCCGACTCGGCTCGGGCCCTCCACCAACACCTCCACTGTCTGGCCGATCCGCGACTTGTGATCTTCGAGGCAGTTGGCGTTCTGGACGGCGAGGAGATCGTTGTTCCGCCGCTTCTTGACCTCCTCGGGCACGTCGTCGGGGTAGAGGTCGTCGGCCTTGGTCCCCGGCCGAGGGCTGTATTTGAAGATGAAGCTGTTCTTGAACTTCGCCTCGCGCACCAGATCGACCGTCTTCTGGAACGCCTCCTCCGTCTCCCCGCAGAAGCCGACGATGAAGTCGCTCGAGATCGCCACCCCTGGCACTTTTTCGCGGCAGCGGTGCAGCATCTCGCGATACGACCCAACCGTGTAGAGGCGCTTCATCCGCTTCAACACCTCGTCGCACCCGGACTGGACCGGGACGTGCAAGTAGTTGACCGCCTTCGGCAGCTCGCGGACGGCGTCGAGCAGGTCGTCCGTCATGTCTTTGGGAAAGTTGGTGACGAACTTGATCCGCTCGATGCCGGCGATGTCGTGGATGCAGGCGATCAAGTCGCTCAGCCGCGAGCGCCGGTCGCCGTGGTCGAACTTGTAGCTGTTGACCGTCTGGCCAATGAGAGTGATCTCCTTGCACCCCTCGTCGGCGAGCTGGCGGCACTCGGCGACGATGTGATCCGGGTCGCGGCTCTGCTCCGGCCCGCGCGTGGCCGGGACGACGCAGTAGGTGCAGAACTTGTCGCACCCGATCTGGATGCGGACGTAGGCCTGGAACGGTGTCGGACGCATGGAGGCGTCGCGGGGCGGGTCGAAGCTCTCGAAGCTGGCCGCGACCGCATCCTTGCCCGCGTCCGCCCGGCCCAGGCTCAGCGCGTATTGCGGCTCGCGCGTCTGCTTGACCGCCGCAACCAGCTCCGGCACGCGAGCCAGTTGCCCGGTACCAACGACCATATCGACGTGCGGGGCCCGGCGGCGGACCTCCTCCCGGTCCTTCTGGGCCATGCACCCGAGGACGCCGATGACGGTGTCCGGGTGGCGGCGCTTGTGCCGGGCGAGGCGGCCGAGAGCGGAGTAGATCTTCTCTTCGGCGTGGGCCCGGACGGAACAGGTGTTGAACAGGATGACGTCCGCGGCGGTCGCGTCGTGGACGAGCTCGTATCCCTGGCGGCGCAGGCTGCCGACGACCAGCTCGGTGTCGAGCACGTTCATCTGGCAACCGACGGTTTCGATGAAAAGGGTTTTGGTGCGGTCGGGCATGTCGGGTTCCGGGGGGCCGGGTATGAGCCCGGGCCGGGATCGAAAACGGAATGCTAACGAGTCGGCGGACTCTGGCGGAGTCGGGCGAGTTCGGCTTCCAGTTCGCGGAGCCGGGCTTCCAGGTCGTTGGCTCGCTGCTCGGCGGCCTGCTGGGCATGCGCCAACCGC
>DATFWZ010000154.1:0-3101 GCA_035258765.1 Gemmataceae bacterium
GGCGACGCGGCGTCCACGGGGGCCGTCCCGCCGGCACCGGCCGACCGCGAGCGGCCCGCGAGCCTGGCGTCCAACTCGGCCGCGAACTGGTCGCGTAGCCGCACCCGCGACCGGTGCGGGGCCACTGCCAAAACGACAAGAAGGAAGATCGGGTTGAGACCCACGATGGCCGCGATTCCCCAGATGATCGGGTTGTATCCGCGCCGATAGGCCTGATACGCCGTCAGCGACACCAGCGCAAGACCAACAAGGAGGAACAGCAAGCCAATCAACAGGATCACCAGCACTTCGGGTGTCATGCGGCCACCCCCGTTTGCGTGTGCGCCCGCGATGCCTCCCGGTAAGACTGCAAGGCCGTGTCAAATGCCAGGCGCTGTGGCTTCGATCGAATACGGAAGCTGAGCCGGATGCGCGTGCCGTCCTTCGACCGAAACACGAACAGGTACGATGACCGGATCAGCCACCAAACCAGGCCGGCCAGCACCACGACCGGGATGAGGACCAGGGTGTCCGCGACCGCATCCAAAGTCGTCCACTCGTCGTGTGGCGTCCACGGCAAGCGCATCGCCAGCACCGCAAGCGCTACGGCGGCCAGTACGATCGCGATTCGCAACCCAATGAGCTTGCGGTACCGGACCGACGCGATGCGCGAGTATGGGATGGTCACCATGGTCCACTCACTCAGAGCGCGGGCGAACAACCGCTCCAGGCCAAGGTAGTGAAACCTCAGGATCTCGCCTTCCAAGACGAGTGCCGTCTCCTGGAGGTGGATCGTGTTCCGCCGGCCGGCGAACCGCAGCGTCCGACCAAACAGGGTGGGCCAGAACGGGCGGACGAAGCGGACCTGTTTCGGATCAAGCTTCATGGCCGCCCCTCCGCGCTGCCGCAGAGCTCGCGCAGCTCCTGGAACTCGAAACCGTACCCGGTCACCGCCAGGTAGTCGTCGCACACCTGGCGGCACTCGTCATGCAACCCCAGGGCGTGGTAGGCGTTTGCCAGGAGCAGGTTGGCGTCGAAGTGGTAGGGGTCCTGGACGGTGATGAGCCGGGCCTCGACCGCGGCCGCCCGGCAGTCGCCGCGGGCGTAGAGCAGCTCGGCGTACCTCAGGTGGAAGCCGACATCCTCGAACCGGGTGTCGAGCATGTCCCGCATCAGCTTGAGGAACGCGTCCGACCCCGTCTGCCCGGCGAGGGCCGCTTCCAGCAAGGCTTGTTCGCGGCGGGCGCGACGGAGGTTCGCATACGCGGCGCTCGCGACGACCGGCACGAGAATGGACAGGCCGGCCAATGCGACAATCAGAACTGTGAACACCATCGCGGCCGCCGGCCCGAACCAATCGCGGATCAACTCGAGGGACCTCTGGTTCGCCGTCTCGGCCTTGAGCCCAAATGTCAGCACTTCGTTGACCGCTGGAACGAAGGACGCGAGGAGCCGCGGGGATAACAGCACGAACGCAGCCAGGGTCAGCGCCACTCGCCGGCCCCTGTGTTGGACGCGCCCCTGGGCGTAATAGAAGACCCACAGGGCTACGAGAAACAGGGCCCCGATCAGAACGGCGTTCATCGCTAGCCAGACCAGCACCGTCAGGACGAGCATGACAATGGCTCGGCGTGCGGCGCGCTCTAGTTTTGCGGCAATCGGCAGGGCCTTTCGCGCGGCCTCGGTCCTCACACCGGTGGGCGATATGGGCGATTTCACGTCAGTACGGACGCCGAGCTGGCTCAACAGCTCCGCGGCCGACGCCGTCCGCTCCGAGAGCGACTTGCGAAGAAGCCCGAGCACTGCCTCTTCCAGCCGGTCCGGCAGCGGCCGGGCAATCAACACGCTCGGCGGGGGCGGATCGGTGTACTGAATCTGCTTCGCCAGCTCTTCGACCGACGGCCCCGGGAACGGGACTTTGCCCGTGAGCATCTGGTACGCCACCACCCCGACGGCCCACAGGTCCGATTGCGGCCCGGCCCGCCCGCGGAGCTGCTCCGGGGCCATGTACAGGTACGTCCCGCCAATGTTCTTCTCGACCTGCACGCGTTCGGCAGTCCTGCCGATGCCGAAATCGGCCAGGACATAACGCGTACTTCCGCCCGACGTATCGAGCAGGACGTTCGACGGCTTCAGGTCGCGGTGGACGATCTGCCGCGAGTGCGCCTCCGCCAGCGCCGACCCGATCTGGACGAGGAAGTCAAGGACCTGTTCGGGGGTAAAAACCTCGCCGCGATCGAGCTTGGGCTTGAGGTCCCCGCCGGGGATGAACTCCAGAGCGACGACCAGCTTGCCGTCGTGGACGAAGTAGTCTTCCAGCCCGACGACGCCGGGGTGCTTGATCCTGGCGAGCAGGGCCGGCTCGACCATCAGCCGGTCGAGGTCGCCGTGCCCCTCGATGGTCTTGATGGCCAGCGGCGTTTCTGGGTCGTCGGCCCGGCGGCCGGCGTAGACGATGCCGTAGGCTCCGCGGCCGAGTTCGCGGTCGAGCTCGTAGCCTGGGATGACTGGCAGCCGGTGCTCCGCGGGCGCCCCGCCGGCGGCCGGCAAGAAATCGCGCGTGACTTCGAGGGCGGCCGTGCGATCCGTGGCGCCGGGTGGCGCACCGGAAGTCACATGGCCGCTCGTCGCATCGAGTTCCGCGGGCTTCCGGTCGTTCATAGTCCGCTCGCCGCGGGGCGCTTCGTGGGGCAGTCTAATCGGCCGCCGCGGCGCTTCAAGCGCCGAGAGCCGCCTTGAAGTCTTGGGGGAGAGAATGGAGGGTGAGAAATGCCGGTAAGAAAAAAGGGAAGAGAAAGGGGTCGGCAGTACTCCTCCCGGAGCCCCGGGACACTCTCCGGGTCAAGTTTCCGCGGCCTGGATGAGGGCGCGGATATACCCGTAGGCGAACGCGCGGCTCGCCTCGCCGTCGCCTGGCGCGGCCGGCACGTGGTCGTACATCAGCATCCCGTCGTAGCCCACCTCCCGGTAGGTCCGAACCGCCTTCCACATGTCCACGTCCCCCTCATCGGGGTAGACCTCCCGGAAGTCGTCGCGACGGCCCCGGATGTTGCGGAAGTGAACGTTGACGATCTTGCCGCGCGTGCCGAACCAGCGGATCACGTCGAAGATCTCCTCGCCGG
>DATFWZ010000155.1:0-5652 GCA_035258765.1 Gemmataceae bacterium
GGGGGGCCGAAGTCTTGATGTCGCGCACCTGCCACTTACTCCGCGAGGCCGGGTGGGACGTTCGCACGTTTTCCCGGGCCGACCTGCCGGATCCGAAGCTCACGGCCATTCGCTATCTCAATAACCGCGTCGCCCGGGCCGCGCTCCACCAAGCCCTCGCCGACTTCCGGCCGGACGTCGTTCACCTGCACAACTACTATCACCTCCTGTCGCCCGGCATTCTTCCCGAGCTGGATCGGTACAAACGGCGGTCGCAGGCCCGGGTTGTCATGACCGCCCACGATTACCACCTCGTCTGCCCCAACTCCGGCGGGAACTGGTTCGACAACGGCCCCCAACTTGTAGACGTCGATCGGTTGCAATCGTGGCGGTACCTGCTCGCCCGCCGGTGGGACCACCGCGGTCGGGCGCATTCCGTGCTCAAATTGCTGCAGCACGTCTGGCATTACCGGCTCCACGACCGCCGCCACGTGATCGACCTAGTGCTCTGCACGTGCCGGTTTCTTCAGGATCTTGTGAAGCGCCTGGGGCTTCCCGCGGTGCATTTGTCCAATCCCAACCCGCCAGTAGTACGAAACGCCGGCCCGCGACCGGCCGATTTGACGATCGTCTTCGCCGGGCGAATTGAGCCGGAGAAAGGTGTGCGGCGGTTTCTCGAGATCGTCCCAGCCGATTTCCGCGGCCGCCTGGTCGTAATCGGCGACGGGGCCGACCGGCCCGCGTGCGAGGCCGTGTGCCGGGTCCGGGGCCTGACCGATCGAGTTGAATTCCTCGGCCGCCGGCCGCACGGCGAAACTGTCGGCCTGATCGCGACCGCCCACGTGGTTCTCCTTCCCTCGCTCTTGTTCGAGACGTACCCGCTGTGCTTGCAGGAGGCTTTGTCGGTCGGGACGAACATCCTGGTCGCGGACTATGGGGGCATGCGGGAAGTCGTGCTCGATGCCGGGTGCGGCTATCGATTTGAGCCAGCGGAACCGGCGACTCTCGCGGAACAGCTTCGGCTGATCCGCGCGGCCCACGAGGCGGGGACGCTGAACGCGTTCGACTTGTCGAAGTTTCTCTCGGTCCGGGACGAAGATGCCTACACCGCCGGGCTGCTACGGGCGTATGCCGGGGAGCCGGCATGAGGATCCTGCTCGTCGCCTCGATGTTCCCGCCGCAACGGGGCGTGGCCTCGTTGCGGACCCACTCGTTTGCCGCGACCTGGGCGTCCGCGGGACACGAAGTCACCGTACTGACGACGCAAAAGCAGGCCGACCAGATCGGACTCCAACTATCTGCGATTGGTTTCGACGTCCAGGAGGTCGAATATTCGGTCCCGCGACTGCTCGCCCGGCTGCGACAGGAGGACCGGGCCGATGGCCCGGCACCGCAACGTTCACGGTCCCTGCTCGCGCCGTTGCGATGGCTGAAGGGCCGCACCGGCGTGTTCAGCGCCGTCCGACAACCGGACCTGACCGACGCGTGGGTCCGGCCTGCCCTTGCCTGGGCCCTTGGACAGCCGGCGTGGGATGCGGTCGTCAGTTCCTTCGGCCCGCCGGCCGCTCACCTGGTAGCGCTCGGCCTGAAGCAGCGGGGCCGGTGCCGCCTATGGGCCGCCGACTTTCGGGATTTGTGGACGGACAACCACATGTACTCGGGGCTATTCCCGATCACGTTGGCTGAACGCCGGCGGGAACGGCGCGTACTCGCGGCGGCCGACCGCCTGGTCACCGTCTCCCCCGGACTGGCGCGCCGGCTCGCGACGAAGGCCGGACGCCCGGTGAGCGTGATCTATAACGGGTACGACCCGGCCGCGTTCGCGGCCATGGCGCCGGAGCCCGCGTTCGCCGCGGACGGCCGAGTGCGGCTCGTCTACACGGGAACTGTCTACGACCGCGGTCAGGACCTGCGCCCGCTCTGCGCCGCCGTGGCGGCCGAGTCGCGGGCGACGCTGGTGGTTGCGACTGACCGGCCCGGTCCTTGGCACGACGCGGCCCGGCGCTACCGGCTGGGCGACCAGCTCTACCTGCGCGGCCCGGTCCCATGGGCGGAGGCGCTTCGATTGCAGCGCGATGCGACGGCCCTCATTCTGCTTGATTGGCGCGACCCGCGGGCGGGAGTGTTGACGGGCAAAGTGTTCGAGTATTTGATGTCCCCCGCACCGATCTGGTTGGTCGGGGGCAGTGCCGATTCGCCGGCTGCCGAACTCGTCCGCCAGACCGGTCGCGGGGTGGCTCTCGGGCGCGACGTGGACAGGATCCGTACGGCCATTCGCGAAGCCGCAAGCGGCTCGCGGCTGGTACCGAACCGGGATTTCATTGCCCGGCTGACTCGTGAGCGCCAGGCTTTGCAATTCTTGAAACTACTTGAACACAACCACCAGGATGTGACGAGTGCGGCGTGCTCTCTCAATCCCCTCACGCGGCCTGACGCCAGGCCCGTAATTTAGGGCGGGGGATCGGCACCTCCCGGGCCGCCTCCAGAGACTTCTGGCCGTACTCCAACACCGAGACCACGGCCAACCCGGACTCGCCGTCGGACAGCGGGCACACACCAGTGCGCACGCACTCGATGAACTGCCGGGCCTCGGCCAGGAGCGGCTCGGTCGTGTCGAGGGGGAGCGGCGTCTCCCCGCCGCGGCGCGTGGTGATGCGCCCGGCCGCGTCCACATCGAATCCGCGGTCGTAGACGATCACCTTCCGTTCCCACGGCAGCATGTCGTCGAAGACCACCCACTTCCTCGACCCGTACAGCTTGAGTTGCCGCACCTTGGCCGGGTCGTGCCAGCTCACATCGATGCGAGCCACCCGGTCGCCGGGGAACTTCAGCGTCCCCCCGACCACGTCGGCCACCATCGGCTGAATGATGTTTTGCCCGTCGCATTGGATCGCGACCGGCCAGTCGCCCATGAGCCGGACGGCCATGGAGATGTCGTGTGGGGCGAGCGACCACCAGGCATTCTCGTCCGTGCGCAGGACGCCGTGATTGCTCCGCCGCGACTCGATCCGGCGGACGTCACCGAGCTCGCCGCCGTCGATTAACTTGCGGATAGCGGGCAGTGCCGGGTGGTACTCCATCAGGTGTCCGACCATGAGCGCGCGACGCGCCTGGGCGGCCACGCGATTCAGCTCGACCGCGTCGGCCGCGGTCAACGTCATGGGCTTCTCGACCAGGACGTGCTTCCCGGCCTCCAGGGCCTTGCGAGCAAGCGGATAGTGCGTCGGAGCGATGGCCGCGATCACCACCCCGTCGAGGGCCGGGTCGCGGAGCAGGTCATCGAATTGCGTGGTAGTCCGGACGCCCGGGTGCTGAACGTGGATGCTGGCGAGGAGGGATTCGTTCAGGTCGCAGACCCAGCGCAGGTCCGCCTCCGGCATACCAGCCAGGGTGCGCAGCCAATTCCCACCCCAGTTCCCCGCACCCACCAGGCCGATGCCGGTCATGACCATTCCCTTCGCATACTAAACTCCGGACCCGCACGGATTATCGGCCGGGGCGATGGGCTTCGGTCAGTCTATTCTGTCACACGATCTGGGGCAGGGGCTCCTCCTCGTGCAACTCCAGGCAGCGGACCACACCACTTTCGAGCCGGTAGGTCCAGCCTGTCTTCGGGTCGCGCATGATGCCGTCGGCGCCCGGTGCGGACAGCCGATACCCGTGCCGACTCATCCACCCGACAACCTTGCCCGGGACGCCGACGACCAGGGCGTAATCCGGCACGTCCTTGGTCACGACAGCGCCCGCGCCGATGAACGAGTAACGCCCAATCGTGATCCCGCACACGATGGTGGCGTTCGCCCCGACGGACGCCCCGCGGCGGACCAGCGTCTTCTCGTACACGTGCCGGCGGACGACCTGACTGCGCGGGTTGGTAATGTTGGTGAACACGCACGACGGGCCGAGGAACACGTCCGACTCGATGACCGCGCCGTCGTACAGGGAGACGTTGTTCTGGACCTTGACGTTGTCGCCGATGACGACGCCCGAGGCGACGTGGACGTTCTGGCCGAGGATGCACTTCACGCCGATCTTGCAATCGGCCATGACGTGAGAGAAATGCCAGATCTTGGTCCCGTCGCCGATGTCGCACGGCTCATCGACGTAGGCGGACTCGTGAACGAAGTACGGCTTATCCACGGCGCGGTGACTCCGAGGGTTGAGAGGCAGCGATTGCGATACCGTGGGCGCACCGGAAAGGCAATACAGTACCGTAGGACAGGTTTCCCAAGCTGTCCGGTCAGACCGGGCAGCTTGGGAAACCTGTCCTACGGCCCGAATTCAACTTCCCACGCCTCGGCCCAGCGGATGACGTTCACCCACCGCCAGACGCGCCAGTCGAACGGCCGTTTGCCGTCGAGGACTGCGCGCCATTCGCGGCCGACGGCGGCCGCGTCCAGGGCCGGCACGCGCCGCAACCGTTCCGGGCTGAGCACGCCGGCCATCCACGGGCCGAGTTCCCGGAGCCAGCGCTTCTCCGGAGTCGCGAAGCCGACCTTGTCGCGACGGTCGAGAATCGCGTCGGGGACGATCCCGCGCATGGCCTCGCGGAAGACGTGCTTGGTCACCCCGTCCGCCGAGATCAGGTACTCTTCGGGCAGACTGAGGAAGTGCTCGGCGAGGGCGGGCGTCAAGAACGGGACGCGGCTCTCGATCGACCAGGCCATCGAGTTCCGGTCCTCGTACCGCAAGAGCATAGGGAGGCTCGACTCGGTCAGCGTGCGGTAGAGTCGCTCCCGCAGGTGCTCGCCGCGACGGCCCGGGCCGGCCTCGGGCCCCGCGCCGACTCCGCGACGGGAGAACCACGAACCGTTCATCCAACGAGGCACGCCCGAGTGACCCAGCAGCGCCTTTCCGCGGGCCTGGACGCCTGTCGGGAGCAGGTGACGCACGCCGCGGACCAGCAGTCCCGCCCGGCCGCCGACTCCGGGGCGCTTCGAGGCGCGATTGGCGAACTGGTACGCTCGGAGCAACTCGCCGCGGCCGATCAGCGATCCGACCCGGGCCGGGAAGTATCCGTGATAGCCGGCCAGAAGTTCGTCCGCCCCCTGGCCGTCGAGCATGACCTTGATCTTGTGCTTCGCGGCCAGGCGGAACACCCGGTACTGGGCATAGATGCTCGTGCTGCCAAATGGCTCGTCCTGAACCGCGACGATCCGATCGAGGTCCGTCGTCAAGTCGCCGGGCTCGAGGCGCACCTTGCGGCCGGTCGCCCCCGCCGCGGCCGTGGCCAGGTCGGCGAAGTGCTCCTCGTTGATCCCCGGCTCGTCGGTGACGAAGCTGAAGGTGCGGATGTCCGCCTTCGGGTCGATGGCTCGCATCGCGGCCACGATGGCTGACGAGTCTGTCCCGCCGGAAAGGGCTGCCCCGACCGGGACGTCACTACGCAGGTGGAGCCGCAGGCTGTCGAGGAACAGCTCGCGGGTCTTCGCCACCGCCTGAGGGAACGACATGTCGGCCCGCCGGCTCAGGTCGATGTCCCAATACCGTCGCGGCTCGCCCGGCGTGCCGGTGTCCAGGTCCACCTCCATCCAATGGGCGGCGGGGAGCTGGTGGACGTCTTCCAGCAACGTCTCGGCGCCGTGGTCGGTCAGGCCGTCGCGCAGGTAGGCAAAAAGCCGTCCAGCGCGGACGCGGCCAGAGACGAGTGGCCGCAGAGCCTTGACCTCCGAC
>DATFWZ010000156.1:0-5409 GCA_035258765.1 Gemmataceae bacterium
CAAGTGGGGACGCCGGAGCTGGTCGTCCGCGTCCGCCCCGAGGACGTGGCCCGGTACAGCCTGCGGAACTCCCAGGTCCTTGACGCCGTCCACGCCGCGTTCCAGGCTCGCACGGTCGGCCAGGTGTATGACCGGAACCGGGTCGTTGACCTGGTCTTGACGCTGCGCCGGCAGGATCGGGCGGATGCGGAGGCGGTCGCAAACCTTTGGTTGTCCGTCCCGAACCCGGAGGCGCGGGCCGGGACCATCGACCCGGGGGCGGCCGCCGGCCGAATCCAGCTCCGACAAGTGGCTGACGTGTACCTGGCCGACGGCCGGTTCCTCGTCGCTCGCGAGGGGGGCGGCCGGCGGTCGACCGTCACCTGCAACGTGCAAGGCCGGGACGTCGAGTCGTTCGCCGTGGAAGTCGAGCGGCAGTTGAAGGCGCTGCCCCTGCCCGACGGCGTTTCCGTAATCCTGGGCGGCGAGCACGAGGCCAGGCGGGCCGCCGAGCGCGAGCTGGTGAAGCTCTCGGCGGCGTGCGGCGTCGGCATTCTGATCCTACTGTGGGCCGCGTTCGGGTCGGCCCGCCGCGTCCTGCTACTCCTCCTGAACCTGCCGTTCGCCCTCGTAGGCGGAGTTGCCGCCGTGTATCTGACGGGCGGGGTCATCGACGTCGGGTCGCTCATCGGCTTCGTGACCCTGTTCGGCATCACGCTCCGCAACGGCATCATGATGCTCTCACACTGGCAGCACCTGCGCGACCAGGAAGGGATGGAATGGGGGCCCGAACTGGTCTATCGCGGGGCCCGCGAGAGACTTGCCCCGGTTCTGATGACCGCCCTGGTGACCGGGCTGGGCCTGTTGCCGATCGCGGTCGGGAGCGGCGAGGCGGGCCGCGAAATCGAAGGTCCGATGGCGCAGGTCATCCTCGGCGGCCTGGTCACGTCTACGGCGCTCAATTTGGTGGTCCTTCCGCTTCTATATCGCCGGCTCGGCAACTGACACCTTTGCCCGTCCTCGACCTCGCCGATCCACGATGACTCCCAGGCGAAATTGTCCCCCAAACATGATGTCCCGCGCGCGGTGATCATGTGCGGTCCGTCCACGAGCTTTTGGCGATCCGCACAAGCTGGGCAACTGATCCCGGCCTGCGACTTTGCCGATTGTGCCGAATTGAATGGATGGTCCGCTTGCGCAGTGTCGATAGCGGGAGTGTGCCACGCGCTCAGGAAACCATGTCGATGTCGATCCGCGCCGTGTGCACGGCCGCCGTCTGGCTGGGCGCATTGGGCGCAGCATCGGCGAACGGGCAGACGCCGGCCGCCAGCCCCGCGCCCTTCGTAGATCGGCCCGGGGGACCGGACCGCCCGCAATTCTCTGCCGGCAGCGCCGGCCCGTATGCGGTGAGCCCCCTGGACGAGCCGCACCTGGCGCCGGGGGCCGAATGGGACCGCCTCCCGGCTGACTCACCGGGCTGGTTCGGTGCGGTGAGTGTCGCGCTGGTGCGCCCCCACGTCAGCGGGAGCCTGACCGGCGGGCCCGGCCTGCCATTCGCCGCGCTCGACTGGACGGCGACACCACGGGTCGAGGTCGGATACCGGCCGGATGGCGGGGGCGATGACCTGCGCTTCGGGTACCATTGGCTCGGCGCGTCCGGGTCCGACGCGTCCGCCCCCGGCGGGCTGTCCACCCGCGTCAAAATGAATGCCTTGGACCTCGACTACGTGTCGCGCGAGTGGCTGGCCGAGGCGACCTCAGACCTGTGCCGCGACCTGTGGGTGGTGGCTGGCCTCCGGCTGGCGGACGCAACCGTCCGGGCCTCCGCTGCGCTGTGGTACTTCCACAGCGAATTCTGCGGGGCCGGGCCGCGGCTCGGTCTCGAATGGCACACACCGGTCGCCAGCGCGTGGCCGGTGGAGGCCTACATGCGGGCGGAAGGAACCGGGCTCGTCGGACAGACGCGGCAGACGATCGGCTTCATGCCCGCCGGCCCGCGGCAGTGGAACGGCGCTGCGGCGGTCCTCACGGAGGTCGGCATTGGTTGGCGGCCGATGGGGCCCGACAGGTTCCGGCTCGACGTCGGCTTTCAGCTCGAGCATTGGTGGAACCTGGGGCGGACGGACGCCGCGAGCGCCGAGTTGGCCGTTCACGGGATCTTCCTGCGTGCCGACTGGCGGTACTGACGGACCCGGCCGCGACGGCATGCAAGCGGTTTGGTTTGGGGAGTAGTGCGGATGGCCCGAACGTGGCTGCGAGTGCTGACTACGGGCCTGGCCGTCGTATCGGCCGGGTGCGTGGTCCCGTCGCCGCCCGCCGGCATGTCCGCTCGCGGAGTGGCCCCGGCGTTGGAGTCGTCCGCCCCGGGAGTGGCGTTTGCCGAAGCGGCGATCCCAGTGGGCCCATCTGCGGCCTACGCCGTGTTGCCGACGACAACTCTTGCGGCTCCCAGGCCGGCATCCGCCCTGCCCCCGGTGCCCGCCGCGCCCGACCGCCCTCTGACCCTCGACGACCTCGAACAACTCGCCCAGGCTTACAACCCGATCCTGGCCCGCGACCGGGCCAAGGTCGAGTCGGCCCGCGGGCAGGCCCTCCAGGCCGGCCTCTACCCGAACCCCCATTTCGACACCAACAACCCCGAAGTATTCGCCGGCCGCAACAGCACGTTTAATGTCGGCTTCACCCAGGAGGTCGTGGTCAAGGGGAAGCTGCGGCTCGATGTGGCCGCCGCCGAGGAGGCCGTCCGTCAGGCCGAGCTGACGTACACCCGGAACCGCCTCGATCTGCTCACCAGTGTCCGCCGGCAGTACTACACGGTCCTCGGCGACCGCCGGGCGGTGGAGACGCTGACCGAGCTGGCCCGGATCGTCCGGGAGGCGGCTGAGACCGGCAAGAAGCTTGAAAAGGCCCAGGAGACGAGCAAGATCGATACATTGCTGCTCCAGGTGGACGCTCAGCAGGTGGCGGCCAGCCTCCACCAGGCCGAGCTGAACTACGCCGCCGACCGGAAGCAACTCGCGGCCATCGTCGGAGTGGCGGCCGTGGAGCGTGCCGAGGTCGCTGGTGACCTGGCCGCCCGCCGGCCGGACTTTGACGAGGAGCTGGTCCGCCGCTATGCGGTCACCGGCAGCACGCTGGTCAAGGTGGCCGAGGCCGAGATTGCCCGCCGCCGACTGCTGCTCCGCCGGGCCGAGGTCGAACCGTACCCGAATGTCACCCTGGGGCCGGCCTACCAGTTTGGGGTGTCACCTGGCAGTCAACAATTCTGGCTGACCCTCCAGTTCCCGATCCCGGCCTGGGATCGGAACCAGGGGAACATTCTGGCGGCGGTTGCCAACGTCCGGGATGCCGAGACGAGCCTGCGCGTCCTCCAGAACGACCAGCTCAACCGCGTGGGCGAGGCCCTCGGGAAATACTTGTCGGCCCGGGCCCTGGTCGAGCGTTACGAGGCGGACATCCTGCCGAACGTCCAGCGTGCTCAGAAGCTGTCGGCCGAGGGCTACGCCAAGGGGGTGTTTGACTTTGCTCGCTACCTCCAGGCGCAGCGGACCGTGGTGGAGACGAATCGGAGTTACACCGACGCTTTGAACTCCCTCTGGACTGCGGCCGTCGACCTCGCAGGACTCCTCCAACTCGAACACATGCCCTGACCAACCAGACTTGAGGTCAGCGTCCTGAACTGCCGCCAGCATCGGCTACAGCAATCGACACGCCGCCTTGCTGAAGTTCGAACACCCGACCTGATCCCGGTCGTCGAGTCACAGCCGACAGGCGCGTATTTCCCTTGCGGCCGGCGGGCGGCCAGTGTGGTCAGCCGTTAACCACTCGGACCGGCCAGCGCGTCTCGTAGCTCGCGCCCAGGGCCGGGAAATCCTCTTCCAATCCCGCACTTTGCACGCGGGCAGCAACTCACGTGCCCCACCCGTCCAGTCTGGCTCGCGGGTTGCTAAACTCCCTCGCCATGGTTGCCCGCGATCGAGAGCTTGCGGCCGGTCAGACGTCGAACATGACCAACCCCCGGAACACCTCGACTGGCTCAACGGTCACGTCCGTCGTGGCCAAGCCGCCTGGGGTGCGCGCGGGGCCGATTCGGTTTTTTGCCATGCGACTGCCCGCCCACGCGATCCACTGGGGCGCGCGGGCCGCGGGGCTTCTCGTAGTCCTGTCCCTCCTGGCCGGTGGTACCATGGCAGTTCGAGAGCAGCTGGAAAAGAAGTCCACATCGACCACTTCCCCCGGATTGCCCGCCGGAGGTGCTCGCCCCGGCGTCGAACTCCTTTCGCCCGAGACGATCCGGCTGAATAGTGAAGTCGTCCGGTCACTCGGCATCCGGACGGCGGAGGTGTCGCCCGCCGACCGGCCGCGGCCGTTGCCCCCGCTTCAGGGGGTACTCAACGTGGACCTCAACCGGACGGTCCGGATTCACTCCCAGTTTGCTGGTATTGTGGTCGCGCTCGGAACAATGGACGGCGGCGAGACCGATCGCCCCGCCGGCGAGTCAGGCCCTCGCGGGCTGCGGCAGTGGGAGAAGGTCCAGGCCGGCCAACTCCTCGCGGTCGTCTGGAGCAAGGATCTGGGCGAAAAGAAAAGCGAGCTGGTCCAGGCCGTCTCCGACCTGCGATTGGCCCGCGACCAACTCGCCCGGTACCAGAGCCTGACCGAAGGGATCATCGCGCAGAAAGAGGTGCGGGCCGCCGAGGCGGGCGTCCGGTCGGCCGAGAACTCAGTCGCCAAGGCGGAGGCCACCCTGCGGGCCTGGCGCTTACCCGAAGAGCAGATCAGAGCTCTGATCGCCGAGGCCGAGAAGCTCGGCACCGCCGCGGCCCGGCGGGAGTTGACCGCTGCCAAGACGTGGGCCCGCGTCGAAGTTCGGGCCCCGTTCGCCGGTACCCTCCTGGAGAAGAACACGAACGTCGGCGACGTTGTGGACACCAGCGCCGACCTGTTCCGCATCGCCGACCTGACCCGGCTGACCGTCGCAGCCCAGGTGTACGAGGAAGACCTGCCGGTCCTCCTGTCCTTGCCCCTGCCGATTCCGTGGGAGGTCCGGGTCCCGGCCCGGACCAATTTCCGGGCGGTCGGCGCGCTCGAGCAGATCGGGGAAATCATTGACCCGACCCAGCACACGGCCCTAGTCAGTGGGACGGTCAACAACCGCGGCGGGGAGTTGAAGGCGGGGCAGTTCGTCACTTGCACGGTCGCCGTCCCGCCCCAATCGGGCGAATACGCGGTCCCCACAGCCGCCCTGGTCGAGGACGGTCGGACAAGCGTGGTGTTCGTCCAGCCGAACCGCGCCGTGCCGACGTACGTTCGCCGGCCGGTGGCGGTCGTCCGGCGGTACTACGACGTCTGCTACGTCCGGGCCGAGCCGGCCGGCGTCCGCCCCGGCGACCTGGTGGTGACCGGCGGGGTCCTTCAACTGAATCAGGC
>DATFWZ010000157.1:0-6069 GCA_035258765.1 Gemmataceae bacterium
GCGCTTCTTGCTCGCCCAGATGATCGACGCGCCGTGCGTCTTGAGAGGAATGGCGAGCATCCGCGTCAGCGCGCCGCAGCCGGCGAGCATGACCGCCCGTCCGCGGAGCGATTCATTCGCGGCGCGAGCCTGGATGGTCGCTTCAAGGGCAGCCACGGCCGCCGGACCGAGGAGATTCGACGCGGACCAGCCCGCATCCGCCGGCGTGAGGCAGTCCGCGGCGAGGACCGGCGGCCGGGCCGTTTCGTCCAGCATCCCGATCTCGTGCAACCCTTCGTAGTTGTCTTCGTCGAGAAGCACGCCCTGCAGCCGAACCGCATCCGCGATCTTGCGAAACAGTCGGCGGTTCCCCATCTGCAGCGGCAGCGCCTGGTGCGGCATCTGGAGGTGTGCGAACGCCGCATTCAGTATCCCCGCGGCCAGCCGCGGCCGTTCGCCCAGTTCGCCCACTCGGGTGACGCCGACGAAACGCGTCTTTTTGCCGATGTCGCGGTAGCGGTAGATGTCGGCCAGGTCGCTGATCGTCAGCTGACCCGGATAGGCCTCCATACCTCGTTCGAGCGCCGCCGTCACCCACGGGGCGCCGATCTTACGCCCGATCAGGGCCAGCATCGGCCCCGCGGGGCCAATGCCAACGACTACGGTCGGAACCGGCGGCTTGTTGAGAAGCTGAATGAGCGGCCAGGCCTCTTCCGGCGTGTTGGCCTTGCACGTCACCTTGATGACGTCCGGCTTCTTGGTTTGGAGCTGCTCGTAGATGGCGTCGATGTCGCGCGGGGTCTCGGCCAGGTTCGTGTACGAGACGACGCGATGGCAGCCTGGGAACGGGCGAACCTGGTCGGCCGCGTCCAGTTCCACTTCGACGTAATCCGCCTTCGCGACGACGGCCGATCGCAAGAGCATGAGCCGCTCGTCCTCGGCCCCCTGCCACTGGCCCCCGTCCTGCGGCCGGCGGCAAGAGAACAAAACGGGCTTGCGGCGAGCCGCGACCAACTCAGTCAGGTTGGCGTCCTTTTCGAACTTGTCGAGCCGGACCTCCACGAGATCGGCCCCCAGGGTCGCCGCGTTGAGCATGTCGGCCAGGGCGAGCCGGCGGGATTCCTGCACGATGCTGACGCAGATCATTGGCGAGCCCCGGATGGGCGAGTGGGCGAGTGGGCGAGTGGGCAAGTGGGCGAGGATGCCAATTGTAACCCCGGCTTGGCCCCGGCCTCAATGACCTGTTCCGGGCTGCCAAATTGGCACGGTGACCGTCAAGACCGCCAACTTTTTCCCGATGTGGGGGTGTCGATTCTGAGACAAGTGCAGCACGACATTCAAACGGAATCAAGACTGCCAAGGCTGCCAACTTTTTGCCATTCCCCCCGCGTGGTTTCATTGCACGCGCAGACACACACCCCCGCGCAACGTAACAACCAAACGCGCGAAGAAATGACCTTTAGTCATTCATTAGACCATCGAGCAGGCGGAGGTGGTCCAGCGATTCTCCCGATTTTTCTTCCGCGAAAGCCGTTTGTCGTGCGAACCTGTGGGAACTCGCACCGGAGTCTGCCCATGACCCGCGATCCGGACCGCACACACACCCTCGTCCCCATTCCGACCGATGACCCGGCGTTCGACGCCGGCCTCGCGGTCGCATTTGGCGCGGAGAGTACGCCGGGCGGATGGACGCATCCGCCGCTCCTGCGCGACGATCCGTCCGACAACGCCCCGCTTGTTCAGCCGTCGTCGCCCGAGGCGCTGCGCGCCGCGGCCGACCGGTACCAGTTCCTCGGCGAGATCGCCCGCGGCGGCATGGGCGTCATCCTCAAGGGCCGCGACCCGGACCTGGGCCGCGACGTGGCCGTCAAGGTCCTCAAGGCGGAACTGGCCGACCGGGCGTCCGCGGCCCAGCGGTTCGTCGAAGAAGCCCAGGTGTGCGGCCAGCTTCAGCACCCCGGTGTCGTCCCCGTGTACGACCTGGCCCGGTTCGCCGACGGCCGCCCCTACTTCGCCATGAAGCTGGTCAAGGGACAAACCCTTGCGGAAATGTTGACCGACCGCGTCGATCTGGCAGCCAAACGTGGCGACTTCCTGCAGACCTTCCTCCAGGTCTGTCACACGATGGCGTACGCCCACGCCAAGGGGGTGATCCATAGGGACTTGAAGCCAGCCAATGTCATGGTCGGCTCCTTCGGCGAGGTGTTGGTCATGGACTGGGGCTTGGCCAAGGTGCTCCCCCGCGGCGGCGTTGCGGACGAAGAGCGCGCGACCCATGCGAGCCGAGACCGCGAACGGCCGGAACCCACCGTCATCTACACTGCTCGCTCGGGCACTGGGATGGGGTCCGACACCGCCGCCGGCAGCGTGATGGGCACGCCTGCGTTCATGCCCCCGGAGCAGGCCGGGGGAGAAGTCGAGAAACTTGACGAGAGAACCGATGTGTTCGGTCTGGGCGCCATCCTGTGCGTCATCCTGACCGGCAACCCGCCCTACGTCGGCAGCGACTCGGACGCGGTTCGCCTCATGGCCATCCGCGGGCAGTTGGACGATGCCTTCTCGCGCCTCGACGCCTGCGGGGCAGATGCGGAACTTATTTCACTGTGCAAGCAATGCCTTGCCGCCGATCGGGACGCCCGACCGCGGCACGCCGGCGTGCTGCGCGACGCGCTGCGGGACCACCTGGCCGACGTCGAGAGCCGGGCCCAGCGCGCCGAAGTGGCGTGGGCTGCCGCCGAGGCCAAGGCAGTCGAGGAGGCGAACACGCGGCGAGTAGCGGAACAGAAAGTCGCCGAGGAACACAAACGCCGGCGGGTGCAGTTGGCGCTGGCGGCAAGTGTGGGCCTGCTCCTGGTCGGCGCCGGCTCGTTCGCGTGGTTTTTGGACCGGCAGGGCGCCGATCGACGGGCACAGACGGCCCGGAATGCCGATGCCCTGGCGGACCTGGTCAGCCGGTGCGAGGACGGGCTACGGCGTGAGGATTCCGACGGAGCCGGTGCCGCGCTGGCGGAGATTGACCGACGGCTGGGCGAGGGTGGCGCGGACGCGGTCAAGGCACAGGTCGATCGGTGCCGATCGGACCTGGCCGTCCTCCGCGACCTGGACGAGTTCGACCAGTTCCGCTGGACGCCGATCCGGGGAGACAGGCCCCCCCTGACAGAAGAGGTCCGGCGGCTGCGGTTGGTGCTGGAGCGGTTCGGGGTGGTACCGGGGCGGACACCGCTGGACGAAGCGGCCGGGCGCGTCTCCCAGTCAAAGGTCCGGGACCGACTCGTCGCGGCCTTGGACCGCTGGCTGCGGCTGGAGCAACTGGAGTCGGTCCGGTCCGCACAGGCGGGATCTGTGCGTCCTCTGCTGGCTGCGGTGGACCCGGACCCATATCGGGACGCGGTTCGGGACGTGGTCCACGGCGGAGGCGGCGCAGTCCGCATGCGAGAACTGGCCGCACAGGCGGAGGCCCTGCGCCAGCCGCCGGGGTTCGCAGCCTTCCTCGGCGGCAGTCCCGCGATCCCGGTGGAGCGAAAGCGCGAGTTGCTGGTGGCCGCCCTCCGCCGGTGGCCGAACAACTTCGGGCTGCTCATGACCATCGGCATGACCTACCCGGACAGTCAGCGGGAGGGGGCCGAGGAGCGGACGCGATGGTTCCAGGCGGCCGTGGCGGCTCGCCCGACCAACTCCGCAGCCCAAGTCCATTTGGGACTCTCCCTGCGCTACAAAGGGGACGTGGACGGGGCCATCGAGTGCTTCAAGGAGGCCATCCGCCTCGACCCGAAAGATGCCGCCGCCCACCTCGATCTGGGGGCGCTCCTTTGTGACGTGCGGCACGATTACGACGCTGCCGTCGCCTGTTTCCAGGACTCCCTGCGGATCCACCCGAACGACGCCAAGGCTCACAGCAACCTCGGAATCGCGCTCTCACACAAGGGGGACTTGGATGGTGCCATCGCGAGTTACAAGGAGTGCATTCGGCTCGACCCCGAGCTGGCTCCCGTGCGCAGGTACTTGGGGCATGCCCTGAAAGGCAAAGGCGACCTGGACGGGGCGATTGGCGAGTACCGGGAGGCCATCCGGCTCGACCCGAAGGCGGTTGACAGCCGTACCGACCTGGGGAACGCGCTCAAGGCCAAGGGGGACCTGGACGGGGCGATTGGCGAGTACCGGGAGGCGATCCAGCTCGACCCCAAGAACGCCGCCTCCCACAGCCACCTGGGGGTCGCCCTGAGGAGTAAGCGGGACGCGGACGGGGCCATCGCCAGCTTCCGGGAGGCCATCCGGCTTGACCCGAACGACTCCAGGGCCCACTTCGGCCTCGGTGGGATCCTCTGTGATGTGAAAGGAGACTACGACGGGGCCGCCGCCAGCTTCCGGGAGGCCGTCCGGCTCAACCCCAAGGATTCCCTCACGCACAGCAACCTCGGTATTGCCCTGTACCACAAGGGGGACGTGGACGGGGCCGTCGCCGCCTTCAAGGAAGCCGTCCGCCTCGACCCCAAGGACGTCCGGGGCCACCACGGCCTCGGGCTATTCCTCTCGGAAGTGAAAGGGGACCTGGACGGGGCCATCGCCTGCTTCAAGGAGGCCATCCGCCTCGAGCCGCAATCTGCGATCGGCCACCACAGCCTCGCACGCGTCCTGGGCGCCAAGGGGGACCTGGACGGGGCCGTGGCCAGTTGCAAGGAGGCCATCCGCCTAGACCCCAAGCACTACCCGACTCACCACAACCTCGGGGTCTTCTTGCAGGCAAAAAGGGGGACGCGGCCGGGGCCATGGCCTCCTACAAAGAGGCAATCCGCCTCAACCCGAAGATGGCCGAACCGAACAATTCTCTGGCACAAATCCTGGCGACCGGGCCGCACGGCGTGCGCGACGGCAAGCGCGCGGTGGACCACGCGACCCTAGCGTGCGAGCTGACCGAGTGGAAGAATGCAGTGTTCTTGGACACCTTGGCCGCCGCCTGTGCCGAGACCGGGGATTTCGACAAGGCAATCGAGCACCAGAAGAAGGCCCTCTCCTTCCCGGCCTTCGAGAAGCGATACGGCCCTGAAGCCCGGAAGCGGCTGGACCTGTACGAGAAGAAGAAGCCATACCGCGACCCAAGCTTAGCGGCCGGCGAACTCGCTCCGCCACCGCGGGAGGTGAAGCCGTAGACATGCCGTCGGCCGAGGTCACCTGCTGGACCATGATCCGCGATGCCGCGGGCGGAGACCCCGCGGCCCGCGAGCGGTTCGCTCGAGTTTATCGACCGGTCGTCGCCGCGTATCTGACCGCCCGCTGGCGGGGGGTTGCCAGATCGCAGGAAGTGGACGACGCGGCCCAGGACGTGTTCGTCGAGTGCTTCCGCGCCGGCGGGCTGTTGGAGAAAGCCGATCCGGACCGCGCCGGCGGGTTCCGGGCGTTCCTGCTCGGAGCGGCTCGCAATGTGGCGCGGCGGCACGAAGCCCGGCGGCATCTGCCCGGCCCGCTGCCGGTTGACCTCGCGGCCGAGGACACTGGTCCAGCCGAGGCATTTGATCGGGCCTGGGCCCGCGCATTGCTCCGCGAGGCCGGTCGCGTTCAGAACCAGAAGGCCGAGGCGGCTGGGCCCACGGCGCTCCGGCGGGTGCAACTATTGCGGCTTCGCTTCGGCGACGGGATGGCGATCCGCGAGATCGCCGAGCGGTGGGGCGAGGACGCGGCGCGGCTGCACCACGAGTACGCAACGGCACGCGAGGAGTTCCGCGCGGCATTGCGCGAGGTGGTCGCGTTTCACCACCCCGGCGGCACGGACGGGGCGATTGATCGCGCGTGTGGGGAGTTGCTGGGGTTACTGGGGTGAATGTCGTCTTTGTGTTTCTCTGTGTGATCTTTGTGCCTTTGTGGTTTGGTCATTCAAAAGCGATCACCACAAAGGCACTAAGATCACACAAGGAAAACCCGGCGCGTTGTCCTCGCTTCGCGCGTCGGGCTCCGCCAAAAATCAGCGGCCCCGGAGGGGACTCCGGGGCCGCGGCGGTTTACTTCAGTCGTTACCCATTACTCGCCGCCCGGGATCAGGTCGAGACGGACCTTGGCGTCCTTCGGGATCGAGTCGAAGACCGGCGCGGCCTTCAC
>DATFWZ010000158.1:0-3618 GCA_035258765.1 Gemmataceae bacterium
CACCGTCAGCTTCGCGTGCTCGAAGACGATCTTCCGAGCCAGGCTATAGCCGTTCGAGTGCAGTCCAGTGGACGCGAGGCCCAGGACGACGTCGTCGGGCTGGATGTGGGAGCCGTCGATCGCGTCGTCGCGCTCGACCACCCCAACAACGAACCCGGCCATGTCGAAGTCGCCGGGGGCGTAGAAATCCGGGAGGATCGCGGTCTCCCCGCCGGTCAACGAACAACCGGCCTGCTGGCACCCATCCACCATGCCCTTGACCAGCTGCTCGGCCAAGGCCGGGTCGTCCATCGGCATCGCCAGGTAGTCGAGGAAGACGAGCGGCTGGGCCCCGCAGCAGAGGCAGTCGTTGACCGACATTGCGACCAGGTCGATGCCGACCGTGTCGAACTTGCTCGTCAGCGCCGCGACCTTCAACTTGGTGCCGACGCCGTCGGTGCAGGTGACCAGGACCGGCTTCTTGTATCCGCCGGAGAAGAGCCAGCGGTTGATGTCCAGGGCGAAGAGGCTGGCGAACCCACCGAAGCCGTCGAGAACCCCGGGGCCGTGCGTTTTCTTGGCCAGTCGGCCGATCCGGCCGATCGTGTCCTCGTAGACGTCCAGGTCCAGGCCGGCCGATTTGTAGTCGAGCTGTTTGGACATGGCGCGTGGTCGAGCGGTTGGAAGTGTCCCTGGAGTTTTGGATGGCCCGGCTAGCGCACTCGCAAGCGAATGGGCTATAGCCCGGCGTCGGTCCGGAACTGATCGAGGGATACCGCCGTCGCCGCGAGTTTCACCATCGGGTTGAGTCGATGGAGGTCGGAGATGCCCTGGATGGCAGCTATCAGATCGGCGGGAACGACCTGGAATCGGGCCTCGAGGAATGCCACAACGGCCGACGCCTTGCCGCGGGCCTCGCCTTCCGCCTGCCATTCGAGCACTTGCTTCGACTGAATCATGTTCCACCCCTTGAGGAGGCGCATCCAGGCGCTCCCGCGATTAGCGGCCTCGGCGAATACGAGGGCCAGTGCGCCGATATCGCTTCGGCGCCGCGGGTCCGCCTCGGTCGACGCCAAACGAAGCCACTCCGTCATGATACCCGAGTCGTCTCCTCCATCCATCAGCGGGACCAGTCCTAGGATGATTGTTCCGAGCGTCCCGTCCGCGACCCGGGCCAGAGTGCTTGATGCCGACTCCTGGTGTAGATTGCGCTCGACGACTCGGAGTTGGGTGCGGAGGCCGACGGCCGTCCACTCGTGGTCGCGGGACGACCGCCCGGTTCCGGTCAGGTTGATGACAACGGCTCCGAGCCAGAACCGGTCGCCACGCTCCGGGGACGGACGCTCCGCCCGCCACAGCCGTCCCAGGTACTCGAGCAGGCGGCCGAACATCTCGGGGTCCGGCTCGACTTGACACTCGACCGGGATTGCCCACGGGCGGCCGGGCGGATCGACCTGCTCCAAGTGGGCGACCGTGTCGCAAACCCGGTGAGGCGACCCCGGGAACGGGACGGTGCGGGCGTCCAGCCAGCGGATGAAGCGCAGCGGACTCGGAGTAGCGGGCAAGGCCCAATTCAGGACTGCCGTCGGGTCGATCTTGGCCAAGTACCGGGCTGCTTGGTCAAAGACATTTTCGGCCATCGACGCGGCTCACTTGCCCTTCTCGGCCAGCGCCGCCTTGGCCTTCTCCGGCTTGTCGTGGGCGTAGCGGGCCATCCCGGAGAAGAACATCAGGAGCTGTTCCGACCCGTCCTGGGCCATTTTGGGGGCGCTGTCGCCGAGCATCCGGGTCACGAGGGCGGCCGCCTTGCTGTCGGTGCGGAGGAACACCTCGATCTGGTGCGTGATCGTCGCGTCGCCCTTGTCCTTGGGCTTGTCGGCGTGGTTGAGCACGGCCACCGCGGTCACGGGGAACGACGGCAGGAACGGCCCGGGCTTGACGCGCCCCTCCGCGTACCACACCCGCCCGTTCGGCCCCCGGGCCACCGTCTGCCACACTAGCTCGCTGCCGTTGTCGTCCTTCCAATAGAAGCGCCCGTCCTTGAGCGGCTTGATCTCGACTGCCCCGACGCCGATCTTCCGCCACGCGGCCGCGGTCCGGTCCGGGTGGTCGAGCAGCCACTGGTACACGTCCGGCTGGGCGACGAAATCGTCCGCTGGGGAGACCGCCGTGATCGTCGGGTCCTTCATTACCTTGACCAGGGCGTCGCGGGTGACGCCCGGCATGGCGTCCAGGGGGACGGGCAAAGGAAGGGTGGCGGACCGGGAGCCGTAGATCGAAGCGGTCGAGGTGGACCCGCTGGCGGGGCGGGGTTCGGCGTGGGCGGGGGCGATCGGGACGATGAGGGCAACGGCGCTCAGCAGGACGCGAATGGGCCTCATGTCTTCTCCCGTCGGGCCGCACTTCCCCAGTTCGCGGAGGCTTCCTATTTATCGAGCCGGCCGCGCCGGGACGTGAACCATTCTGCCCGGGCGGGCAAGCCCCGCGGCCGTATATTGGCAAAATGCGCGTACTCCTGTTCGACATCGACGGCACCCTGATCCGGTCCGGCGGAGCGGGCAAGGCCGCGATGGAAGCGGCCCTCAAGTCCGCGTTCGGCGTCGCGGAAGTCCGCGACCGCGTCGCCTACAGCGGCCGCACCGACCCGGGCATTGTCCGCGAGCTCCTCGACTTGCACGGGATCGAACCTGCCGACGAGAACGCCACGCGCCTGGAGGCGGCATACCTTGCCCAGCTTCCCGGGATGTTGAAGCGCATCCGCGGGTCGGTCCTCCCGGGGATTGACGAGGCCTTGCGACGCGAGCGGCAAGGGGCCGTCGTCGGCCTGCTGACCGGGAACATCCGGGCCGGGGCGGAGATTAAATTGCGGCATTACGGGCTGTGGGACTACTTCCCGTTCGGCGGGTTCGCGGACGACCTCTTGGATCGCGACGACGTCGCGCGCCGGGCCCTGGCCGAGGCGGAGCGCCACATCGGGAAACGAGTCGACGCCGCCGACATCTGGGTGATCGGCGACACGCCGCTGGACGTGCAGTGCGCCCGTGCCATAGGGGCGAAGGCCGTCGTGGTCGCGACCGGTTGGCACCCGCACGAAGAGCTGCTCGCGTGCAACCCGGACCACCTGCTCCCGGACTTTACCCACGCCGGCGAGCTGTTGACGCAATGGGGCTGGATCTGACCGGCCGTGGCTGATCTCTGTAGGGAACGCCATCCGTGGCGTTCCGCACGCTTGGGCGTCCCGGGGACAAACATTGCTTCCGGAGGAGTGAGCCTTGCGGAACGCCACGGAAGGCTTCCCTACAGGTCCGCGGTGCTCCACAGCGCCACGGAGGCATTTGGATGCCGTGGCCAGAGGTTCATCATGCAGCGCATCCCCCGCGACCTCGCCCGGAAGTTCACCTTTGACTGGCGCGACACGCCGCTATTGCGCGTGCGGCCGGGTGAAACGTTCGAGGTCGAGACCTGGGACGCCAGCTCCGGCTACTTCAAGTCGCCGGACGACAAGGCGATCCCCGCGAAGCGGCCCGGGTTCGACCGCAGCCCGCCGCTCGTTAACCCGATTGCTGGGCCGGTCTACGTCGAGGGCGCGGATCGCGGCGACACATTGGCGGTCACGATCGAGGGCATCAGGCCGGAGTC